>JBCBRU010000827.1:0-3397 GCA_039819565.1 Myxococcota bacterium | reverse complement strand
GGCAGCTATGTTCGCCTGGTCCCTCGAGGATGAAGAGAGCCAAATTCAGCTCCTCGACGTCATCCCCATGGCCATCGGCATCGAGGATGCCGATGGCAACCTGCACCATATCTTCGAGCGCAACGACCCCACGCCCAACGCCAAGGAGCTTCAGTTTACGACCAGTCAGGATGACCAGCTCAATTTGGAGATGCGCATCTATCAGGGGGACTACCACCGGGCCCGCGACAACGAATTGCTCGGTGAGTTCGACTTCTCCGGCCTTCGTCCGGCTCCGGCGGGTCAGGTCCAAGTAGAGGTGAACTTTGCGCTCTCTCCAGACGGGATGCTGAGCCTGTCGGCCCGGGATCCGGACACAGGGCAATCCATGGAGACCTCCGTCCGGGTCGGTGCCAAAGAGGGATGAGTGTCTGGCCCGCGGGTAGCCTTGATCGAGGAGCTCTCAGCGCCGCCGCAGCACCACTTCGTCTTCGAGCGCCTTCATGACGGCCTCAGCCTGGGCCCGATGCTCCGCGTAAGCCTCGACATCGACACGTTCGCATGTGGAGCTAAAGCTCTGCGTGACCTCTATCTGAGCTCCGGAGCGCCGTGACTTGCGGATGAAGCTGAAGCACCTTGCGTTGACCTTCACGGCCGGCGGAAGCCTTCGCACCCGCAACTCGCGTGGGAGGCTGAAGGTCGCGGTCCAGTGGATCACCGAGGGCACGCCGAGCACCAGAGGGTGTTTTCTGGTTTCGAGCGAGAACAGTCCTCGTGGGTTCCAAGCCGGGGGCACTCGCAACCTGAGGTCACCCGCCTCCCTTCGCAGAAGCCCCGGCACCGCCACCGACATACGAAGGTGGGCGGGCGCGCGGAGGTCTTTCACCTCGATCGCCTCGACCTTCCGTACGTTGGCCCCTCGCAGCAAGCGCCCGGTCATGCCTTTGGCCGCCTGCTCCAGACGCTGAGCGTTTCGGGCCAACCGCCGAAGGGCGCTTCCGGTACTGCCCCAACCCTCGAGGTCCACGGTGCCGGACGCCCCTCCGGATGCATCAATGTCGAGCTGAAGGGCCAGACTCCTTCCGTTTTCTTCGGGTCCCCGAAAGGGAATATCCCGCCACTCATGAGAGCTCACACTCGGATCAAAAACGAGGGCCCGCGTGCCCACGTCGTCAGAGCGGAGGGCCTCCAGATCAAGGGCGTCGGCGGTGCTGTCGACGAAGAAGCCACGCTCCAGACCGGGTTGCTCGGGCACGTACACGATCGCGTGGTCGAACTGCTGCATCGGGATCTCCTGTAGCAAGGGCCCTTTCGGTCTCGTACGAAGAAGAGCGAAACGGGCCTCGAGCCCTACATGCCGAGCCATCGCAATGAAGAGCACCGACTTGTCCTTGCAGTCCCCGTAGCTTCGCTCGAGCACCACCGGCGCGGGATGAGGTCGAACCCCTGCAATGTGGTCTTCGTAGTCTTGCTGGTACCGGATCTGGGCCATAAGCCACGCGTGAAGTCGAAGGGCCTTCTCGCGCGGGGAGGCGGCGTCTCCCACGATGCGCTGGGCGAGCTCCTGCAGCTGCGGATCGGTGCGGAAGACCCCGGTCATCAGCGCCTTCTCCCACTGCAGGAAGGTCGACCAGTCGGGCACGGTCGAGACCAGGAGATTGGTCCCAACCTCCCGCGCCGTGGGCATGCTCGGCTCAACATCTAGGGGGGGAATGCCTTGGGCTCGCCAAGCCACGCGCTCGAAATCTCCGTCCCGTCGGACCTCTCTCTGAACTCGACCTTGCGGGTCCTTGAGCCACTCGTGCAAGTTGGCACCGGCCGGTCGCCACAGGATCCACTCGCTGCTGTGAACGAAGGCCGCATTGCCTTGAAACCACCATCCTCGGGCGAGATGTCGGGAGAGAAACGGAGGAGGCTTCCCTTCATGGCGATACTGAATGACTACGGCACTTCCGACGGCTAAGTTGCGGAAACGCGCAGTGCGTCGGCGGATACTGGAGGCTTGGCGGCGCGTACCGTCCTCATCGAGCGCGTAGGCCTTCAAAATCCTGAGATGCCCTCCCCTCCGAAGGTCGATCTTGGTGAGCTGATCTCTGCCGGAATCATCGAGGGCCTGCACGATGAGCGTCACGACTTCCGTGGTACTTCCGTCGGCTTTCGCCACCGTGACCTCATGGTCGAGGAGGGTGCGCGTATGGGCTCCGCGAACCCGTTCACGACTACGAAGGGCCAGAGCCGCCTGCACGCGAGCCTCGTCTGGAATGTCCGCCCGCCAGGGCCCCTCATCACTTGGCGCCAGCCATTCGAGTCGCCGAGCCGTAGCGTCGTCGTCGGGGTTTCGCTCGAGGCTCGACCGCCATGCCGCGATCGCTGCCGACTCTTCGTTCCCTTGATAGTGGACCTTCGCTAGCTGCGACCACGGTCGAGGGTTGTCGGGGTCGAGAGCGATGGCCCTGTCGAGATGACGCTTCGCCTCCGCCAGGTCACCTTGGCGACGCGCCACGTCGGCCAGAGCGAGGCGAGGAGAGGTACGATGTGGAGCTGCCCGGAGCCAGGCCGCGCCATCCGCCCGTGCAGCATCGAGATCTCCGGACTCGCGATCGCTGCCGAGCAGTCGTGCCCACGTGGCGGTGGATCCGGGAAAACGCGCTACCAGCGAACGACGCAGCTCGTCCGCCTCACGACGAAACCCGAGAGCGGCCAGGCAGTTAGCCCGCTCGCGACGCGCTCGCACCCAGCCGGGCCGCGCCTCGATCGCGGCGCTCCAGGCTCGGCAGCGGTCTTCGGTCCATCGCTGTCTTTCGAAGTAGTCGGCTCGAGTCGAAGCGACGGCAGCTCGAGCCGCCGCCGGCGCTCTCACGGCCTGTTCGAGAAGCGCCAAGGCCTCGTCGGAGAAGCCGCGACCGGTCAGAAAACGGGCCCGATCGAGAAGCAGTCGAGGGAAGGCGCGACCGTGTTGTTCGGCAAGGCTCTCCAGCAGGTCGGTGGCCCGCCCCACCTCCTCATGACGCCAGGCCGTGAGTGCGGCACGTCGTCGAAGAAGGATTGAACGGGGTGCGAGAGCTACGAGCGATCCAGCGAGGCGGAGAGCCTCGAGACGCAAACCCTGTCGTTCCGCTCGAGCCAGGGCTGCCCGCAGAGCTCCCGGCCGCGCCCTAGCCGGCGCCGGCCGACCTGCGTCTCGCCGGCCGACTCCTCCCGTGGGTGCGGCATCCGCGACCAGAGGTTGGATGCGCTGGGTCTCACCGCCGCCGACCTCGGTCCATCGAACGTCGGCCCACCAAGACCCCGTGTCCTGGGCGGACTTCAGCAATAGACGATGGCGCCCCGGGGCGATCTCGAGCCTCACTACGAAGGGATCGCGACCTCCGCCAGTGACCGTGCGCTCGGAGAGGACCTGGACGCCGTCGACCCAAGC
>JBCBRU010000826.1:0-3402 GCA_039819565.1 Myxococcota bacterium | reverse complement strand
CGTCGATACCGAAGTGGCCAACGCGCTGGAGCTCACCAACCTCTACAAATCCTCGTTAGCGCAGAGGCTTCCCGAAGAGCTGCCCGGCGTGGAGATCGACTTCGAGGGGCAGTCGGCGGAGACCGACAAGACGATGGCGTCGATGGTACGGGGCTTTGGGATAGGTCTGTTTGCCATCTTCGTGCTCCTGAGCTTTCAGTTCCGAAGCTACGTCGAGCCCCTCGTGGTCATGGCGGCGATTCCCCTCGCCTTCGTCGGGGTGGTGCTGGGGAACCTGCTTCTGGGCACTCAGCTGTCGATGCCGGGGGTGCTCGGCTTTTGTGCTCTCGCGGGGGTCGTGGTCAACGACTCCATCCTCCTCGTCGAGAACATGCGAGGTGAGATCCACCGGGGGTCGACGGTCGAGGCCGCCGCCAAGGCCGCAAGCCGGGCTCGGTTTCGAGCCGTGCTCCTGACCTCGATCACCACGATGGCTGGCCTCATCCCTCTCATGTTCGAGCGCAGTCTCCAGGCTCAGTCGTTGATTCCCATCGCCACCAGTATCGTCTTTGGCACGCTCGCCAGCACCGCCTTGGTCCTTCTCGTCATACCCGCGGTCTATGGGATCCTTGGCGACGCCGGGGCTTCGGCCGCACTTCGGAGTCCAACCCGTGAAACGTAAACGTATCTTCCCCTATAGCAAGCTCACCCTCGCGTGGGTGGTCTTCCTCGTCGCTTCGTACGCCCAGGTGGCGGCCGCTCAGTTCGTTCGGGTGAGCGGAACCTACGTTCCAGACTCTGACGTTTCCTTCCTCTCTACGGTCAACGACGCCGTCGAGCCGGACCCGGTCGCGAGGGTCGAGACGGCCGAGATCAGCGCCGCGCTCAACCTCCCCATCAAGCTCGGTGCTCAGTCGGTGCTGGTCGTGGGCGCGAGCTACGGACTTCTCTTCGCGGACCAGGAGAGCAACTCCCTTCTCTTCGGAGGTTCACGGGAGTTTCACGCGGTCGCCGTCGTCACCACCCTATCCCATCGCTTCGACGACAAGTGGTCCATGCTTCTTCGCGCCGGTGCCGGACTCTCGAGTGACTTCATCGATCTCGATGTCGAAGAGTCCTTCCGGGGCCAATTTGGAGCCATCCTCAGCTACCAGCTGGAGACGAATCTGCGCATCGGCGGGGGGATATTCGTCGGCAACAGCTTGGGTGAGCTCGCGCCTCTCCCCGCCCTGCTTCTGAATTGGCAAGTCTCCGAGACCGTCGCCCTCGATTTCGTCTTTCCCCTAAATCTCGACTTACGATGGACGCCCTTCGAGCGTCTCGAGCTCGGGCTGAGCGCCACCCTGACGGGAGATGCCTACCAGCTGAGCCCGAACCGAGGCCGCGACGCTTGGCCCTGTTCAGAGGAGCCCGCGGACTTCCCCGGTACCACCTATGATGAGACCGAGGCGGACCCGAACCGCTGCCTCACCCGACTATCGACGTCTCGTGCAGACATTGGTCCCTACCTGGGGGTCAGACTCGGCGGGGGGCTTTGGTTCCAGGTTCAGGCCAGCGTGCCCGCGTTCCGACGCTTCGAGTTCCTCAACGAGGACGGAGAAACGCCGGATGTCGGGGACCTCGAGCTCGACCGAAACGTCGTCCTCAGCGCTCGGCTCGAGCTCCGGTTTCCTCCGCGCGCGGGTTCGCGAGAAGGGGGGCCGACCCGCCAATGAATGCGGTGCCCCGCAGCGCATGAAGAGAGAATAGAAGAAAGATGGGGGCGAAGTCGCACGCTTTGCGCTTCCGTAGTTGGATGGAGAAAAGAGCCTGCGCGCGCTCAGTGCAGGAGATTTGGAGTCAAGATGAGATGGAGCGGACCGTTTGTATCCCTCGCCCTGCTGTTTTCGCTTTCGGCATGCCAAGACCAGTACGTCTGCACATGCCGGGTGACATGTGATGGGACCCTTCGGCTGGTCGATGCCGTCGTCTGTGCCGACGACGACGATATTCAGGATGCTGTCGATATATGTCAGGCGCGGCAGGAAAACCAGTGCACGGAGGCCAGCTGCGCGTGCATCTGTGACGAGACCGCGGCCGAGTGCGTGGACGTCTAGCTGACGTACGGAGAACGATGATGAACGACCGAATACCTCACGAACGCCTCTGGCGCCCGGGCTGGGCGGTGGCCGGCCTTGCTGCCGCGACCTTGATGTTTGCAGGGTCCGGACTCGCGTACGCGGGAGCCGGGGATCTGAATGGCGCCTGGATCTACATCGGCGGGCCGGCCGAAGAGAAGGCGCGGATCGCCGCAGTCGACAAGGTGACGGACCGCATGAATGTCTTCATGAAGGGCAAGGCTCGCGGGAAACTAAAGGAGCGCACCGCACCTCCCCCCATGATCCGCATCCATATCGAAGGGTCGAAGCTCACCCTCACGGGTCGGGAGGGTAAGGCCCTCCGCATCGCTCTCGGTGCGCCGCCCATGGAGGTGGAGGGACCGAAGGGCAAGGCGAAGGTCTCGGCCAAGCGAGTGCCCGATGGTTTCGTGGTGGTCAGCCAGGGCGAAAAGGGTGGGCAACGAACGACCTACCAGCTGAAGGGAGACACCCTGGTGGCCATGGTTCAGATGTCTGGGGAGCGGCTCGACGGCACTTTGACGTACCGGATGAGCTTTGGACGAAAGTAGTACTCTGGCTATGGTACGTACGAACATTCCTCTCGTGCTGGCCGCGACGCTGGGTTGGAGCTGCGCTTCGACGTCGCAAGCGGACCGAAGCGCCCAGTCGGTGGCCAAGTTAGCCTCCACCGAGATGAGCTGCCCTCAGGGCGACATGGTCTTCACCAAAACGACCGAGACGCAGTGGCATGTCTCTGGGTGCGGTCAGAGAGCGTCCTATCGGGGCGGGTGCGAGGGAGACACATGCTCCTGGTCTCGCCAGCCCTTGCCCCCTCCCGCAGCGGTAGCGGTGGCGGCGAGTCGGGCCCCGGTCCCGCCCGCGCCACCGCCGCCGAGCCCCAACCCTGCTTCGGAACCGACGAACCCCTGTCCCCCTCCGTCGGCCGCCCCCGGAGCGGGCTCGACCTCCGGCGAGATGCAGGTAGAGCTGCAAGCAGCTTGTCAGATGTCCATCCCCCAAACGGACGGAGCCCAAACCGCACCGCAAGCGCCGCCCGCTCAGCCGATCGCCGAGGAAAAGACGGCCGCGCCCGCGGACGGCTACGTCTGGGTGTTAGGCCGATGGTACTGGACCGGTCGTAACTACGTCTGGTTGGCGGGGTACTGGGTGCCCGCCGAGCCGGGCTACGTCTACGTCGCTGGTCGCTGGACGAGCGTCGGCGGCGTCTGGACCTACGCACCCATACGATCGCCGCGGCGCGTGGGGGCGGGGGAGCCACGACCACGGTGGTTCCGACCGCCGCCCATCCGCCGGGGGCGTAGGT
>JBCBRU010000825.1:0-3429 GCA_039819565.1 Myxococcota bacterium | reverse complement strand
AGTATGCGCTCGCGGTGGGACCAGGCCGCGCTCCGGAGGAGCTCGAGGCCCATCGAGTGGCCCTCCCGGGGCTTCTCAAGAACGGGCTGACCGCCCCCGTGGGAACCGGCCCGTACGCACCGGGGTTGAGCCGGATGGACGTCACCCGAACTGCGAGCCAGCTCCGCAGAAAACTCGAGGGTTATGTTCGAGCTGTCGATGCAGAGCTAGCCGCTGCCCTCCGCGAGGAGCTTCGCGCGGTCGAGACCAGCTATCGACGGCTGCTCCGTCGCTCCGGAGCCCTCGACTTCGCCGATCTGCTCCACCTCACCCGCGATCTCGTGCGGGACCAGCCTGAGTCACGTCGAGCGCTGCAAGAACGCTTTCAGCACATCATGGTGGACGAGCTCCAAGACACGGATCCCCTGCAAATGGAGCTCGTACTCCTCCTTTCTACGATCGACAGCAGGGCCAAGGACCCTTTTACAGCCCAGCTAGCTCCGGGACGCCTCACCCTCGTTGGGGATCCCAAGCAGTCCATCTACGGGTTCCGTCGGGCGGATCCTGCCCTCTTCGCTCGAGCTCGGGCCACCCTCGTGCGCTCAGGGGGGGAGCTCCTAAGCCTCGGCACGAGTCACCGCTCGGTGACCCCGATCCAGGCACTAGTCAACCGAGCTTTCGGTGATCTTGTAAAGACGGACGGCGGACTGCCCCTCTCGGGGGGCCCGTCTTCGCAGCCCAACCAGCCCGCCCTCATCGCCCTCCCCGCGCGTCACCCGGTAGACAGGTCGGGTGAGCTCAACCGCGAGGCCATCCGGCGGAGCCATCCCAGCACCGTCGCCGCCTTCCTCGCGTGGCTCGTTCGAGAGAGCAACTGGCAGGTACGCGACCTAGAGGGACGGCGTCCGGTGCGAGCCTCGGATGTTTGTCTCCTCTTTCGATCCGTTCGCCATCAGCGCGAGCTCGCCACCGCCGCCTTCGAGGCCGAGCTCGAGCGCCAGGGGCTGCCCTCCGTGCTCGTCGGCGCTCGGGCGCTCCACAATCGGGATGAAATCGAGGGGCTCCTCACGGTGCTCCACGCCCTCGAGTGGCCCGAAGATGAGCTGATGGTCTACGGGGCGCTGAAAGGGCCCTTCTTTGGATTTACGGACGCCTCGCTATGGGAGTGGCGTCGTCGTCAAGGCTCCCTTCATCCTTTCCGTGCTCCGAAGGCGGGCGCCCCGGAGGATCCCGAAATCCGCGCCGCACTCGAGGTCCTGAGGACCCTCTCTCTCCATCGAAACCGAAGATCCTTCGCCGATACACTGCAGGCTGTCCTGCGGAGCACGAGAGCTCACGTCGGACTCGGACTTCGTCCCGGAGGGGGGCGGGTTCTGGACAACGTTCAGTCGGCCCTCGACCTCGCCCGGGAGTTCGAGGAGTCGGAAGGCTTCAGCTTCCGCGGCTTCGTCCACCACCTTCGCGCCGCCGCCGATCGTCCCGGGTCCACGGAGGGAACGGTGAACGAGGAAGCCGCGGACGGCATCCGAATGATGACCGTGCATCGCGCAAAAGGGCTTGAGTTTCCGGTCGTGGTCCTCGCCGACCCCCATCAACACGGTCGAGGCTGGGCCTCCGAAGTCCGCCGTCCAGAGGCCGGACTCATGGCCCGAAAGACTGCGGGATTGATCCCCCGCCCTTTTCTAGAGGGCGAGGCCGAGGGAAAGCGCCTTGCGACTGCGGAGGTCCGGCGACTGGCCTACGTGGCCGCAACTCGGGCCCGGGATCTTCTGATCGTACCCACGGCCGGTCCGCACCTCCCCAGCTTCGAACAGGACAGTTGGCTACGACCGATTCTCAAGGCGCTTCGTCCCCGCCCGCGAGCCGAGCCGCAAGCCGCCCCCGAGACGGCGTCCTTTGGCCCCGAGAGCTACGTCCGCACCCCCGAGGGGCGACGGTTTCGATCCGTGTGCCCGGGTCGCTACGTCCTGGAGGACGGCATCGAAGTCACCTGGTGGGATCCGAACCAGCTCCCCGACCGTCCGCCTGCGACCTTCGGACTGGCTCACGAGCGTTTCCTCGCCGACGGCCCCGCTGCGGCTCCGAGCGTGGAGCGCTTCACCGCCTGGCGGGAGGCTTTGGAGACCCGTCGCGAGATGGGCCGAGCCGCGGCGGTGGAACGGGTGGATCTTCGCGAGCCCCCGTCCGAGGGGCTGGGTGAGCTGTCGATCGTCGAGCGGACCTTGGCCGGGGCTTCGTCTCGACCCAGTGGCCAACGATACGGTCAACTCATCCACAGGGTGCTCGAAGACCTGCCGTGGGACGCCTCCAGCGAGGGAACCCGAGCGCTGGTCCGGGGCTACGGACGAAGCCTGGAGGCGAGCGCAGCCGAGGTCGATGCGGCCTCGGAGGCGATGGAGGAGCTCCTGCAGGATGGCCTGTTTGAGCGGGCCCGGACCGCTGCGCGCGCATTGCGTCGACACCCTGTCTGGATGGACACCCCAGAAGGCGTAGTCGACGGCGTTTTGGACCTCCTCTTTGAGGAGACCGACGGGTGGGTCGCGGTCGACTTCGTGACGGCTTACGGGGCGGATGAGGGGCGAGATAACTGGCTTCGAGCACGTATGGGGCGGCTCCTCAGCGCCCTGAATTCCGCAGGATGGCCTATGTCCATCGGAATCGTGCTCAGGGTTTGAAACGCCGCATCGATGGCAGCGGTGGGCTCATGGAGGAGCGGCTAGCACCTTTCGTCCAAGGATGGGACGACGACCCGGTTCATTCTTGGTAGAACCCGTTCATGGCGAAGTCGGCGGGGCGGCTCAAGGAGGCGATTCTCCGACATGTCGAGACGAGCCGTTTCTCGTGTGAATTCCAGCCCTTGGTCGAGGTCTCGAGCGGCGATTCGATCGGCTTCGAGGCTCTGTCGCGATTTCATCTCGACGGTCGAGAGGTGCCTCCGTCGCGGGTTTTCTCGGCTCTCCATGCCGACCGGACCCTATTCTTCATGCTGGAGGCCCGGAGCAAGGCCTTCCAGCTCGAGCATCGGCCGGCCATCGGGGAGCTTTTCGTAAACCTCGATCCTCATGTTTGTGAGGAAGCGTGGCAGGTCGAGCACTGGTCGCGAGCTTTCACGGGCCATCCTCGGCTCGTGGTGGAGGTTCTCGAGCGCACCACCGCTTCGAACCTTCAGGCCATCATGAAGTTGGTCGACCGCCTGCGCGCGGCCGGGGTGCGGTTGGCCCTCGACGACGTGGGAGGTGAGAAGAACCTCTTCTCCTTTGATCTTCTCGAATCCGTAGACGTCATCAAGCTCGACGGCGGGTGGTTTCGCCGTCTTGAGGATCCCGCCTATGAGCCTCTGCTACGAGGACTCCTCGCCTTTGCTCGCGCCCGAGGGATCCGTTCCGTTTTGGAAGGTGTCGAGACTTCATCGCAGATGGCCACCGCTCGGGACCTCGGCGTGGATCTGGT
>JBCBRU010000824.1:0-3437 GCA_039819565.1 Myxococcota bacterium | reverse complement strand
GGCTCGAGGGAAGGCCGAAGGCGCCCTGAAGATGTATCTCGACCACCTCTCCCAGCTCGAGACCTCGGAGAGCATCCACGTGGGAGAGTCGACGGGCCGACGCATCGTGGAGCTTCGGGGCATCGAGCTGGGAGAGGTGGTCGAGATACATCTTCAGGGCGCCTTCGGCCTTCCCTCGAGCCGCCTCGAAACGGGAGAGATCCGCGTAACCCACGGACTCCCCCCAACCTCGCAGCTCCGCGAACAAGCTCGGCAGGCCCTCGACCTTCTCCCGGTCGATGGCCACCCACCTTCGTACGGGCGTCTTGAGTCGCCGCACGAGGGCGTCCAGATAGTCCGGGACCATCTCCAGGCGGGCGGTGATGTTGGCGAGCCGCTCTTCCGGAGGTCGCGGGTCATTGATGAACAAGGTGAACAACCCACCCGCGATATCGTCCCCCGCGGTGGGGAGCTGCTGGCGGGTGGTCCGGCCGTTGAACGTATAGGTCCCGTCGTGGATCTCCCGTTCGAGCAGTCGGCTGGCCAAGTCGAGATCGAGACAGGCATCGAAGTCGAGCCCGCCGCGGTCGAGCTCGCGGGCCCTCTCCAGGAGCGTCTCGGCCGAGGCGACCTGGGCCGCGCCGGCGGCGAGGCTTGGATCCGGCAGCTCGTCGAGACGCTCCTCGACTCCCAGCTCGACGCATCGGTTGGGGTCGATCAGTCGGTGGGCGTGAAAGGCGGCTACGAAGTCAGAGAAAGCACTCACTCGCCTTCGGATCGTTCGCCGATCCGACGCGCAGGAGCAAGGGTGACCCCGAAGTCAAAGCCGAGCTGGCGAGGGTCCGCACCTCTCGGGGTCCGTCGGGACGGTCGGCGTTGATGCCTCGCGCTTTCCGCAACCTCTGCGGCGGCTTCGGCCTCGGGCTCGGCCGGCGCGAGGCAGTCGGGGTCGTCGTGTTGGACCTTGTTGACCCGTTCCGAGACGGGCACCAGGCGAAGCCGCCCCTCCGCCAAGGGGGCGAAGAGCGGCTCGAGGGCGTAGGGCGACTCGAGGTCCGGGTCGAGCCACGCGGCCTGCTGCTCGGGGCAGAGAATCACCGGCATCCGGTCATGAATCGGGACCACATCGGAGTTCGCACGGGTGGTCAGAATGGCGCACCCCAAGTCCCCCGTTCGGGACTCCGTCACCACGCCCGCGAAGGCGAGTAAGCCCCCGTCGACAGGCACGATATGACGAGGTCGGCGGCGGCGTCCCACCACCTTCCACTCGAGAAAACCGGAGGCTGGCACCAGCACTCGACGGGAGCGGACCGCGGTCCGGAAGGCGGAGCGCTCGAACACCGTCTCGCTTCGAGCGTTGATCGCGAGGCGCTGCTTGGCCGCTGTGACCCCCCAGCGAGCCCAGGCGCCGGCACGACCCTCGGGCCCCCCTCTGATCACCAAAATAGGCTGGGTAGGGGCGATGTTGTATCGAGGCCGGTCCGTACGCTCCGGCTCCCAGGAAGGAGGCGGGGCCGCGAAATCGAACAGCTGCTGCACGATGTCCGGTGGCGCATCGAGCGTGAACCGGCCGCACATGCGTTCATTATCAGCACATCCAAGACAGGATGTCCGCGTCCCCCGGGTCCTCTGCCAAATTGTCAGCCAACCGCGGCCGGACATGGCCGGGAAGAAACCGACCTCGGTGGCACGGGTCATGCTGTACGAGCGCTCGCGTGCTGGACGGGTACTTCAAGAGCTACTTCTGGACGTTCGTCGTCGCCGCCGTCATGGCCGGAGGCTACCTGACCGCCAAGGTCACGAACGTCTTCGTTGGTCGGGCCCTGCAGCCCCCGGTGACGAGTCTATACTCGGCTCGGGGCCCGGTCCGGCGCAGCATTCGGGCCACCCCGGAGTCGAGCCGCGACGCGGATGCGTTCCTCGAGCGGAATCTGTTCGACGCCGAGCGGGAAGATCTCAGGCCCGTGGAGCCGAGCGCCGCCGAGCTCGCCGCGCAGGCCGCGGCGGACGAGCGCGATGAGGGCGCGATCGACGCGGGCGCCTGCAACCCGGACCGCTGCCAAGCCTCGTCGGTCCCCGCCAACCTCCTCGCAACCATGTGGTTCGGAGACGCCGAGACGTCCTGGGCCGTGTTCGAGGCCACCGCCGGCGGAGACGTCACGGTGGTGGCCCCCGGCGAAAAACTCCTCGATCAGGCCACCGTCACCGCCGTCTTTCGGCGCCAAGTGTGTGTGAGTCGCTCCGGCAGCTGCGAGATCTTCACCTTGGATCAAGCGGCCAAGAAGGTGACCACGCCCCAGATCGCAGCGGCCCCCAAGCCAGAGCCGTCGGGGCCCGACATCGGCGAGGGCGTCCGCAAGCTGGGTGACAAAGCCTACGAGATCGAGAAGTCCGAGATCGATAACGTCCTCTCGAATCTGAACCAGATCGCGCGCCAGGCGCGCATCGTACCGAGCTTCAAGAACGGCAAATCGAACGGCTTCAAGCTCTTCTCCATTCGCCCCAACTCCCTCTACTCGAAGATCGGCATCCAGAACGGAGACATCGTTCAGAAGATCAACGGCTACGAAATCAACAGCCCTGACAAGGCGCTGGAGATCTATTCGAAGCTGAAGGATGCCGACTCCATTACTGTCGACCTCGTCCGCCGCGGTAAGCCGCAGACGATGAACTACTCCATCCGCTGAGTTCCCGAATCATCATGCTCACGTCCAAGCTCTCTGCGGTCCTCGTCCTCGTGACCGCTTTTGCCCCGCTCGCGCGCCCCGTCGCGGCGACCGCGCAGGTGCCCCCGACGCGGCTCCCTGCCAAGCCCCAAAGCCCGCTCGACCGGCAGCGCGACCTGGCCATCCCCACGCGCCTCCCGGGGATACGTCAGAGCGCCGCGGCGCCGACCCGAGCCAAGCCGAAGATCAACCCCGGGCGTCGGTCCAACCCCCGGCCCGCGCCCCCGCCCCGGCCCCGTTCGACGGGGTCGAGCGGAGGGAGCTATGGCGCCCTGAAAGCGGAGTCGGGGAAGAATTGCCGGGTTCCGCCGCCCAATCAGATGGTGAGTTTCGACTTCGAGGGCGAGGTCGAGAAGCTCGTGAAGTGGATTTCGGAGATTACCTGCCGAAACTTCATCCTCACCAACAAGGTTCGGAGCCAGAAGATCCAGATCCTCTCTCCGAGTCGGGTCCTGGCCAAGAACGCGTGGCGGGTCTTCCTCGCGGTGCTCGAGTCGAACGATTTCACGGTGGAGCCAGCTGGGAGCTTTTGGAAAGTCATCCAAGCGAACGACGGCACCCGTTCGACCATCCCTTTCTACGACGAGGGTCGCTCCCTGCGCGGTCCCGGCAAGACCTTCGCTTCCACCAATCAGATGGTGACGAAGCTCTTGCCGGGACCGCGCAGGGAGCGACCCTCGTCGTAGAAAGGGATGGTCGAACGGGTGCCGTCGTTCGCTTGGATGACTTTCC
>JBCBRU010000823.1:0-3437 GCA_039819565.1 Myxococcota bacterium | reverse complement strand
CGGTCCGTCGTCGAGGTCAAGAGCAGAGCAAGGGAAACTGACGACCACTTCCCGCCGAAGCTCGCGCGGCCTTCCGTGGGTGTGCGTATGCGCCGCACTGAGGAGAGCGACCCGGGGCGGGGTGCGAGGACGGTGGAGCGACCTAGGGACTCAGGCGGCGAGGGGGATGCGCCGCAGCTCCGAGGAAAGGTCGGTCGTCAGTGCGTAGAGGGCCTCGATGCCGTCGAGCACGAAATAGAGCGGCTGAACCCGGTCGATTTCATAAGGGGTCCTCGCGGCCTCGTGGGCGTCGAAAGCGCGCCGCTCCGCCGGACCTTCCAGGCAGCTCACGGTTTCCCGAGCGGATGAACCAATACCCGCTCCCATAAAGCGCAGGCGATCTTGTCGGTCTCGCACCAGTCCGAACTCTACCGTGAACCAGAACAAACGTTGAATGGCGTCGTAGTAGGCAGGGCCGAGATCGAGTGCGGTGCGCCCGAAGGACTCGATGGCGTCGGCGTAGCGGGGCTCGGTGAGCAGCGGAGCGTGCCCGAAGATCTCGTGAAACACGTCCGGCTCCTTGACGTAATCGAGTTCGTCCCAGCGACGGATGAAGGTGGCGACGGGGAAGCTTCGACGTGCGAGCAGACCGAAGAACTCGGTGGCCTCGATCATGGCGGGCACCGGTACCAGTTCAAAGCCTGTGTAGCGCGCGAGGCGGGCATTCACCTCCGGGATCTGAGGGACTCGGGTGGCCGGTAGAGCCAAACGCTCCAGTCCGGCCATGATCTCCGGAGCGGCTCGATCGGGCAGCACGTGCACGAGTCGACGGGTCAGCTCCGCCCAAGTGGCGTCCTCTTCGGACGTGTAGGCCACGGCGCCCTGGATCACGGGCTTGGACGCGTAGCGGCTCTCGAACATGCTGCGACGTTAGGTCTCCTGGAGAGGCAAATGTCGCCTAGTTCGGGCTTCGAATCGCTCCCGATTGGAAGAATTTGCTAAAATACTCATTGAATGGGGTCAGAAGTGGTCGAGTTGGACCGAAAGGACCGAGAGATTCTCACTCTCCTTCAAGAGGACGCGAGTCTGCCCATGGCCGACGTGGCTGCCCGGGTCGGCCTCTCCCCCTCACCGTGCTGGCGTCGGGTGCGGCGAATGGAGGAGGCGGGGGTCATCAAGGGCCGCGTAGCCCTCGTGGATCGGTCCAAGGTGGGGCCGTCGCTGACCGCCTACGCTTTCATTTCGCTCGAGCGTCACGAGGACAACGTCATCGACCAGTTCCACGAGGCCATTCGGTCAGCGCCGGAGGTCACCACCTGTGCAGCGGTCACGGGGGCGGTGGACTTCTTTCTCACCGTGGTGGTCCCCGACATGGAAGCCTACGAACGATTCCTCCGCCAGCGCCTGCTTGGGCTGACCATGATTCGCTCGATCAACACGAGCTTCATGCTCCGGGAGGTGAAGTCCTCTACCGCGGTGCCGCTCTGACCCGACTACCGTCCGCCGCCGGCCATCTGCATGGCGAAGGCGGCGAGCTGGGCGACCTGATTGGGCAACCATATCTGCGAGACCCAAGAACCATCAGGTTGGCGCTGGGTCGCGAAGCCGAGCGGCGGAAGACTGGCCACGACGAAGCGAAGGGGGGCAAGCTCCCCGGTCAGGAAGGGGCCAGCGAGAGCCGGAAGGCTGACGTAGCCCTCGGCCAGTCGAGGGCTGAGGAGCTGCTTGTTGGTGCTCGCGAAGGCGGCGAGGGGCGTCTGAGTGTCTCCTTTGGACGCCGCGGCGAGCGCGCCAAGGGTCTTCTTGCTGGCGTTCCAACCCATGACGAAGTGCTTGCTGTCGGGGGTGGCGTACTGAACCGGAACTCTCATCAGGTCCGGGAACTCTTCGGTCTCTCCCACCTCCAGCGCCAACGAAGAAAACGAAACCCCGCCTGCCTTGACGGCGCCCTTGGTGTGCACCAGCTTTCCGTCCCAGGGGACGTCGTCCTGCTTGGCTGCTACGGCGGTCAGTTCTTTGTTGAGAACGCTGGCGAGCTTGGACATGGCCTGAGCGGGGCCTTGGGGCCGAGCGCAGCGATTCGACGAGAGAAAGTAGACGTCTTTGGGATCGGTCGGGACGACGACGCCTCCAGCACCTCGGTCGCAGTCGCCCGATGCGTTCGTGGCAAGGTCGAAGAGGGCGGACAGAAGGCTTTGCACTTCGGGGTTGTCGGCGGTGACCTCTTTCTCCATACGCTTGCGGATCCCGTTTATGAGCTCCGCGTTGTAGCTCGAGTCGGTGGCGGTTCCGTAGACGAGGCCGTACGAGGCGTTCGGAAGGCCGCTCACGAGCGGGCCCCTTACGTTCTTCGTGGCCTTCATCATTTTGCCCATCGCCGAGGAGAAAATCGGGTGCTGCTGAACGTAGAGACTCACTCCGCTCTCGCCGAGGGACAGCCCGATGGTCATCGCTTCCATGTCCTCCCCCATCATCCCATCGACGACCTCCTGCATGCCCTCTTGCTCAGCGAGGGCAGCTTGAAAGCCGACCCAGTCGAGGTGGATCACGGCATCAGCCGCCTTCTGAACCGTCTTGCTGCTCGTCGGAAAGCGGAAGGCCTTCTTGGGTCGCGCAGACTGACCGTCGCCATTGACGGCGACGAGCCAGCCCTTCTCGATGCGCAGCTTGCCCCCGCTTCCCTCGAAAGCGGAGAGCGCCGTCTTCTCGCGTCCCTTTCGGACCTTGGCTACGGCGACTCCTGCAGTTTGGCTTGCGGATCCGGCGGGGCCGTTGAGGCCGATCCAAATCGGGGAGGACAGGTCGAGGCTCGACGCGTCGATCTGGAAGGAGGACAGAAGCCAACCTGGCTCGGCGCCCGGCGGGGCCATGCCGGCCGCGAGGGCGAGTCGCTCGAGGGCGGCCAAGCTCTTGTTGGGGTTATTGATCCTGAGGACGGCGAGGCTGTCCGCAGGGATCAGACTCGAGGGGTCGAGGCCCGCGGCCGACGCGGACGGCGAGGTAAAAACCGCCATCGTGAGTCCGACCACGCTTGCGGCCTTGAGACCGCGGCTGGCGGCCGTAACGGAGACGCTCTGCGACATGGACGGCAGCATGCCGGGCATTGCGTCGGGGCGCGACCTTTGAGACCTCGGCTACATGTGGTCCATCTGTGTGCACGGCGGAGCGGGTAAGATTCCGGACCCCCTGGAGACCGCCCACCGGGCTGGGTGTGGCCGCGCCGTGGAGGCGGGTGCGGCCGTCCTGGAGGACGGAGGCGGAGCTCTCGAAGCGGTGTGCGCGGCGGTTCGGGTGCTGGAGGCAGATCCGCTCTACAACGCGGGGCGAGGAGCTGCGCTGGATGCTCGAGGCCAGCCGGCCCTCGACGCAGCGGTGATGCGGGGAAGCGATTTGGCCTACGGGGCGGTGGGCGCGGCTTTGGGCATCGAGCATCCCGTGGACGCGGCTCGGGCGGTGTT
>JBCBRU010000822.1:0-3446 GCA_039819565.1 Myxococcota bacterium | reverse complement strand
TTTTCCTTGGCAGACGCATGACCGCAGGGGGTGGGCACCCCCTCAGGGATCAGAATTTTGCCCCGCAAAGCCGATCCGGACCCCCTGAGAAAGTTCCCGCCGCCGAACCCGGCTTCGCAAGATAAACTGACGCAAACCCACCCGTGAGTATCTATGAACCTCAGAAGATTCCCGAAGCCGCGATTCGCTCATGAATTTCGCCTTGCTGGCTAGCCTGAACTCTGACCTCAACCCATCCGCAATCCTTCCGTCGCCATCTTCAGCCGGGCAGCACATAGGCCTTAGGTGCTCCCGGCGAGGCTCTCCGGCCCCGTCTTGCGGAGCGCCCCGGCCTCCTCTCGAGGAGGGAGGAAGCTGTGTCTCAATTCGACCATACGCTCTTAAAAACGAACACTTACAGGCTTGGACCCGATCTCGAACCAAGCTTTGGGGAGCGCATTTCGATCGGACGCCGGAAGATGAACCGTACGATGTCTCGGGTTCGCTATCGCCTGTAGGGCCAAATCCCCGCCCAGGACTCCGCTCGAGCCCGATGAAATCCAGCTTGCTTTGGAGACCGCTCGTCTTCGGCGGAGAACGCGTCCCGAAGAGGGATTTTCGAGGCCCTCGACTCAGGCGTTTATGAGACGCGACCCTTCTCCTTCTCCGTCCTTGCCCCGGCGCTCTTCACTCGACCTTCACGAGAAGCCCCGCGGGTCGTCTTCTCCGATCCGCGCCGGTCTTGCGACCTCACTCCGGAGGCGCCGTGCCGGCAAACGTGGCACGCCGGAAGAACGGGGTGCGATTGACTCACGCCGAGGACCGCCGGTTGATCCCGCCGTGCTCGCTTGGTCCGCTTTGGGGCTGCTCTCCCTGGCCGCGCCGGCACCGGGACCGACCTGGGTCCTCATCCCCGCTCCATCTCCACCGCACTGCGAAGCCCGAGCCGAACTGGTGGCGCGACTCGAGCTGACGGCCGGCCTGCTCACGACCCGCACATCTTCGACGGGCTCGGCCTTAGAGGCCGAGCGGGGTCGCCTCGGCGCGGCCTTCGCCGTCGAGATTCGTCCGTCTCCGGAAGGGTTCGAGGTCACTTTGCGAAGCGACGAAGCACCACGCTACGGCCGGGGGGCCACACCTTCGGGAGCTCTGGACCGAGCCTGGCCGGATCACGCCCCCCCGCTCCCACCGCCTCTCGCCGCCCCAAACCCCGCCGCGCTTCGCGCCCTTTGCGCCGGAGATGGAAGGCTTGCTGTCTCGACCTCCGGGCCGGCGCTCAACCCCCTTCTCCTCCACCTCTCGCCGAGCTTTCCCGGCGCCCGGCGTCGCGGGAGCGTCTTCGAGCGGTGGGGTTACGGTCTGCAGCAGCTCAAGGACGGACGGCCCGAGGCCGCGTCTCGCGAACTGTCCCTCGTCGTCCGGGCCCTCGAGAAAGGCGATTGGGCGCCGGTTTGGCGTCGCCGCCCGGGGACCTCGACGGCCACCCCCTCCGCGCTCTATCTCGCCGGCTCGGCGGTCCATGCCTTCGGCGACGGGTCCCTAACCCGAATGGACGCTCGAACCGGCGCCGAGGCCTGGAGCCGTCACGTCGGACGGGTCGAACCGCGACCGGTTCTGGGCGGTGGGAGCGCTCCCCTCGTCATGGTGGGGGACGCGGGTTTCGTGGGCCTCGAACCGAGCTCCGGACGAGGCCTGTTCCAGCTCGACGTTCCTGGGGCCCACCCGGAGATGGCCCGGACGGGCGATGACGTCATCGCCGCTGGAACGGATCTCCTCCTTCGGTTTTCCCCCGAGACCGGAGAGCTACGTTGGTCCGTGGGACTCGACCGCAGGGCCCTCGCAGGACCGGTTCGGGCCGGCGACCTTCTTCTCCTCCCCATGCAGGTAGAGCTGCGCGTCTACAGTCTGGACGGTCAGCGGCTCCGGACCGTGGCCCTGACCGACGAGCTGTCCTCTCCCGTGGCGACGACCGCGAAAGGGTTTGCATGGGTCCTTTCGGGAAGTGATGAGGCCCTGCAGATCGACCCCCGGGCTGCGCAGATTCGGTACCGGCAACGGAAGTTGGCCGGCGCGGATTGGCCGCCGGTGATCGTCGGGGAACGCCTGGTGCTTCAAACTCGAGCCCGGAGAAGCGAGATCCACTTCTTGGACGCCAGTGCTGACCGAGGGTCGAGGCGGCTCCCCGGTCGCGGCCCGCTGGCCCTTCGCGGCGATTTTCGCGGCTTTCTCCACCTTGATCGCTCAGGCCGCTCCCTCATTGGGCGCGACGCGTCGTTTTCCAGGACTTTGCGCCTCGCCCTTCCGCGCCCAGCCCTCGCCTTGGCGGTCGCCGACCACCGGGCAATCCTCGGGCTTGAGGATCGCATCCTCGAGATCGACGCCGAGGCGCGCGCCCTCGGACCCGCCGTGCCCGTCGAAGCGCCGGTCATCGAGGTGGTCATGGGGCCAGGAGGCGGGGCTGCCCTACTAGCGAGTGGAGCCATCTACGGATGGCTGGAGCCGGGCGCCGCGGAGACACGCACCTGGCTTCGCCTCGCCCGCCGTCATGCCGCCCGCGCCGCCCTCCGAGCCCGCCGTCCCGAGCTCGCGGAGAAGCTCGCACGCGGAGCTCTCGCCCGAGATCCTCGCGACTGGCCGGCGCGCTTCCTCCTGGCCGCGTCCCTGCGAAATCAGCGCTCCGAAGAGGCTCTGGCCGCGTCTGTGGACCTTCTTCGGGCCGTACCAAGGACCAGCCCGGAGGCCCGGCGTCTGCGGCGGATCCTGGGCGAGGGTGGCGTGAAGTTGGTTCGGGAAGAGGAAGCTCCAACGCCAACCGCAGGCACCCTCCGGCGGGTGACTGCGACCTCGACCACCCCCCTCCAAACCCCCGACGGAGTCCGCCTCGGTTTCGTCCCGGACCGCAGGCTGGACTTCGGCTCCACGTCCATTTGGATGAACGAACGCCAGCTCGCCGCCGTCCGCGAAGGCACCCTTAGGTGGCGCTACCGCCTGGCGAGCGGCGATGCGCTCCTACGCGTCGAAGCCGCAGACGACCGAACGCTGCTGGCCTGGAGTCGGCGTAGCCTGAGGCGCCTAGGTGTGGAGCGCGGACGTCGCGGGGCCCGGATCAGCTTCTCGCGCTCCCCGCAGCTCGGTCTGGCTCTCGGCAACTGGACGTTGATTTGGGATGGACTCCACCTTCGAAGCTACTCAATAGATCCTCCGCGGGCGCTGGGACGTGCCGCTTTGGGAGGCGTTCAAAGCCTCGTCGCCCTTCCTGGAGAGGTCGGGGCGAGGATCGGTCGCGAAGATGGATCGGTCCTGGAGATTCGAGAGGGGGCCAGCCTATCGATTCACTCGCCGACTCGGCGGCAGGGCGGCTAAGCCCGGCACCGTGGTCTCGGTCCGTCTTCGCGACCGATCCTCGCCCCGACCTCTCCAGGAAGGGCGACGAGGCTTTGAACGCCTCCCAAAGCGGCACGTCCCAG
>JBCBRU010000821.1:0-3450 GCA_039819565.1 Myxococcota bacterium | reverse complement strand
GGCCGACGTTCCGCGGCTTCCCATTGCCGAATCGCCTCGGTGGCTTCAATTCCGTCCATCTCGGGCATGGAGACATCCATGAGAACGACGTCGAAGAACTCGGCCCGAAAGGCATCGAGAGCCTCTCTCCCGTTCTCCGCGAAGACCAAGGTGCGTTGGGCCCCCTCGAGCATCTTGGCCACAACCCTTCGATTCACGGGGTTGTCCTCGGCCACAAGAATGCGAAGCTCGGAACTCACCGGACCGTGTGTTCTCCTCGCCGAGGCGTCGCGTTCAGCGTCCACGAGGAGCGTCGTTCTCCCCGTCAGCGCCCGCTCCACCGCCGAGCGGAGGAGCGTTCGCCGAAGGGGTTTGGCGAGCACGGTCTCGCATTCGAGGTCCGAATCCAAGCCCGCCCCCCCTGCATCCTCCGCGTACTTCAACACGATGCGAGGGGTGGACCCCTCCGAAAGCAAACGTGCGTCCGCGATCGTCAGCTCCAGGGGCTGCCCGCTCTTCTCCGCGGACTCGAGGAGCACCTGGGCTTGCTCCGGCCTCGAGACGGCGGTCACCTCCAACCCCCAGCTCCCAAGTTCCTCCTCCAGAACCCTCCGGTGGACCGCAAGGTCTTCCACCAGGAGGACTCTTCGTCCTACCAGCGACACCGGGAGAGGTTGAGGACGGAAGATGGCGGGGAGGGATAGTTCGAACCAAAAGGTTGTCCCCTCTCCGAACACCGACTCTACCCCCATCTGGCCGTTCATCGCCTCCACCAGTCGCCGGCTGATGCTGAGACCCAGGCCCGTGCCACCGAAACGCCGAGTGGTCGAGCTCTCGGCCTGCGTGAACTGTTCGAAGATGGAAGTGAGCTTGTCGGCAGGGATACCGATGCCCGTGTCTTCGATCCTCACGTAGAGAAAAAAGGTCCCCTCGCGCTCTTTTCCGGAAACGTCGATGAGGATGTGGCCCTCGTGGGTAAACTTGACCGCGTTGCCCGCGAGATTCATGAGAACCTGGCGGACTCGCCCGCCATCGCCGGTGAAGTGATGGGGCAGCCCTGGCTCATACCGCGTCACGAGCTCCAGACGTTTCTCCCGAGCCTTGGCCGCGAGGAGTGCAGCCACGTCCTCAACCACCGCGCGAAGCTCGAACTCGGACGTGTCCAAGTCCAGCTTTCCCGCCTCGATCTTCGAGAAATCCAGAATGTCGTTGATGATATTGAGCAGTGCAGCCCCCGAGCCAGAGATTGTATCTACGAAACTCGCTTGCTGTTCACTAAGGGGGGTTTCTCTAAGGAGCTCCGCCATGCCGAGAACGCCATTCATTGGCGTTCGAATCTCGTGGCTCATGTTGGCAACGAACTCAGACTTCGCGCGGCTCGCGCGAAGGGCCTCGTTCTTGGCCTCTCTCCATCGCCGTCCCAGCTGCACCTGACGCACCAGGAGTCCGCCTCCCACGAGAAGCAAGAGACCACTGAGCACGACCGTCATCCTCTGGCGGGTAATGACCTCCCGTTGAAGCGCCGACTGTTCGTCAAGTAGATTTGCGCGCTCCTCCAGCCGATGCGCTTGGTCGTCGGCGAGGAGTCTCAGCTCGGAGGTCACCCGGTCGAGCTCCTTGGACTTGATGGCCATCATTTCGCGGTGAAGAGTCTGAAGCTTCAGGAAGGCCCCCTCATGCCTACCCCGGGCGAACTCGATCTCGGCTTCGACTTCGGAGGCTTCGAGCACGTCCCGACGCCGTTTCCCGAAGTCGGGGTGGGAGGTCGATGCTCGAAGACGACGCTCCGCCTCATCGAGCTCTCCAAGCTGTAGATGCAGTCGGGCCAGGCGAGTAAGAAGGAGAAACTCTCGGTCCGGAGCTGCGTGAATAAGCTCCATCGCTGCCAAATAGAAATCCTTCTGGCGGTGCCTATCTCCCTCGGCCCCGGCCAGCTTTGCGCCGAGCATCCGCGCGTAGAACTGATCTGCAGAGCCGGTCCTTTCGGCCATCCGCGCGAAGGCCTTCGCCATGGACTGGGCTGCCTCCGCGAAGCCGGTCTCGCTCATCAAGAAGGAGAAGTTATGCACTTGCTGCTGCCCGGCGAAAGGAGCCCCAGCGGCTCGGTAGGCGTCGATCATGCGGCGGACGGATGCCACAAGCCCACGATGATCCTTGAGCTTGAGCAGAGCAAAGGAGTGAAAGCGCTCCACTCGAGCCTGAGTCAGGGCGTCGTCCGGAGTCGCCTCGGCGGCCCTCAGTCCGGCTCGAATCTCGACCAGTGCCTCATCGAGGCGGTTGCCGAAAGCCAGGAGGCAGCTCCGGAGAGCGCGCGCCAGCGCGGCCTGGCGTGCGGTGAGGTCGCCGGCGTCCAGCCGAACCTTGATGGCTTGGACCGACGCGTTGAGGTCGCCGTGATCATAATAGTCGAGAAAGGCGGCCAGCAGCTCTGCCGACCGCGTTCTTGCGAGGACCCGCGCCTCCCGTGCGGACTCGCGAAACTCGGGGAGAAACCGCCGAAGACCTTCAATGTCGAAACTGATGGCGCGTCGCCAAACGAGAGCTTCGAGCTGCTCGAGGCGTTCGGCACCGCGAGCGGCGAGGGCCCTCTCGGCCAGCCTTCGCTTCGCCTCGACGCTGAAAATCAGCTGTTCGTCTTCGATACGGCGGACGACCTCGAGGGCATCTTGGACCCAAGCGTCGTCTTCTGATGCGGCCGCGACGTCTGGACCGACGAGAACAGCCATCAAGAGCAGAGCTCCCGCTCTGACCCCCGCCCTCCTGGTCCACGGGAAACTCATCTTCGAGCAAGCGTCCCATCGGCTCGCAGCGCGGAGCAGAAAGGCAACGTGCGAGACTCTCGTCTCGATGGGCTGCCCCCGACTCAGATCAACACGTCGACGCTACGTGGGGCGAGCCAGCGACCGGCCCAGCCGCTCCACCTCGCGTTCGAAGATGCGACGACTGATGGCCACCGCGCATGCATAGGTAGAGTCCATCCCGAAGTAGCCCATGGACTTCGAAAGAAGCTCTTGGCGTCGCGAGTAGGGCGTATCGGAAGCGTAATGGAGAATCCCCACCTCGAACGGCACCCTGTCGGTGACGGAAACGATCTCGTCCCGGGGGTGTCGTCGCGGATCGCCGAGCTCGTAGATCGCGGAGAGATACGGCCCCGCCTCCATCTCCAGGACGGTGTAGCCCTCTCGGTAGAACACGCTCATATAGTTACGATTTTGAAGGAAGGCGCTTCGCACGGTCAGCGCCTTTTGGTTGTCCAGCACGCTGCCGAAGCCGAGGTAGGGAGAGATATCACCGGCTTCGAAGGCGTTCCTCAACATGTAAGAGTTGAGAGAGTGCTCGTCCTGCACCACCTTCGAGATCATGACGTCGCCAACCCGACCGTTGGGCATGGCCGCTTATCATCTTCTGTCTCGGCTCGGGCAAGGAGTGGGTGAGTTGCGCGGGGTCTACGTTATGGGAAAGGCGGCGACG
>JBCBRU010000820.1:0-3464 GCA_039819565.1 Myxococcota bacterium | reverse complement strand
GGTCCTCGTCTCCTTCGTGGGATTCGGACTGATCGTGTCCGCGCTCTTCACAGGGCTGAGCTTCATCCTGCTCCTCACGGTCGAGGACACCTTCATCGCCCGCTCTCTGGAAGCGCAAGCCAAGCTGTCCGTATCCCGTTTCAACCGCACCGGCAGCTTCGGCGAGACCGAGGACCCTATGATGCGGATCCACGCTGATCTCTCGACGATGCCAGATGACTTGCGACCCCAGCTCGAGGCCAACCCGCAGCAGATCGAGTTCCGGGGCGAAGAGGGCCGGCACTATCACGTGATGGGTCTCGCTGGGGCTTCCCCCGCCTGGCTCGTGGCCGAAGTGAGTCGCGTCCTCGTCATTCGACAGATGCGCGGCGACATCCTGGTGCTCTTCGGGGTCGCGAGTTTCCTCATGACCCTCTTGGCCTGCGCCCTCGCCCTCCGCCTCGCGTGGCGGTCGATAGGGCCCCTCCGCCGACTCGCGGCGAAGGTCGCTCTCACCCACCCGGGCGATCTCCCGAGGGACTTCGGCGCCGATTTCCCCGCCAACGAGATCGGGGTCCTCGCCGAGACCCTTCAAGGTGCCTTCGATCGCCTCAGGGGCTTCGTGGAACGGGAGCGAGCATTCACCCGGGACGTGAGCCACGACCTGCGGACCCCGATGGCGGTGGTCGCCAGCTCCACTGAACTGCTCCGAGACTGTGAGGACGCCGCGGAGCGCGCGCGGCTGGTGGAGAGCGTCCGCGTCGCAAACACCCACATGCAGCGGACCGTCGAAGCGCTCCTGGCCCTCGCCCGCGAGACGAGCCCAGAGGGACGAGGAGCGAAGGTCCCGGTCGCCGCCTCGGTGGAGCAGGTCGTCCTTCAGCTCTCGATGTCGAACCCCGGTCGTGCGGTCGAGGTCGACGTGGCCATCGAGCCTGGGGCCACCGTCGAGCTTCCCCCCGGGGTGCTCGAGGTCGTGCTCGCCAACATTCTTGGCAACGCGGTTCAGCACGCGGGCCACGGCCGCATCACGGTGACGCTCCAGGGCTACAAGCTCCAGATCTCTGACGAAGGAGAGTTCGAACAGGAGGTGAGATCCCGAGCCCTCGAGCCGGGGGTGCGGGGTCAAGGCAGCGCCGGCCTCGGTCGAGGACTCTCGATCGTCCGGCGAGTGTGCGAGCGGCACGACATCGGGATGGAGATCACGCACGGCGAGAAAGGCACGGCCGTGTCGTTGAGCTTCGAAGACGACACCGAGGCTACGTCCACCGCGAGTCCGCCTCGATGATCGCGATCAAGGCTCTGAGGACAGGTCGGACGAGTTTCCGAGATGGGTAGACGAGAACATAGCCAGACTCCTCGGGGCGCCATGCGTCGAGCACGGTCAGGAGCTGTCCAGCTTCGATGTGCGGCGCCGCGCGGACCGCGTCGACGTAGGCGACGCCCACGCCGCTCAGCGCGGCCGCCAGAGCCGTGTCGATGTCGCTCACCTCTAGGGGCCCGGCGAGGTCGAGCTCGAACCGGATCGCTCCCTTCTCGAACTCCCATCGGTAGCGGCGCCCCCCCGGGAAGACCTGAAGGATGCATCGATGGGTTTTGAGGTCTTCGGGGTGACGCGGCTCGGGGAACTCGTCGAGGTAGCTCGGGCTCGCGACGACCACGAAGCGCTGACGGGGACCGATCGGACGTGCGACCATTTCCCCGGAAGCCTTCTCTAAAAAGCGGATGCCGGCGTCGAAGCCGCCAGCCACGAGATCGACGACGGCGTCGTCCACGTCGAGCTCGACCTGGGCCTCGGGGTGCCGCGCGAGAAGCTCAGCGACGTAGGGCATGACGACAGACCGGGCGGCGGCTCGAGGCGCCGACAGTCGTAACTTACCTTTCACGGCCCCGTGGGCCGCGGACAGCGCCTCCATCGCTCCTCTCAGATCTTCCAGCGCGGGGCCGGCTACGGCGAGGAGCTCCGCACCTTCGGGGGTGAGGCGCACGCTCCGGGTGCTTCGCTGGAATAGACGGGTCCCTAGCCCATCCTCGAGGGAACGCACGCCGTGACTCACGGCCGAGGGCGTCACTCCGAGCACGCGGGCTGCGCCCCGAAAGCTGCCCTCTCGGGCGACGGCCTCGAAGCTCCCCAGCCACGCGACGGGCGGAAGTCGATTCATGAATTCTATAGTACAGTCCGTTCGGGAACCCGCGCTACTCAACCTGCACACGGCCCATTAGATGGAGCGAGTGTACCCATCAACGAAGGTCTATCTCGTGCTTGGCGCTTCCTCTGGGATCGGAAGGGCAGCAGCCCAACGGCTCGCAAAGGACGGACACGCCGTCGTCCTCGGGGCCCGCCGCCTGCCTCTATGCCAGGACCTGGCCGAGGAGCTCCGGAGCCACGGCGCCCGAGCCGATGCCGTCCGCGTGGATCTCGACGTCGAATCCGAACTATGCGAAGCGGTGCGGTTTGCGCAGGCGCGCTTTGGAGGGCTGAGTGGAGCCGTCAACGCAGCGGGCATCCTCACTCCCCTCGGACCCATCGAGGCTGTCGACGCCGAGGCGGCCGCTCAACTCCTGAGAACGAACGTCCTCGGCACCTTACTGGCCATGAAGCATCAGATCCCGGCGCTGGCTGAAGGCGGCGCAATCGTCAACGTCGCTTCCATCGTGGGGAGAAAGACCTTCCCCGGGACGGCTCCCTACACCGCGAGCAAACTCGCAATGGTAGGCCTGACGCGGGTCGCCGCCGCAGAGGGGGCGGAGCGCGGGATACGGGTGAACCTCGTATCTCCCGGCCCGGTGGTCACCGCGATGGCTCGCGAGGCTTTCGGCGACGAGGCATCAATACATGCAGCGGCCGCATCGACACCCGCGCGCCGCGCTGGCCAACCCGAAGACATAGCGGACATCATTGGCTTCCTACTTTCGGAGGAGGCTCGCCACATCAACGGAGAAGAGATCGTGGCCGACGGCGGATACATTCTCTAAGGTTCGGAGCGACATCCATAGACGCAGGTATGCGAAGTGGAGCGAGCGGAGGCGGTCGAGCGAGCATGGCCCGAGAGCGCCCTCGAGGGTGCTTCACAACTCCCGCCCGGCAGTCCGAGAACCTCGCCGCTCCCTTAGAAGCGTCGAAGTCTGAGCAATACTGATTGACCGCTCAAGAAGGCGACGCCCGACACCTCCGAAGAGGTCTATCGGAGCTGCCTACTCCGCCGACCCGGGTCCCGCGAGAAAGCGAAGCGCGCAGCGGGGTCTGACCCCGCGAAGGCGGGTGGGGCGGCTGCGCAGACCCGGGTCCCGCGAGAAAGCGAAGCGCGCAGCGGGGTCTGACCCCGCGAAGGCGGGTGCGGCGACTGCGCAGACCCGGGTCCCGCGAGAAAGCGAAGCGCGCAGCGGGGTCTCACCCCGCGAAGGCGGGTGGGGCGGCTGCGCCGACCCGGGGCCCGCGAGAAAGCGAAGCGCGCAGCGGGGTCTCACCCCGCGAAGGCGGGTGG
>JBCBRU010000819.1:0-3474 GCA_039819565.1 Myxococcota bacterium | reverse complement strand
GCCGCCGTGGCCCGAAGGGTGAGGCCCGGCAGGGGGCTCCAGACGGCCCCGGCGTGGTAGCTCAGGTTGTCGAAGCTCCCGGCGATGCCCTTCCTGGAGCGAGTGGAGCTGAGCGCTGCCCTCCGCTACTCGGGCTTCGACGGGAGCTTCGACAACCTGAGCTACCACGCCGGGGCCGTCTGGAGCCCCCTGCCGGGCCTCACCCTTCGGGCCACGGCGGCGTCGGCATTTCGAGCCCCCAGCATCCGCGACCTCTTTCTCGGCCCGCAGGACGACTTTCCCTCCATAGCAGACCCCTGCGCCCTGCGGGTGGGTCGCCTCGAGAGTCCCCTCGTCGCCGCCAACTGCGAAGCCGACGGTCTGGGGGCAGGGGTGCAGGACGATCGTACCCAGCTCCGACAGCAGAGAGTCGGCAATCCCAACCTCGAGCCTGAGACCGCCGAGACCTTCGGTCTGGGGCTCGTCCTCGAGGATCTCCCTCTCCGGGGCCTTCGCTTGACCCTCGACTACTACGACCACGTCATCAGCGACGGCATCCGGGTGCTGGAGGCGCGGGAGATCCTCAGCGCGTGCTACGACCGAGACTTTCGGGGGTTCTGCGATAACGTCGTGCGCTCCTCAGCCGGCACCATCGACAGCGTCCTCACCCCCACCGTCAACGCTTCCCTCGTGAGCGCCCGCGGCCTCGACGCGTCCCTTCGCTACCAAAGCCCCGAGACCGCGGCAGGTCGCTTCGGCCTGGGCCTCGACGGCACCCTCGCCCTGGACCTCGACTTCGGGAGCGGATCCGTCGTGGATAGCTACAGCTCCGGTGTCCAAGCTGCGTATCGCATCCAGGCCTTCGTCGACTGGGCGTGGCGGTTTCTAGGCGCGAACCTCCAGCTCCGATACCTGCCGGGGATCGACGAGTGCCCCGGCGGGTGTTTAAACACCTCACAGTTTCGCCGGGTGAGCGACTACCTTCAGCTCGATCTTCAGCTCTCGGCGGCCTTCGTTACGCCGCTCGGCACCACCCGCTTCAGCGGCGGCCTCCTCAACCTCTCCGACACCGAGCCTCCCTTCGTCGCGGTCGCCTTTGGCCCCGCGTCCGACCGGCGAAACTACGATTTCGTGGGACGGCAGTTCTACCTGCGGATCACGCAGGCGTTTTGAGCTCGCTCAGAAGTTTCGCTGGCACTCGCGGACGTTGGGCCGCACCTCGTCGCAGGTGAGGCCGGGGCAGCACTGGTCCTGGTTTTCGCAGGCGCCGCCGCGAGCCACGCACTGAGGGCCGTCGGGGGGTTCGGTGGGCACCACCCGCCGCGTCCACTGGGCGATGTGGTTCGAGGTCGAGAGGTCCTGGAAGGGGAGCGCGAAGGCCGAGAAGCTTCCGTCCCGCCCGGCCGCGATCGCGTCCGGGTCCAGGGCCGCCATCCACAGGAGTTTGTTCGAGCCCAACCCGCGGCGGAGCCCGAAGCTTCTCCGAGACGAGAAGGTGAACCACATCAGGCGGCCCGTCCCGTCTCGACGGCGAGGGTCTACGAAGGGGGCCCATTTGGGAAAGGTGTCGGACAGGTCCCCGTCGGCGTCCGCCGCCCCAGGCGCGTTGGCGCGGGAGAGTCGGATGGGGGTCGTATCGTCGAAGCGCAAGGCGAACAGCTCCGAGGTGGGGTCCGCGTCCGCGTCACAGCTCGAGTGATAGATCTGGCCGGCGGGGCACGCGCTCTGGGCGTAGACCAGGAAGGTCCCGTCCGGGGAGATGACCGGCGTGTAGTGGTTCAGGCCGTCCACCGGGTCCACGAGATCTACGGGCGCGCTCCAGCCGCTGCCCTCCCGGCGGACCACCGAGATGCCTCCGCGGCCCGGGCGCTGGGAAGAGCCGTGGCGGGTCACTTTGGTGAAGGCGAGACGGTCTCCGGTCGGCGACCAGTCGATATGGGTGGGCTCGAAACCGAGGTCGATGGTCTCCAGGATCGCAGCGGTGCGTCCGTCGCGAATGCGGATCTCGGTGCTGGGGGGGTTGCCGTCGCCGTAGACCGCCGCGAAGCGGTTCGAGTCTGGGTTCCAGCTCTGGAACTGCTCGCGGATGGCGGAGGTCGGCTGCACCAGCGGGTTCTGAGTGGCCACCTCGAGAAGCGTGAGCTCGCCGTCGCCAATGCCGTTTTGGCTCAGGCTCATGTGCTCGCCGTCAGGAGCGAGCGCGTGGCAGCCGTAGCAAGGCCCGCCGCTGGTGCCGGGAGGGGGCCAGAACTGCTCCGGATCCCCTTGGGCCCCGAAGTCCACCCGAAGGATGGCTCGAGCCGAGGTGCTCCAGTAGTAGAGGCCGCCTTCCACCCCCACCGGGGCCACGGACAGGGTTACGGGCTCCGAGCGGGAGACACGGCCCGCCGCGCTTCCCTCGACGGTGACCGTGAGAGGACCGCGACCTCCTGCCGTGTCCGCCAGATTGCGCCATACCTCCTCGGGCAGTTCGTAAAGACAGCCTTCACCGAGCGCCTGACAGGTCGTGTAGATCTGAACGTCGACCTGGTCCCCCTGAAGACGGAGACGGAACAGCTGCTCGTCGGCTGCGGCCGGGATGAAGTGAATCTCCAGCCCGAGCAGGTTGGGGGGAAGCATGGTCTCGGTGCTCGGATAGACCCAGGTGCCGGCGCGGCCGGGCTCGGGGGGATTCGTAAACGCGTCCTCGGGGTTCGCGGGCAGGTTCGGATCGTCGCTCAGCACCCGCTCCACGCGCACCTCGAAGTCGGCGGCGGCGGTCAGCCCCCGCCACAGCACCTGCACGCGTCCCGCTCCGCCCTGCCCGCGGCTGACCACGGTGCTCCCGCTCATATCGGCGAGCGTCTCGGGCTCGATCGTCCACTGGGCCCCAAACACGGCGCTCTCGCTGCCGTCCTCGAATCGGGCCCGAAGCTCGAAGACCTGGCGGACAGGAGTGCCGTTGCGCTCGACCAGCTGGACCGGCCCGCCCGGCGTCAAACTCACCGAGACCGGTTGAGGGCCGCTGGCGCCCCCGCCGAGGTCGGCCAACCCCGCATCCGTGGGTGACGCCTCGGAGCCGACGCCCACATCGAGCCCAGCTTCCTCACCTCCGGCGTCGCTGCAAGCCATGGCCACGCCGATGAAAAACAGGAGCCCCCATCGCCTCGAAAACACCCACTCCTACTACATCGAGGACGCATCAAAGCCATGCCGGGGGTTTCGCGGACGGGTCAGACCAAGCCAGGCACCGTCTCTCGTCCGGTGGACCTCGAGTTCGAAGTTGAGCGTCACGGCCTCCCCAGCCCCCGCCACATGACCTATTTGAGTGGCGGCACCGTCCACCAAAAGCGACCTGCCGAGGGCCCCCGCTTCGGCTTCCGCGGACCCTATGGTTGCATCATAGGACCAAGTGGTTTACCTAGGGATTCGACGCCATGAGGGCCAAGTCTTTTGCCGAAGCGGGGGCCCTCGGCAGGTCGCTTTTGGTGGACGGTGCCGCCACTCAAATAGGTC
>JBCBRU010000818.1:0-3483 GCA_039819565.1 Myxococcota bacterium | reverse complement strand
GGCCAGCGCGGGGCCCAACGATCTCTCTCATCTCGCTTTCAGTCGGGTCGCTCCCACCACCCATCTTGGTCAGCTCGAGGACATCGTCCGCGTGGCCGGCCGGTTGATCGAAGGGCTGGAAGTGATCGTCGACTATATTCCTCTCCTGTCGAGTCGAGCCGAGGTCTCGCTGGAGCGGCGCCGCGACGAGCTTCGACTGGCGATCGGGCACCCGGCCGGCCACGCGGACGATGTCCTCGAGCTGACCAAGATGGGTGGTGGGAGCGACCCGACTGAAAGCGAGATGAGAGAGATCGTTGGGCCCCGCGCTGGCCTCTCTAAAGAGGATGTTGGGTAGGTCATCAGCCATGCGCCTTTGGTCCGGATGGAGCAGCTCCAGCACACTCACCCCCACGAGCTCGGCGATACGCCCCTCGTCGACGCTCCTTCCCCTCGCGAACAGCGCCGCCGCCGCCACCAGCTCCGGGACCACCGTTCCCTGACTGGACAATGACTCCAACGAGCTGGGCGCGGGCTCGGTAGGGCGAGCGTGTCCAGACGGGTCGAAGCTCCGGGTTTCGACCTGCTTCCGGTTCTTCATAGTCCCCTTGACAGCCCTCCTTTCTCACGACGCTCGCAGAGCGAAAGCCGCGTGACTCGACCCGAGGCGCGCGGAAGGTCCCGTGGCTACGGAACCGCTCTCCGCCCCCGTCGAGCTTGTATGTTTCACCCTTCCGCTCCCTTCGGACTCCTATCGCAAGTCCTGACGTTGCCAAGACTTTGCTCTTCAGTCAGGCCCTGAAAAGGACCCGTGCCGACAATCCCTGTCGCCCTCGGTCCGGAGTTTCGGAAAGTATCGAAGCGTACCTGCGCGAGCGGTCAGGCATGGGCGTATCCCCCGCCCCTCGGCTCAAAGTGTCCCCTTTTTGGCGTGGATGGTCATGGGCGCAGGGAGGGAAGAGAGGAACCTATGTATCCGGTAGTCTTCTATGAGATCTTCTCTGAGCACACGGCGCCCCACCCCGAGCGCACTCCCGTGGCTTCTCCTGGCTGTGATCGCACCTCAGTCCGTGGGCGTGCCCTCCGCCTATGGGGCCCCGCCGGCCAAGGTGGCGGTGTTGACGGATGGTCCCTCCGACCTCTTTGAGGCTTCGGTACAGCTGCTCAGAAGCGAGCTGGATCGGCTCATGTCGGACCGCCGCGGGGCGGTGGCGTTCCCGGCCGCTCCCACCCACGTGGGCGACTTCACCCTCAGGTCGGCGCGGGCAAACCTCCGCTCCGCGCTATCCGACCCACGCTACGACATCGTCGTCGCGATAGGCTTCTTCGCAGGTTTGGCGGTCGGCGCGGAGGGGGTCTTGACCAAACCCGTCGTCGTTCCCTTCGCGGCGCCCGAGCTTCAGGGCCTCCCGACCGGCGGGCGCGCGAGCGGCAAGCGCAATCTCGCCTACCTCACCGGCCTCTTGGATCTCGAGCGGGACCTCCGTCGCTTCCGGGAGGTCCTCCGTCAAGACGAGAGCGTCTTCGTCATCGATGAGGTCCTCGTTCCCAACTTGAAAGATACACAAGAGTTCGTGAACCGCTCGGCGGGGACGCTCTCTCCGCCGCAGGTCGTTCCCGTGGGAGCGACCGCGGAGGCCATATTGGCCGGCATCCCTACCGGGGCGCCCGCTGTGTATCTGGGACCCTTGGTTCGGCTCCCTCGCGAAGAGATCCAGGCTCTCATCGACGGACTGAACGCCCGGGGCCAAGCGACCTACGCATCCGGGGGGCGGAGCTGGGTAGAGATGGGCGCGTTTTCGACCCTCGTTCCGGAAGACGAAGAGGAACGACGCATGCGGAGGGTCGCGCTCATGGTGAAGGACATTCTTCGGGGAGAGGACCCGGGAACCTTCGACATCGGATTCGAGCGCCAGACCGAGCTCGTCCTCAACATGGCCACGGCCAGGAGCATACGAGTTTCGCCCCGCTTCGAACTCATGACCGAGGCGACCCTCCTCGATGACGACGCCGAGGGTCGCGGAGAGCCGCTGTCCCTTCGCGACGCGGTCGACGCTGCGCTCGCTCGGAACCTCGACCTCGGGGCCTCTCGACAGAACGTCGCTATCGCCGACTCCCGGGTGAGATCTGCGTGGTCGGCCTTCTTGCCCTCGATCGCTCTCACCGGAGACGCGACATGGATCGATCCTGATGTCGCCTCGGCCTTCTTCGACGCCGAGCGCCAGCTCTCCTATACCGGCTCCGTCGAGCAGCTCATCTTCTCCATCCGCGACGTCCAGAGTGTCCGGTCCTCGGAGGCCGACAAGAGGAGCGCCGAGGCAGGGGTCAGCACCGCGGAGCTCGACGTCGTGTCTGACGTGGCAGGAGCCTATCTCGAGGTTCTGCGAACCCGCACCTCCGAGCGGATCAGTAGGGAGAATCTCCGCCTCACCCGGACCAACCTGGCCGTGGCCGAGGTACGCGTGCAAGTCGGGACCGCAAGTCGCGACGAGCTCTTTCGATGGCAGACCGAGATCGCCCAGAGTCGCGCCGACGTCATTCAGGCGAGCGCCACCCGTAATCAGGCTGAGATCGCGCTCAATCAGCTCCTCAATCGGGAGGTCGAGACGAGCTTCACAACGATAGATCCGCTCGACGTAAAGATGGGCCTGGTGATCGAGAGGGCGCTTCTCGTCTTCGTCGAGGATCCGTTCTCATTTGAGATCTTCCGAGACTTCATGGCCCGGGAGGCGAAGCGAAACGCTCCCGAGCGGACCGACCTCGAAGCCGAAATCGCGTCCCTCGAAGCTCAGCTCGACGGGCAGCTTCAGCAGCTGTTCATCCCCACCGTGTCTGCACAGGCTTCCGTGACCGATACCCCGCTCCGGGGTGGAGAAGGTTCAGAGGCCATCGCGGGGGTCGCTGGTATTCCAGAGAGAGTGGACACGCAGTGGATGCTCGGTCTGAACCTGAACTTCGAGATCTTCAACTATGTCCGCTACGCGGAGATTCGGGAGCGCCGGCAAACCCTACGGCAGCTCTCCCTTCAGCTTGGCTCGGTCGAGCTGGCCATCGACTCCCGCGTACGGAGCGCCTTACACCAAAGCTCGGCTTCCCGCGCCGCCGTGAGCTTGAGCGAGGAAGCAGCGGAGGCGGCCCGACAGAACCTATCCCTCGTAACGGACCGCTATCGCAAAGGCACCGTCGATGTGGTTCGCCTCATCGATGCCCAGACCGAGTCGTTTCAGGCCGGCCTAAACGCCGCCAACGCTCTCTACGACTTCCTAGGGGACTTCGTGGAGGTCGAGCGCGCGGTGGGCGCCTTCCAGTTTATGAAAAACCAAGAACAGAGAGGTGACTTGCTGGCGGCGAAGGCTTGCACCCGCCGCACGAAGTCATCTCTCTGTTATTGTTTTTTAATAAAGTGGAAGGCGCCCACCGCGCGCTCGACCTCCACGAAGTCCCCTAGTAAGTCGTAGAGAGCGTTGGCGGCTTTTAGGCCGGCCTGAAACGACTCGGTCTGGG
>JBCBRU010000817.1:0-3488 GCA_039819565.1 Myxococcota bacterium | reverse complement strand
GCGCAGGCGTAGTCCCGTGGCTCGTGCTCGAGGGGTTGGCGGGGACCGTCCGCCGCGAAAGCACGATCGACGATGATCTCGTCCGAGGCGCCGGTTCGGGCTCGGGCTCGGGCTCGGGCTCCGGGAGGGGCTCCGGCTCGGGGGCGGGAAGCTCCGCGGCGGCCAGGATCTCGCTGGGCGAGTGCGGCGAGGGGATGACCGCTTGGCCGAGGGCGCTCGGAAGATCCGTGGGCTCGGGGATGTCGCCGGACAGCCACTTCTCGATGCTCGAGCCGCTCTCGGACTCATCGTCGCCTACGACCGGCACGTCGATGACCCGGGCGTCGAGGAGACGAGACAGGATGGAGACGGCGGTGTCGTCGTCGACCGGGGCGGCGTCGACGACCTCGAAGGCGCTGCGCTCGCCGTCGATCAGGTGAACGACCGAACGGACCTCGGAGGGCAGCTCCCCAAAGCGCCGACCGAGCTCACCGTAGTCGACAGTCAACTTGCAGGTGGGGGAGGGGAGGCGACCTACGAAGCGCGACCACTCATCGACCCGCCGCATACCCTCCAGGAGCACCATCTGAATGGAGGTATCGACGAGGTTAGGCCGATTGATGGGTACGAACTCGATCTCGAACTGACCGTCCTCCCACAAGAGAACCCGGTACAGGGCGTCCGCGCCAGCGAGGGCGCCGAGCTGTCCGTCAACGAGCTGCCCGTCGCGGAAGTACAGCGCGGCGCGGGCTTCGCCGCGCGCCACGTAGCCTCCGCTCTGCTCTCGATCCGAGACGAGATGGACGACGCCGCTCTTGGCGCCCGCCTCCATCACCTGGAGGATGTCCACCACCCCCATGTTCGAGAGCGTGCCGCGCAGGTGCCCGTCGGGTCCGTGACCCGCGAGGGACTCGCTCTCCGCCCGCTCGAGCAGCGACTTGGCGCGGTGGACGATCTCTTTGACGAGCACCGGCTTGGCCAGGAACTCGTCGGCGCCGGCTTCGATGGCTCGCATCTTCGCATCGGGGCTGGATTCGCTGGAGAGGAAGATGATCCCGGTCTCCGCCGTCGCTTCGTGGTCGCGGAGACGCCGGGCGAGGTCGAAACCGCTGTCGTCCGGGAGGTGGGTATCGGTGAGCACAAGCTCCGGAGATTGTTCGAGAGCCTCGCGCCAGCCGGACTCGGCCGTGGTGGCTGTCCGCACCTCGAAACCGGCCTTGCGCAAGCTCACCTCCAAAACGCGGAGACTGAGTGCGTCGGGGTCGACGATGAGCAAAGAATGACGAGCAGCCATGGGCCTTCCTGGGCTACACCGCGAGTCCAGATTCGGGCGCGAAAAGCGCCTCCTACGGCGTAGACTTCGCATGTTTCCACGGCACAAAAATGCCGGTCAAGGCGACCGAACCCCGATGCTCTCGTCGGTCCGGTTGACGGCGAACGGCGCGCTACCTACACACCTGTGAAGCCCTCACGATGCCGAACGGCGCCCGCCATACCCACGTCACCCAGGTCCTCCCCTCCGAGGCGGCGGTTACCCGCATTCTCGCCTCCTCGGCCCGACTGTATGTGCCGCACGGGCCCGATAAGGGGCGATCCTGCCGAGTGGGCCCTGAGCCGGTGGTGGTTGGGGCCGACCCTGAGTGCGATCTCGTTCTCACCGATCGCACCGTTTCGCGCCGCCACGCCGAGGTTCGCCGCGACGGCGAGCTGCTTTTCGTGCGCGATCTCGATTCCACCAACGGGACGTTCTACGGAGACGCTCGCATCCGGGAGGTCTTTGTGCCCGTGGGAGGCGAGGTGTCTTTCGGAAAGACCGTCGTCCACGTCTCTCCCGACGAGGTCCCTTTCACGGTCGAGGCGACCGGGGAGGTGCAAGCCTCCACGGATCAGCGCCTCGGGCCCTTGGTCGGCGCAGATCCTCGCATGCTCGAGATCTTCGGCCTCATCCGAGAGATCGCGGCCTCGGAGGCCACGGTGGTCATCGAGGGCGAGACCGGCACCGGCAAAGAGCTCGTGGCCCAGGCCATCCACGAGAACTCCCCGCGGGCCCCAAACCCGCTGGTGGTCTTCGATTGTACCAATCAGCCGCGGGACCTGATCGAGAGCTCCCTGTTCGGTCACGTCAAGGGAGCTTTCACCGGAGCCACGGGCGCCCGCTCGGGAGCCTTCGAGCGAGCGCATCGCGGAACGATCTTCCTCGATGAGCTCGGCGAGTTCGGTCTGGAACTGCAACCCAAACTTCTCCGAGTCCTCGAATCACGACAAGTTCAGAAGGTTGGGGGAGAGAGTTACTCCAAAGTCGACGTCAGAGTGATCACCGCCACGAACCGCAACCTCCGGACCGAGGTCCGCGCAGGGCGTTTCCGCGAGGATCTCTACTACCGTCTGGCCGTCGTGCGCATTCAGCTTCCGCCCCTCCGCGATCGCCTGGACGACGTCCCCCGCCTCGTGGAGCACTTCGTCGAAGCCAGCGGGGCCGACTTCACCGTCGATGATCGAAGCTGGCCCAAGCTGATGGCTCACGCCTGGCCGGGCAACGTACGCGAGCTCAAAAACGTCGTGGATCGCGCCGCAGCCCTCTCTCGTGGGCAGCGAGGGGTCGACCTTTCGCGGTTCATGCTCCTGGAGGAAGAGCCGATGGGGCCCGCCCCCACGGGGTCCGGCGAGCCCCCCGCCTCGAGCCATCTCTCCTTCAAAGAAGCCAAAGGCCAGATCATCTCCGATTTCGAGAGCCGCTACATCGAGCGGCTCCTCCGGGAGCACGACAACAACATCTCCGTGGCCTCCCGAGAGGCCGGCATCGACCGCAAGCACTTCAAAGACCTCATGCGGAAGTACGGCATTGAGGCGCGAACCAAAGAAGAAGACTGAGAACGCCCGCGGATTAGGGGGCATGCTGGTCTTCTCTCGGGGGTTGGGGGCTTGCTGGTTTTCTCTCGTGGGTTGGGGGGTGGTTCGTGGCGGGAAGACAGGTACCGGTTCGCTATGGCGAACCGGCGCTTCGCTTCGCTTTCCGCCGGTCTTCCTTCGCGTCGGTGAACGCGTCTGGCTCTTTCGCTCGGTGGTCTTGGGTCAGCGTTCACCTTTGGCTCCGTCCAGACCGGCGACGCTTCGCTGCGCTGGTCTTCTCTCGGGGGTTGAGGGCTTGCTGGTCTTCTCTCGGGGGTTGGGGGGTTCTTCCTGCCCCGACCCGCCTCGAAGCCCCCCGGGGACACGGAGCCCGACCCGCCTCCAAGCGCCCCGGGAACACGGAGCCCGACCCGCCTCCAAGCGCCCCGGGGACACGAAGCCCCCGGGACACGGAGCCCGATTTATCTCGGAGCCCCGGAAGGAAGCGCAGCGCAGCGCAGCGTCGCCGGTCTGGACGGAGCCAAAGGTGAACGCTGACCAAGGAGAGCGAGCGCACGAGCCTCTACGCGTTCACCGACGCGCAGGAAGACCGGCGGAAAGCGAAGCGGAGCGCCTGTTCGCGATCGCGAACCGGTACCTGTCTTCCTCAGAGAATTCCG
>JBCBRU010000816.1:0-3488 GCA_039819565.1 Myxococcota bacterium | reverse complement strand
TGGATGTACTCCATGGCCAAGAAGTAGCGACCTTCGATCTGTCCCACATCGTCGATGCGAACCACGTTTGGGTGGTCCAAACCGGCCGCAATCCGGGCTTCATCCAAGAACATCGAGACGAAGCCCTTCGCCTCGGTGAGGTGGGGCAGGATGCGCTTGATCACCACCGGCTCGAGAGGCGCGTCGTGCCGATGAGCCAGGAAAATCTCGGCCATCCCTCCGGCGGCCAAGCGCTTGGTCAGGCGGTACTTACCGAAGTCTCTCGGGAGCCGATCTTCGTCCTCGGGGCTCACTTCGTCTGACGCTAACACGTGGTGCACATCGCGCCAGGGTCCGGCGATCGGAGCGCGGTCAGCTCAGCGCGGCGACGTCCCCGGCGCCCTCCCGGATGAGGACGGGTTCGTCCCCCGACCAGTCCACCACCGTCGAGGGCACGCCCTTGAGGAGGCCCGCGTCGAGGACCAAGTCCACTTCCGTGCCTGCATAGGCTTCCGCCAAGCTGAGCGGGTCCGAGACCTCGGCCCCCGGGTTACCCAAACCTGACGTAGACAGGAGAGGCCCTCCTAAGGCGCCGATCAAGGCTTGGGCCACGGGGTGAGCGGGCACTCGAATCCCCACCGTGCGGCGTTTACTTTGGCCGAGGCGAGGGGCTTCTTTGGTGGCTCGCAGGATGAAGGTGTACGGACCTGGGAGCACCCGCTTCATAGCTCGGAAGCACTCGTTGTCGACAATGGCGTAGCGGCTCACCTCGCTCAGGCTTCCGCAAACCAGCGAGAGGGGCTTGCTCCGGTCGAGCTTGCGGAGGCGATAAAGCCGTTCCACGGCAGCCCTGTGCTCCACCGCAGCGGCGAGGCCATAGATAGTGTCCGTCGGGTAGACGAGATTTCGACCGGACTCGAGGCGGGCGACCGCCTGCCGGATCCGATGGGGTTCGGGGTGTTCCGGGTTGATGGCAAGAAGCTGGACGCGACGGCTCGCCAAGGGACATGCCCGATAGCACGGGCGTGCTCAGGAGCATGTGTCATTTCTGCCCGACCTTGACGACACCCCTGCGTCGGCGCTTGTTCCTCTCATGCCCCGCCGGGAGGACTCAGGTCTCACCTACCGAGATGCTGGAGTCGACATCGAGGCCGCGGACCGGATGGTCAAACGTATCTCAGGACTGGCTCGCCGGACCCACGGACCCGGCGTTCTCGCCGGGCTGGGCGGGTTCGGCGCGCTGTTTTCGCTCAAGGATGCGCTCGGCTCCGAGGGGCTCGAGGATCCCGTGCTCGTTTCGGGGACCGATGGCGTCGGAACGAAGCTCAAAGTCGCCATCGCCACCGGTGTCCACGACACCGTCGGCATCGACCTCGTGGCCATGTGCGTGAACGATATCCTCACCTCAGGCGCGCGCCCCCTCTTCTTTCTCGACTACTTCGGCACGGGCCGACTCGAACCGGACGTGGGGGAAGCGGTCGTCCGGGGCGTCTCGGAGGGATGCCGCCGGGCCCGCTGCGCCCTCGTGGGAGGAGAGACCGCGGAACTCCCGGGACTTTACGACGACGGTGAATATGACCTCGCCGGATTCGCGGTCGGCGTGGTTGACCGTAGCGCCCTTATCGATGGGCGGGAGGTGCGAGCGGGTCACGAGCTGGTCGGGGTGGCGAGTTCGGGCATTCACTCCAACAGCCTGTCCCTCGCTCGAAAAGTGCTGCTCGATCACGCTGGGCTCTCGCTGGACGGTCCCCTCGAAGAGGGGGGCTCGACGACGGTGGCGGAGGCCCTCCTCGAACCCACGACGCTCTACACCGACGCGGTCGCGGCCCTCGCGAAGGTCACTCGGATCGAGGCTCTCGCGCACATCACCGGGGGCGGAATCCCTGGGAACCTTCCCCGGGTGCTCCCCAAGGATGTGGTGGCGGTGCTCGAGAGGGAGCGCTGGAGCGTGCCCCCTGTCTTTGACCGCATCGCCGAGCTCGGACCGGTGGCGGTCTCCGAGATGGACCGAACCTTCAACATGGGGCTTGGCCTCATCGCCGTCGTGGAGGACGCCAGCACGGCGGCGACGGCTCTTCAGCAGACGGGGACCTGGGCTGCTCCGGTCGGTCATCTGCGGGGTCGAGACGGCGACGAGCCCCAGGTGGTCTACCGATGAAGGAGGTCCGCGTCGCGGTCCTCGCCTCAGGATCCGGGAGCAATCTTCAGGCGCTGCTCGATGCAGATCTCAGCCCTGGGCGGGTGACCCTCGTTCTTTCCAACCTCCCGGACGCGCGCGCCTTGCAGCGGGCCCGCGACCGAGGGATCACCACCGCCGTGGTCGACCACCGCCAGGTGAAACCTCGCCGGGTCTTCGACGAGACGGTGGTGGATCACCTTCGACGAGCAGAGGTCGAGTGGGTGGTGTTCGCGGGCTTCATGCGCATCGTGACCGAGGTCCTTCTCGGCGCCTTCCCGAGTCGAATCGTGAACATCCACCCGTCTTTGCTTCCCGCCTTCCCGGGACTCGATGCCCAGCGCCAAGCCTTCGAGGCCGGAGTAAAGCTCGCCGGGTGCACCGTGCACCTCGTGGACTCCGGCGTCGACACCGGCCCGATCCTGGCGCAAGCGGCGGTCCCCGTTCTGCCCGAGGACGACGTCGAGAGCTTGCGTCTCCGAATCCTCGAGCGTGAACACGCACTCTTGCCGGCCGTGGTTCGAGCCCTGTGTTCCGGCCAGCTCCGCCGACAGGGAGCTCAGGCTTGGCTCGAGGGGGCGACCACCGCCCTCTCGTCTCTCAGTGCTGGCGTGGGGGGCGCCCCTAAGGGCACTGAAGGCTCCGTGGACCCAGCATGAGGAGTGTCGACGTGATGATCGTCGGCGGGGGCGCAGGGGCGCTGGCCACCGCTGCGATCCTGGGAAAACGGGGCCTTCGCGGGCTGATTCTGGTCCCTCCGCACACCAGCCAGCCGAGTCCCCATCGGCGTGAGGACTGGATTTGGGACGACCGTCATGCGCCGGTGCTCGGTCGCGTTCATGAGGAGATTGCTCTGCAGGATGCCTTTCGTCGCAAAGCGGTAGCCGTCCGCCCCGGCCTCCGTTTCGTGGGTCGGGAGCGCCGCGTGGAGCTCGAGCCCGAGGATGCTCCGTCCGATGTCTTCGCCCGGCTTCTCCGCCTCGAGGCGAAGGATGTCTTGCGGCAGGTTCGGGCCCTCGACGGTCCGGCGCGCAAGGTCGGGGAGTTCTTGGAGGAAGCCCCCTTGCTTCCGCCCGCCGGTTTTTTTGAGCGCCGGCGACTCCAGGCTTTGCTCGAAGCTCATCCGGAGCTCACGACGCCCGCTGTCGACACGCTCGAGCCGACACTGTTCGAGCATCTGAAGTCCCTGCTGCCGTTCTTGACCCACCAAATGGCCAGCGAGCTCCCCCCAAGCATCGGACGCCTCGCTCGGCCTGCTCATCTCCTCCTGCAAGGGCCAAGGCTGTCCGACGGCGGGCGCCCGCTCCGGAGTCTCCTTGGGGATCGTGCCCAC
>JBCBRU010000815.1:0-3496 GCA_039819565.1 Myxococcota bacterium | reverse complement strand
TGTAGGCGGGAGGCTCGATGGTCGGACAGCCGAGAATGCCGGTCCCAGACGCGGGGGCGGCGGGCGGCTGCGTCGCGGGCGGCGGCGGCGGCTCGGAAGGCGGAGGGTTCACCGGCGGCTCCGAGGAGGGAGGCGCCACGACTGGGTCTGAGTTGTCCTCAGGAGGAGCGGCCTCGGTGGGGGCGCGCGTCTCTACAGCGGCGAGGTCGCCCACACAACCGATCACGCACATCCACGAGAGGAAGGCGGTCAGCCCTAGGCCCCGAGAGATTCGAACATCCATGCTGCCGAGATAGTCCCGGCCAGAGGCTTTATGGGTTCAGCTTTTTTTTGGGGTGGCTCAGTTCATAGGTTGAGCCGGGCTTCGACTTCGTCGGCGAGGGTGGCGAGGCCCGAAGTGTAAAGCTCGAGGTCGGGACCGAAGGCGTCGGCGATGACCTGACCTCCCGACTCGCCGATTCTTCTCTCGAGCTCGTCCACCCAGCGGCGCACGTCGTCGAGGAGTCGGGTGACCCCTCGGGTCTGGCCGCCGTCGTCCCAGGGCTCCCCCGCCTCCAAGAGCTCCTTTTGGAGGAGCAGGACGGCGCGAAAGGCGTTGCCGATGAGCCGGTGGGAGAGCCCCGCTCGCGGATCTTCTCCGGAGAGGACGAGATAGATCTGCCGGAGCCAGAGGCGGTCGCCGTCGAGGAGGGGGTGGACCGGTCCGCTGAGGAAGAAGGTGGATCCGGGGTGGTCGCGGGTCCCCTGGAGGTCCTCGACGAAGTGTCTTTGCAGGGCGAGGCGATGCAGCGCGAAGAAGGGGCGATGGATCCCGTCATGGCTGAAGGTGAGGCGCTGCCAATAGTTGAGCTTGTTGGTGGCCTGGTCGTTGCCCTGGCGCATGGCCAGGCCCGGGTCGTAGATCTGGCCCAGCGCGAACCACGCGTGGGCGATCTGCCGGGGAAGGGCGGTCAGGACGCCGTCGGCCTGGTCCTGATCCGGGACCTCGGCGAGGGCGGCGGGAGGCATGGCCGCCAAGATCGCCTCGGAGGCCAGCTTGCCGGCTTCCGTCGAGGGGTAGCAGATACTCTCGGCGTGTTCGCCGGCGATTGCCCAAAAGGGGTTGAGACCAACGTCGGAGCCCTGGGTGTAGGCCGCGAGGGGGGCGAGGGGAAGCTCGAGGCTGGTTTCTCGGTTCAGCACCGCCCTGCGCAGGAGGTGCTGGGTGATCATCTGGCTTCGGCGCTTTCGCAGGGAGAGATCATAAAGATAGTCGCCCGCCTGTTGATAGCGGCGACAGTTGCCGGTGGGGGTGGTGTGGGCGGCTCGGTAGCCGCCGTCGTTGTGCATGCTCCGGAGGCCGTCGATGAGCGCGAATAGATGCGCGTCGGTGGGGTCCTCGATGTAGGCGTCCGACATCGCCCGCCACTGGGCTTGGTCTTCCGGGTGGGGCCGCAAGCCGAGGGGAGGCATGTAGTCGTTCATGGACGCGTGGGCGGCGCCGTTGACGCCATCTTCCGTCCAGCGCGGCAGGGGGATCCCGATGGGGAGGTTGCGAAGGTCGATGGTGATCATCTCATCGAGGACGGCCCTGGCGTCGTCGAGGGAGGCGACGGTCTCCGTGGCGATGAGATAGCCCCGCTCGCGAAGCAGAGCGCCGAACGCGGCGTCCTGGGCCTCGGGGGTCTCTCCGGGCAGAACCTCGCCCCCCGGCTGGAGGGGGCGGTAGGTGGGGGCGCAGGGCGTGTCGATGCCGAAGTGTCGGCGCTGAGCGTGGACGAAGCGCACGAGCTTGGCGACGTCGTCCGGCTCGAGGTGAAGCCGCGCCCGGCGGGTGAGGGCGTCGTCCGGATAGCCAAGCACCGCGAGATCCAGCGCGTCCACGGTGTGGCAGTCGGCGCAGGCCACCCCCTCGGGGTCGGGCTTTCGCCACGCCGCGAGCCCCTCGTCCCGAGCCTGCGCAAGCTCGGCTTCGCTCCAGGTCCATGCGTTGCTCAGGGAGACCTCCGGCGGAGGATCTTCAGCGGCGAGCGCGAGCAGCGCTCGATAGTCGCGTCGGAGGGTGTCTTCGGAGATCGACGACGGCGCGAAGGCAGGCATGCGCTCTCCGCTTCCTTGGCGGGCGTGGGCCACGAAGGCTTCCTCGGAGAGGCCGCCGGGAAGCTCGGGGTAGGTGGCGCTGCCTCGTCCGGCCGGCCCATGACACGCGCTGCACGCGGCCGCGAACTCCGCGGATAGGGTGGCGTGAGCACCGAGGGTGTAGGGCGGCGGATCGACGGTGGGACAGCCGAGAACGCCTCTCCCGGACGAGGAGGGAGGCATCGTCCCGGGGTTCGCGCCGTCGCCGGGGGAGACCTCGCGGCTGGGGCTAACCTCCTCCACGGCCAGGAAGTCTCCGTCGCAGCCGGACGCAGCCCAGCCCGCGAACGCACCGGCGAGGACTCGGGCCCTGAGAGATGGCGACACCACAGCTACGAACCAGTCCCCGCTCGGCAGCGTACAGGTTCAGATTTATCTGAGGAACCAAACGAACCCGAACCCGAGCTCTGCTTCGAAAGGCCCCCGAGCGAGGGCGACTTCGTCCCGTAGAAGGATGCGCTGTTGGGGAATGAGCCCGCGGGCTTGTCCCTGAAGCCGCAGACTCACGGTGTCGTCGAGGCGGTACTCGAGGGCTGCCGTCGCCGTGACGAGGGGCGTGGTCAAAAGACCTTCTCGCGCTTGCGCCGAGGGCGGGGCCTCGCCGTCGACCCACGTCCAGGCGACGCCAGCGCCCACGCCGAGGGGCCCTCTCCACGGGCTGCGGCCACCCCCGAGGACGTGCTCGAGTTCGAGGGTCAGTGCGCCTTCGACGATCGTGGCGGCGTCGTCCGAGCGACGGGCGCGGCGAGGCAGAAGCGATGCGGACAAAACGGCGAAGACCCACCACCGCGATGCCGGCGAAAGGCCGAATCGTAGGGAGGCGCCGGGGCTCGCGTCTCCATCCGTGAAGCGGGCGGCGCCCAGCCCCGAGGCCGCGTAGCGCGCCGGGACTCGGGGCGGACGGGCCTCCGGCTCGGCTGCGGGCACCTCGGAGCGCGGAACCACGCCGGCGCTCGGGTCGGAGAGCGCGAGCTCGAGCGTCGAGCTGACCTGAAGGGCGAGGATGCGATCATCTCGCCCGGGGACGAGAGGCGGGCCGATGACCTGGCGGACCCTCGGGCGCTTCACCCACACCGAGATTCGTCGCTCGGCTCCGCCCACCTCGATGACCGCTTGCACCCGAGGTCGGCGAAGATGCTGCCGAGGGGGCCGCGACCCGGACGGGTCGAGGTCCACATCATAGCCGGAGCTCGCGAGCTCGTCCCGAACCCGAATTTGGGCTGAAATCGACATCGAGCCGAGAACCACCACCCTCGGAGGGCCGCTCAGCTCCTCCTCGACGAAACCGGAGGCCGCGAGCCCATCGGAGCCGACGGCGGCGGAGCCGAGCCCTCCGCCGGTAGGCGCCCCGCACCGGGACCCCGCCCTCTCCACCGAG
>JBCBRU010000814.1:0-3498 GCA_039819565.1 Myxococcota bacterium | reverse complement strand
GGCCACCCGCTGCGCCCCCGGGCCGCCGCTCCTGGACGAGGACGAGCCCCGCTCCCCTCCCGTCACGCCCTCCCGGACCCTCGTAGACCTCGGCTCGGTGCGACCCGCGACCTGGGCTTGGAGCCGCGTACGTTTCGAGAATTCGAGCTCTGAGCCCGTGACTCTCGCCGCCCCGGAAGGGTGGCCTCCCTGCGCCTCAGATCACGTAGGCTGGTGCGCGGCCCACCGGGCCGGCCACTGGAATCTTCAGAGCCCCACCCGCGTAGAGCCCGGCGGATTCGTTCGAGCCCAGCTCGGGTTTCGCTCTGACGGCTGGCTGTGGGAGCCTGCCTCGCTCCGCGTCGAGACCTGTGAGGATCCGGGCTGCGCCGCGGAGGTTGGGTTCCGAGTGACGGCCGGACACCGGAGCCTCGAGTGCACCCCTTCCCTTCTCGACTTTGGCCCCCTGCCCCCTGCCTCGATCGTGTCTCGCAATCTGTACTGCACCGTGCTGTCTCGACCGGCGGAGCTCATCGCGGGGCCGCTGGTGGGGACCTTTCGCCGAGGGCCGGGACAGGTCAGCATCGTCGACGAGGAGCGCGCCGTGTTCGAAGTGCAGGCGCGTCTGCCGAGCCGGCCGGGGACGTTCGAGGACGAGCTGGAGATTCGCTCCCGCTTCTTCGACCCGGCTCGCATCACGGTGCGCGCCGAGGGGGCCCCCCTGACCCCGTGCGAAATCGAGACCAGCGCCCCCGTTCGCTTCGCCGTGGAGCGCGGCGCGCCTCCCCCGGAGATGGCGGTCACGGTGGCCAATCCGTCCGATCGCCCTTGTGTCCTAAGCTCGGCGCGGCTGCTCCCCGAACCGAAGCCTTCGAGCCTCCGTCTTCGTTTCGGGGACGAGAACGACCTCCGACTGCGCCCCGGCGAGACCATGAGGCTCCCGCTCACCTTCGAGACCTCGGAGGTAGAGGCTCTCGATCGGACCCTCCGCATCGAGGCCGGCGGTGAGGTCCCGAGCGTCGACGTCCGGATCCGAGGGGAGGTCCGGGACGGAACCCGCACCCCGGATCTGGACCCTATCGTCGTGCCCGAGGGCCTCGACTTCGGGGCCAGCCCGCTCTCCTGCGGGTTTCGGCCCCGCACCATCATCGTCTACAACGGCGGACGAGCCGAGATGACGGTGGCCGCGGCGGAGCTGGGAGGAGACCCCGACTTCTGGCTCCGCTCGCCGAGGCCCGTCTTCCCGCTGGTCTCTGGCCAGTCTCACGCTTTCGACTTCTCTTTTCACCCCGAGCAGCTCGGCCCTCGACGAGCGACCTTTCGCCTCGAGCTGACGGCCGCTGACCAGAGCACGACCCGCGAAATCCCGCTCCTCGGTACCGGCCTCGATTTCGAGGAACGGCAAGATGAGTTCCAGATCTTCCCGCCGCCTGCGATCGACACCCTGATCTTGGCAGACCCTACCCTCCCCTCCGGAGAGGCCGCCCGGTTCGCCTCCATCGCCTCGGAGCTCCCGGGTCGCAGCCTGCATTTCGGCGTCACCACGACTGCGGTCGGTCCCCGCACGACCGACGGTCGCATTCTCCCTCTCGAGGGGCCGGACCGCGTGCTCTCGTCGGATGCCCTCGGAGCCTCCCTCCCTGAGGTCCTGGCCGAGCGGCTGGAAGCGACCACCTCGACCGCACCTTCTTCAGAAGCCGGCTTGGAGGCGCAGTACCGAGCCCTCAGCGCCCCGCGCATCTTCGAAGCCAACCGAGGCTTTCTTCGGCGAAGCTCCCTCCTCGCGGCCATATTCCTTAGCTCGCGAACGGATACTTCCCCCCGAAGCGAGAACATCTATCTCAACCATTTCCTCTCGATTCGCTTTTCGCGCTTGGATATCCAGCGCATCTTTGTGGTCGGGGGCCCGCCCGAGGGGTGCCAAGGCCGGGTGGACGCAGCACCGGCGGGGGCCTACCGAGACGTGGCCGAGAGACTCGACCCGGCCGTCTTCATCTCGATCTGCGAAGCTGACGCTCCGGCTCGGCTCGCCGAGGCCATCAGGGCCTGGAGCGGCCCACAAACGCTCTTCTTCCTCACCAGCGATCCCGTCAGCGCCGAGTCCATCGAGGTGAGCCTCGACGATGCCCCCCTGCCGCCCGTCAACGCCGAGGGCATGGTCAACTGGAGCTACCGAGAGGATCGCGTCGCCGTCGAGCTCTCAGCCCCCCTCGCGAGAAGCCGCATCGGCTCGACCCTGCGGGTGCGCTACCCCGCGGAGTGTCTCTGAATCTCGTCCGCGACCGCCCGAGCCACGGTCATGGTCGAAGCGCCCTCGCCTCCCGTGAGGTCGGCCGGCAAGCTCTCGCCTCGACGCAGCACCTCGGACACGGCCGCGTCGATGGCAGCGGCGGCGACCTCAAAGGGGCTCCCGCGCCGCGCCCCCCACCAGCGCAGCGCCTCAGCCGTCGCGAGAATCATGGCGAGAGGGTTGGCGACCCCTCGTCCGGCGAGGTCTGGGGCGGAGCCATGCACCGGTTCGAACATCGCGTGCTGGTGGCCGAGGTTTGCCCCCACGGCCATGCCCATCCCTCCCTGAAGGATCGCGGCCAGGTCCGTGAGAATGTCGCCGAAGAGGTTGGTGGTCACCACCACCTCGAAGCGCGCCGGATCTTGTAGGACCGCGAGCGCAAAGGCGTCGACGAGCATGACCTCACGTTCGACCTCCGGAAAGTCAGAGCCGAGCGCTTCGAAGGCGTCTACGAAGAGGCGGCATCCCTCGAGGACGTTGTGCTTCACCACCGCCGTCACTTTCGGCGTCCCCCGGCGACGGGCGAGGTCGAAAGCCACCCTGCAAACGCGCTGACTCCCCGCCCAAGTAACGATGCGGGTGTCGGTGGCCACCGTGGGCTGGCCTCCGGGGCGGAGGGTGCCGCCGGCCCCGACGTAGAGGCCCTCGGTGTTCTCTCGCACGATGACGAGGTCGACCTCCGCCGGACGCCAGACCTCACTGGGTCGCCCCGCTACGATGGGGCGCACCCCCTCGAACAGACGAATGGGGCGCACGTTCGCGAAGAGATCCAGGCGAGCTCGATTGCCCAAGACCGCGGAGTGGCCCGCCATGTGTCCGTTGGCCATCGTGACCGGCCCCGACCCGGTGGGAGACGGCCAGCCCACGGCCCCCAGGAGGAGCAGGTCGGCCGCCGCGCATCGAGCCTCCGCGTCCTCCGGCCAGTCGCGCCCGTGTTCGAGGTAGTAGCGTCCGCCGCAGGGGATCTCGTCGAAGCTGAGCTCGAGATCGAAAGCGGCGCCGGACGCTTCCAGGACGAGCCGAGCCGCGGCCATGACTTCCGGCCCGATGCCATCCCCCGCAAGGAGAGCGAGCCGGGCCTCAGCCGCCACCGGACTGGGCCTGTATCTCGGTAAAGCCGAGGTCGCGGGCGGGCCCGAGGACCCCGGCCGCGAAAACCTCCGACCCGGCCGCGCGGTAGGCCCCTTCGATGATCGCCTTGGCGCGCTCGAGCTTCTCCGCGAAGAGGG
>JBCBRU010000813.1:0-3506 GCA_039819565.1 Myxococcota bacterium | reverse complement strand
TGGTCAAACGCTCGACCCCACCGCCCGCGAAAGTCTTCGTCTTCTCGCCGTTTCGGTAGATCACCGTGTAGGGGAGGACGTCCACTTCGGCGAGCCACGGGTTGGCCTTCTTGAAAGACACCAAGCCGGGGCGATCGAGGGTGATCTTTCCGAAGCGAACCTCGCCGTAGGTCTCGTCGGTTTCGAGAAAGCTCTGCAGCTCGGCGGTCCACTCGTTGCAAGCTGCGCAATCCGTCTTGCCGAGGAGGAGGACGGCCACATCGGCCTTGATGAAGTCCTCCCAGGTGTTTCCGTCCAGGGTTTCAAGGCGGCTCATGTTCGTCCTGTTCTGCACCTACCGCGCTGCGTCAATCGACGCTGGGCGAGGACGCCGGCCGCCGCAGCGGCCGGACATCCTGCGGTGCGCGTCGCGCTCTCACGGCCTCAGGCCGCGAAGGTGTCGCCCTTCTTCCAGTCGGCGCCGCAGAGGCCCCCCGACTGGAGGGCTTGGACGGTGCGCAGAGTCTCGGCGGGCGAGCGACCTGCGGAGAGGTCGTTGACCACCATGGACCGGACCACGCCCTCCGGGTCGACGATCACGGTGGCGCGGAAGGCGGCCCCGAGGTCCTCCTTCAGCACTCCGAAGGCCCGGCTGAACTCATGGCTGGTGTCGGCCACGACCGGGTGGGTGATCTCCTGAGCGAAGGTCTCGCGGTCGGCGAACCACGCCTTGTGGCTGAAGAAGGAGTCCGTCGAGCAGCCGACGACCTCAATGCCGTCGTCCGCAAAGTCCTCCAGGAGCGACTGGAAGCCGCGAATCTCGGTCGGGCAAACGAAGGTGAAATCAAGGGGATACCAGTAGAGGACGTGCCACTTGCCGGCATAGTCAGCCGACGTAATCGTCTTCTCTTCGCCCTTTACGAAGGCGGTGGCGGTCCACTCCGGAGCTTTCTTTCCAACCAGGGTCATATCTTTTTCTCCTGCTCCGGCGGCCTCGCCGCGGAGCCTGAGGACCCGGTAACACGCTGCGTCGAAGACGCAAACGAGTTCCACGCACTGCGTCATTTAGGCGATTTTTGGGGTAATCCCGGAGTTCCGAGGCGTCAGCTCAGTCGCACATTCGCGCGGTGGGGGCCGCGCAGTCGGGGTTGCCGGTGCGTGGGCAGGTCATTCCGCTGGGGGAGACGGTGACCTGGGACCAAGTGTCGGTGGCGAGGTCCAGGGACCACGTATCATTGGCCAGCCCGCAATCCGTATTGCCCCCATAGGTCAAGGCTGCGCCGGGATCTCCCGCCACGAAGATGTGGGCCGCGCGCCGCTCCGGGCTATCGAGGTCCGCGTTGGTGAAGTCTCCCGGGAAGTCGCAAAAGGCGAGGGCGGGCTTGTTGAACGTGTCGCCGCGTTTGACCTCCCGCCAGGTGCGGTCGGAGAGGTTGAAGGACCAAAGATCGTTGTTGTTGCCGAGCTCGGTGTTGTCGTGGCCGCCGAAGAGCACCAGACGATCTCCGGCCGCGTCCCAGACCATACCGGAGTTGAAGCGTGCGCCCGGGAAACCGGCCCCGAAGGGGATCTCGGTCCACGTGTTGGTCGCGAGATCCAGCGCCCACATCTCCTGACGCGCCGGGGCCGTGAACGCGTCGGCGCCGCTGCCGCTGAACACCCACAGCTGGCCTCGGGCGGCATCGAGAGCGCCGGCCGGATAGACCAGAGCCTCCGGAGTGGGGCCGTTTTCCCCCACTCGCGCCCAGGTGTTTTGGGCCAGGTCGAAGGACCAGGTGTCGGCGAAGACCTCGAAGCCGCTGAAGTCCGGGGTGAAGCGCCCGCCGTGGCTCACCAGAAGGCGATCTTGCGCGCCGTCGGCGGCAATGACGAAGTCCATGCGCCCGCGGGGGCCGCTCGCGTCGTCGGCGAGCTCCGTCCACAGATTAGCCTCCGGATCGAAGGCCCACACCTTCGTGGGATAGTCGTAGGGGCCCGAGGTGCCGGCGCGCCACCGTCCACCGAACAGCACCACCCGCTTCCGCGTGGCGTCCCAGATGACCCCGCCGCGGTCGACGGGGTTCGGGCCCGCCTGAGGTCCGAGGGTCGACCACGTGCCCCGGCGAACGTCGAACACGAACCCTTCATTGGAGAAGGCGGCGCTCGAGAAGCCACAGTTTTGGGGCACGCCCTGGTCTCCGAAGAAGACGAAGAGTCGGCCGCACTCGGGGTCGAAGGTCGCGGCGGCGTCGTCGCGGCGGGGGGGCGCCACGCCCATGCCCAGAGGGGTGCCGAGCTCTGCGCACAGCGTGGGGCCGAGGTCGGGGGCGCCGAGGTCGAGGGTCCCGAGGTCGGGTGCGGCCCCGAGGTCCACCCCGCCTCCATCACCGCCGCCCGGACTAGGCGGGTCCTCGTCGCAGGCGATCAGGGTCAGGCCGAGGGCGAGCGTCGGGAGGGTACGGCGAGCCGACATGTCGCTTCACCGTCCCGCCGACCGGGTCGGGAGGTCAACTCAGGGGCAGATGCTCTGACCTTGCGAAGGCTGAGGGCAGGTCGTGGCCACGCCGGACACCGCGTCCGTCACCACCGAGCCGTCGGTCAGAGTGAGGATGGCCTCCACCGTGATTCGACCTCCGGCCACCAGGCAGCAGTCGTCGAGGCGGGGTTGGAGGTTCGGGAGGTCACGATCGTTGATGAAGGGGGAGCGCGCGGGGTCACGGGACACTGTCGCGCGCTCCCCGCCGCTTTCGTCGAGGACCCGCACCGCGAGCAAGCTGGCCCCGCGGGGCGTGACGCCCTCCAAACGGGCGGCGAGGGCGACGTGGTGGCCGCCGAGGCGCCCCCCGCCCTGGGGCCCGAGGACGAGGGGAAAGACCTGGCTGCCATCTCGAAGCAGGGGCTCGAAGGCGTCGAGCCCGGTCCCGACCTGTACGGTGGGGGCGAGCATCCCGGCGTCGGGGGCAGCTCCCCCGTCTACGGACGCGCCGGCGTCGGCCCCGAGGTCTTCGGAGGGCGCGCTGTCCCCGCACGCGCACAGCGCGCCGAGTCCGAGGACGAGCATCGCAGGACTTCGCGGCATACCTTGGCCCATACCTGGTTGGAGGCTGCGAAGGCCAAGCCTCCGTGCCGCTCCGAGTCGTCCTGCGCTCTCGGTTTAGGCGAACGGTTTTCGGATCGCGTCCCGTGCATTATCGTCTGCGCGTGAGGCCTCACGCGTGACCGTAGGCAAAGAAGCGCTGGGGGACCGTCCCAGCCAGAAGCCCGTGAAGCGGCGGCGGCGGGAGCTCGGCAAGAACCAGATCTTCATCCTCGGTCTGGCCGCAGGCATCGTGATGTCGGTGGTCATCGGGCGCGGCCGCCTCAGCTGGTTTGGTCCCGCTGCCCCCAGCGCCGTCGAGATACGCCCCGACCCGATACCCCCCGCTCCGGGCGGGGAGTCACCCGAGGCGGCCGCCGCGGAAGCTCTCGATCTGTCCCTCTACGGTGACGATGGCGGGCGGCTCCGGCCCGATGAACTCGGGAAGGACGTCCTGCTCGAGAGCTTCCGC
>JBCBRU010000812.1:0-3507 GCA_039819565.1 Myxococcota bacterium | reverse complement strand
CGGAGCACCGCCTCTGGCAGGCCTCCTTGTCGGAGCAGGGCCTCCTGGTGCTGGCGGCGCCGCTCTGCGAGGTGGGCGAACACGTGGTCTCGCTGGGGACTGAGCTCATCGGGAGAGGCACTCGAGCGGAGGCCGAGGACGGCCTGGACCAGAGGCGCTCCGTAAACCATCTCGAACCAGCCCTCGATGGCCGAGTTTCGTAGATCCCGCCAGGCGTCCAGGCTCTTCACCATGGCCTCGGCCCACAAGGTCTGAACCTGCCAAAAAGGATTGTCTTCGGCGACGGGGCGACGATGAGCTCGGACGCTCTCGGCCAGGCTCTTTACGACCGGGGCGACCGGCCGAAAGAGCGGGTTCTTGTTGGACCAAAGGGTGTAGCGGAGCCGCGCCGGTTGCATCTGACGGACGACTTGCGCGCTGGCGTCGCTGCTCAGGGCCTGTACCCAGGGTTGGACGAGCTGCCGGTAGAGCCCTTGGTTGATCTCCGACAGTCGCGCCACGGCGGCGAAGCGAGCCGTGTTCTCGGAGCTGCGTCCCCCCACCCGGCGGAGGTCATCGAGGGTTCGAGCCGTGAACCGGGTGGTGTAGCGACCCTCCACGTACGGGCCGTCGCGTTCCTCCTCTGGGATCTCGGTGATGACGGCTTCGTAGAGCCCGGGCGGCAGGAGCTCGATGAGGTCAATATTCTCGATGAACTCGGCATGCTCCCGCTCCGCCAGCCGACCTGAAACGAAGATGCCGAGGTGGCCGACGTCGGGGTGGATGCAGTATACGATGGTCTGCTCGGCCTTACGGATGTCGTCGACGCTTCCGTAGAGATCCAACACCCAGTTCAGGGCCTGCGGAGGCGGGGTGATGTTGTCTCCGGCGGAGGCGAGGATGACGATCGGAGTGCGAATGTTGCGAATGTCGATGCGGTGTCCGCTGGGGCTGCTGAGCTTTCCTCGAGAGAGCTTGTTGCCGACGAAGAGCTCATTGGAGATGAAGCGGATCTCCTCCGCGTTCATCTGAAAGAACCCTCCCCACCAGCGCTCGAACTCTAGGAAGCGCTCCGCCTCGGTGTCGATGTTCTCGTAGACCCTCCATGGTTTCTTGAAGAGGGTGTTGGCGGGGTTCAGAGTCTCGAAGTTCTGGACCAGGTAGGCTCCGTCGAACTTACCGTTTCCGAGGTCACTGGCCAGCTCGCCCATCCAGGTCCCGCCCATGAGGCCCCCGAAGTAGCGCATGGGGCTCTCACCCCTGTGCCCATCCCAATAGGCCAACGGGGTTCCGGCGAGCACCAAAGGACCGACCTCTTCGGGGTTGGCGCCGGACAGCAAGATGAGCGCCCAGCCGGCCTGGCAGTTTCCGACGAGCACGGGGTCTCCCGCCTCCGGATGGCGCTCCCGGACGAGCTTGAGGAAGTGTAGCTCCGCCGCCGTGATGTCCTCGATGGTCTGTGACGGCTCCGGCACCGGTCCGAAGCTCACGAAGTAGACGGGATGCCCAGCCCGGAGGGCGACTCCCACCTGGCTGCTGGCCTGCGAGCCGCCAATCCCCGGACCTTGGCCCGCCCGAGGATCGACGATGATGAACGGCCGCTTGCCGTCGTCGATACGTACGTGGGCGTCCGGCACGATCCGCAGCAGCTGATAGCTGGTGGGTCGCTGGAGGCTCGCCCCGTCGCACACTACTTCCCACTCGAAGCCTAGAACCGGAGGGTTGCCGGCCTCGTTGTGCGCCAGGAACTGCTCCCCGCGGCGCCGCAGTACGTCCGCCATCAAGATCGAGCGCTGGGCCGCGTCGACCCCATAGTCGATCGCATGCTGGAGCGGAGGGGGCCAACCGACGAGAGGGAAGGGGGACGAGGTGGGGGCGGCCATAAGCGGAGCATGCCACAGGTGAACGCCTATTGCTGCACCGCAACATCAGGACGCACCCCCGGTTCGAAGGCTCCGCGGCCCCGGCGTCCGAGGCGGGCGCTCTTTAGATCGAGAAGTCGACCTCGAGGAGCTCCTCCGAACGGCTCCAAAGTCGCTCCGCCAGGGCCTTGTCCTGTGCCTTCGCGGGGAGCTCGACCCGACCCGGAGGACCTTTCCGTTCGTCCTTTCCGGTCGGTCCGATGAACTCGCCAGCCTTCATGCTGGGGTCGACGGCAGCAAAGACCAGCGACTGAGCGCCCTCGGCCGAGGTGGAGACGCCCATGAGGGGGATCAGGATGGGCGCAAAGAGGCGGATCCCGAAGGACATGTTTCGCGCGAGGTCGGTGTTCGAGACGCCCGGGTGAGCCACCACCGCCTTGACCTTCTTGCCAGCGGTCGCGCAGCGGTCACGGAGCTCCATCGTGAACAGGATGTTGGCGAGCTTACTTTGGGAGTAGGCGACCATCCCTCCGAGCCCCATGAACTTATAGCCTTCGTCGTAGTTCCCCTCGAAGTTCAGGTTGTCGAAATAGATATCGGCGTGGGAACGCTTCCCGGCCAGGCTGGATACATTGACGATGCGGGTCTCGTCGGCTTGATCGAGGCGCTCGAAGAGCTGCTGGGTGAGGAGGAAGTGGCCCAGGTGGTTCGCGTCGAACTGGAGCTCTACCTGGTTGGGGGTGATGGTGTAGGGCGGGCCCATCACTCCTGCGTTGTTGACGAGGAGGTCGAGCCGGGGATGCTCCGCGCCGAAGGCCTCCGCGAAGCGGCGAACGCTGTCGCGGTCGATGAGGTCGAGGGTGCCCGCCGAGAGCTCCGCGGCGGGCACCTTGGCTTTGATCTTGTCGATAGCGCCCCGGGCCTTGGCTTCGCTCCGACAGGCCAAAACAACCCGATAGCCCTCTCGGGCCAAGGCTAGACTCGTCTCGAAGCCGAGACCGGTGTTGGCGCCGGTCACCACTGCCACTTTGGGCGGAGCACTGCTCATGAGCGACGGCTTTACATGACCGGAGCGGTCGCCTCTACCCGTGGAGAATGAATTCGAGGCGCCTACGGGCGGGGTCGGCAGCTTCGTCTGACGCCGGGGCTTCATCCTGCGCCTGGAACCTACGCATCGTTTCCACCTGGTGCTGGCGGGCGTCTTCGAGGAGGCGGAGGGCTTCGGCTCGGAGGGCTTCGACGGCCTCCCGGTCCGGGTCAAAGCTGTCCATCAACTCCCGTGCGGCCTCGGTCGGCGCTTGCTCGGTCGCGCGAAGAAGCCGGGACGCAGCGGGCCCCGGGACAAAACCGTGGTCATGGCAGAATTTGAAAAGGTCCAGACCGGGAACGGGCTGGACGTCGAGTGGCTGCCCCTGGGCCTCTGGCTCCAGGAGCATCAGGGCTCGGATCAGATACAGAGGTTCGGGGGGCCCGCCCGGTCGCGAGTCCTGTTTGCCCGGTCCGCCGCAGCGGACAACCAAGCGCGAGGTGTCGCCTTCTGAGAGGACGCCGATGGTAGGGTCGGAGGAAGACATCTCCTCCTAGATAGCGGGTTCGAAGAAGCCGTGAAAACCGGGCGATTGGTTGTCCGCTGCGGCGGACCGGGCAAACAGGACTCGCGACCGGG
>JBCBRU010000811.1:0-3517 GCA_039819565.1 Myxococcota bacterium | reverse complement strand
GAGACGAGGCCGTTCTCCGTGCCGACGGTCTGGTCGATTTCCTGGGGCGACGAGACCGACAGCTGAAGTTGCGGGGGCATAGAATCGAGCCCGGCGAGGTCGAGACGGCCTTGCTCGAGCACCCGGGGGTTCAGCGCGCGTTCGTGGAGGTTGTGGCCGAGCGCCGGGCCTCAGCGGGCCTGGCGTGCAAGCGCTGTGGGGTCACGTCCGACGTGCCCGGGGTTACGATTCGAGAGGACGGGATCTGCGACGTATGCGCGGCCTACGCTCAGTACCGAGAGCGGGTCCTCGACTACTTCCGCACCATGGATGACCTGCAGGTCATTCTCGACGAGGCTCGAGAGCGCTCCGCGGGTACGCACGATGTGTTGCTGCTCCTGTCGGGAGGAAAGGACTCGAGCTATGCGCTCGTGCGCCTGGTCCAGGCGGGAGCGCGAGTGCTCACGGCGACCCTGGACAACGGCTATATCTCGCAGAGCGCCATCGCCAACATCGAGCGGGTCACCGGGGAGCTCGGGGTCGAGCACGTCTTCTTGTCGACCCCGCACATGAACGCGATCTTTAGAGACAGCCTGGAGCGACACGCCAACGTATGTCAGGGATGCTTCAAAACCATCTATACGCTCGGCACGGAGCTCGCCCAAGAGCGGGGCATCTCCGTCATCGTTACTGGGCTCTCTCGAGGCCAGATGTTTGAGACGCGCCTGAGCCCCGCCTTGTTCGAGGGGCGCTCCGTCGAGCCGGCGGCCATCGACAAGATGGTCCTCGACGCCCGGAAAGCCTATCATCGAGCAGATGACGGAACCAATCGAATCCTCAAGCCTCGCATCTTCGAGGACGAGAAGGTCTTCGAGGAGATTCGATACGTAGACTTCTATCGGTACTGTGACGTTTCACTCGAGGAGATGATGGCCACTCTGGACGCGGCCGTTCCGTGGGTGCGGCCTGCCGATACCGGCCGCTCCACCAACTGCTTGATCAACGACGTCGGCATATGGGTTCATCGTCGAAAGGCTGGCTTTCACAACTATGCCCTCCCCTATAGCTGGGATGTCCGCCTCGGCCACAAGACCCGAGCCGAGGCGGTGGACGAGCTGAACGACGAGATCGACCCCCAGAAGGTGCGGGATATCGTGGCAGAGATCGGCTACGAGGATCCCGAACTCGAGCTCGAGCCAGGAGCCCCCCGACTGGTGGGCTATGTCGTAGGGGATGTAGAGGTGAGAGAGATTCGTCCCTGGTTGGAGGAGCGGGTCCCGCCGGCCGCCATCCCCACCTATTTCGAGCGCCTGGAGGAACTCCCCCTCACCGCCAACGGCAAGCTGGATCGCGCCGCGCTGCCTCAACCGTCGACCTCGCGGCGCTCGAAGGAGAGCACCTATTCTGCTCCGACCGGCCCGCGAGAAGAGACCCTCGCGCGCTTGTGGGCTCTCGCCCTTCGCCTGCCTCGGGTCGGACGGGACGACAACTACTTCGACCTGGGTGGTGAATCGATGGCGGCGCTTCAGATCGTAGCCAAGGCGGCCGATGAGGGCTTGGCCTTCACCGCGGCCGAGCTCTTTGAGACGCAAACGGTGGCGACCCTCGCCCGGGTGGTGCGGGAGGTCGAGACGGCGAAGCCAGCGCCTAAAGAGGGGCCGGGGGTGGGACTCGCGAGACTCGCTCCCGTGGCCCGGCAGCAGCTGGCCAGCGCCCTCGCAAAGCGCAAACGCCCGACCTAGATGCGCCCTCGCAAGGCTGCTAGCCCCAGGGCAGTGCTCCACCCTGATAGGGGTCTGGACTAGTGAGGGAAGGGGCCCTTGAGCACGAGGCTCGGGATCTCATGCGACCAGACCTCTGACCCGGTGTTGAGGTCGCGGGCGCGCACCGAAGAAGGATAGCCGAGGACTTCGGCGCCACTACGGAAGGACATCTCGGGGGTCGTATAGATCAAGGTCGATCCAGATACGACGAAGGGAGAGACGGATATTGGACTCGTCGCTTGTCCCAACAGCTTCTCGCTCTCCATATCGTAGATCGACCAGCGATAGGCTTCGACCGGGAGCGCGTTCTTCCGTCGCTCGCTGACGAGAAGATGCTTTCCGTCGGCGGAGATGAACTTGCGGCCATCGGTGCCTCCCAGCTTGATGTCGTTGACTTCGCTGAGCATCGGAGCGGCGGGGGTCTTGGCCAGCGACGAGCTGGCGGCGGCGCTGAACTTCGCCTTGCCCATCCGGACATCGACGGCACCGTTCGAGAGCTTGCCGTTCCCCTCCGCTTCCTGCCCGGCGGCCCCGCGGGCGGCCAGGGGAGAGGTCATCGCGTTCCATTGGAGTCGGAAGCCCCCCGCGCCGGGAGATGCGCTCATCGCAAAAGCCCGACCCGGACCGGGCAAGGGAGCCGCGTGCACCGACGAAGGCAACGACACCGAGTGTCGATCCACGGCCTGGCCTTCCGACGCAGAGAGCGAGATGAGCTCGAGGGTCCCGGCCTTGGCGGGCTGCCCCTGCACGAGGAGCTCGCCGTTCATGACCCCGAGAGGCACAACGCCTTCGGTTGAGGACCACTGCGTACGCCCCGTGGCGAGGTTGAGGGAGAAGAGGTCTGCGTCCGGTCCGGTGAGAAAGATGGTGTCGAGGGACTTGGAGACGATGACGCACTGATGGATAGCCACGCCATCCGCGTACGCCGGCTTGTCGTACACTGCATTTATGGACAGGGCGCTCACAGCCAGCCACATGATCCGCGAAGCGGGTCGCTCAATAGTTGGGTTCTGCTTCATTCTAGCAACTTCCTATTCATCCAAGGGTTGCTTGCTCCTCCCGGTCTTCCCTACTGTGAGCACCCCTAACCCTCCCCTGCGATGAGCGCAAGGATCGCAGGGGGCTAGAGAGATGTCTCAGACCGACGACCATTCTGTACCTCGGGCGGCGTTGACGGAGGCTCTGAGCATGGCTAGCCTAGGGGAGACGCATGCAGCGTCCTTGCTCGCAAAACTCCCCAGTCCCCTACTAGACGCATAGAACTCATTTCCGCGAGACCCTGGGTCGAGCGATGTTCGCTAGGAGCAAAGAGCATGAACAACTTTGAACTCGGTGTAGGCCTACCTTTGGCCACGCCATCTATGACGGTATGGGTCGCGCGCTCCGTGGGCCTGTTCGCTGTGAGCTGTATTCTCGGTCAGTCCAGCCCGGCCGTGGCCGCAGGCGGGAGCGCCGCGGATGGTCGCTGGAAGCCTCAAGGCCCCGCTCCGATCAGCTTCGCGCAGGTCGACGTCCCCCCCACGGATGAGGCCGCGGGGGCCGTGAACGGGGTGGCCGCTCACCCGCGAAACCCCGACATTCTCTACGTCGGCTCGGTCAACGGAGGTATCTGGCGCACCCGGAACGCTACGGATCCCTCACCGAGCTGGAAGTTTCTCACGCCGGACTTCGAGGCCCAGTCGGTCAGTGAGATCGAGTTCGATCCCACCGATCACCGAGCTCGAACCCTGGTCGCGGGCTTCGGAGCGACGAGCAGCTTCGGCAACCTATCGGGT
>JBCBRU010000810.1:0-3523 GCA_039819565.1 Myxococcota bacterium | reverse complement strand
TGCGCAACTCCGACACGCCGATTCCTTACATGTTTCGCGGACACTTTCGCCCCTGGCGCTCTAGCCGGCTTCGCCTTGGTCTCGAGACGGACACCCGCGCCCTCTAGTACCCCGTCGGCCATATGCAACCGACGAGAGGCGAAGCCGGCTAGAGCGCCAGGGGCGAAAGTGTCCGCGAAACATGTAAGGAATCGGCGTGTCGGAGTTGCGCAGGTCCGGGTGAGTTCGCGGCGCTCCGGCGGGCTGACGTGCCGGGGCGTTTTCGGAGGGATGATGCTCCCGGCGGTTCACGAGGGGCAGATTTCCAGATCCTCTACCGACTCCCGGCACCAAAAAGCCACCCAACCTTGGATCTGCCTAGAACGCTCAGGGGTCTCTGGGTATCGAAACGCCGCCCGCTCGAGACGTAGGTCTCGGATCTGGATGTCGAAGTAGGATGCGTGGCCCTTGCTCGGGCAGAAAGTCGAGAACTCACTGGGACGCAGGAAGCTCATGTTCACCGAGTCCGGAGGAAAGTAGGTGCAGCCGTCCAGCTCGATGACTTCCAAAGACTCCGCGATCACCTCACCACGGCAGACGGCCTTCATGTGCTTCTCGTTCGGTGTGAACTTCGGAGCTATGACGGATCCGAGGCGGTTGAGGACACGGCTGTCCCGTTTTGAGGGGGCCCCGAGAAGCCTCTCAGGACATGCTCGACAGCAGCCTCGAGTTGGACGCGAGCCTCGTCGTCGGTCCACGCGAAAAGCCCGGTCCGATGCAGCGCTATCACCCCCGTGGCCTGAGCCAGGAGCGTAACGGCGGTGCTCTGGGGTTCAGCGCCCTCGAGCTCCCCCATGTCGATCGCTTCGTGGACGCAGTCTCGGAGCAGCTTGAAGGTGGGGAGGGCTACCTCTCGCACTGAGTCCTCTCCCCCGAGGTCATTGGGGAGCGAGCGACCCAAGAACATGAGGTCGAAGTACGAGGCGCGCTCGAGCGCGAACGCGCCGAAGCCCGCGGAGGCTGCGCGGAGGCGGGCAAGCCCGCGCCGACCCCCCGCGTCCCGAGATAGATAGGCGTGAAACTCCTGGTAGCCGCGATGGAGGACGCGCGCGAGCAGATCCTCCTTGTTGTCGACGTGGCGGTACAGGGCCATGGGGGTGACTCCGAGCGCGGAGGCTACCTTGCGAAGGCTGACCGTCGAAGCCCCCTCACGGACGAAGAGCTCGCAAGCAGCATCGAGCACTCGGTCAGGAGAGAGGGGCAGAGCCGTTTTCTTCACTGCGCGGACAGCCGTTTTTCGCCGATGGTCCGCATGAGGTCTTCGCCGAGCACCGCGGATGCCGCGAGGACGCCGCCCGTGAGCGCGCCTATGACGCCGTCCGACGTCACGTCTTGCCCGCTCAAGAAGAGCCCCCGCACGGGGGTGGGGGCGCGCAGCCAGCGTTGTCGGAACCGAGCCGGCGAAGCCTCGAGGCCCATGAATCCTCCCCGCGCTCGGCGGAGGTAGCGTTCATAGCTGAGGGGCGTCGACACCTCGGCAAGGTCGACCGCGTCGGTGACGCCGGGGACGAAGCGCTCGAGCTCGGCGAGGAGTCGCTCCCGCACCCGCTCCTTCGTGGCTAGGTAGGTCTCGCTTCTCGAAGGCTGGCCGGCCCAATCCTCGAAGTGTTCGAAATAGGAGTACCCGTACATCTCGATCGTCGCCCGTCCGGGATAGTCAGCTTCCCAGTCCGGGTCCTTGGCCGAGGGGAAGGTGATGAAACACCAAGGAAAGGGCGCTTCGAAGTTCTCCCGGTGGGCGGCGAGGTTGTCGTCAAAATCAGCGGTAGGGTGGGCCCAGATGTTGGCGGGCGTGAGGCCCAGCTCGTGCGGACTTGCTTTGAGTCCCAGGTTCAGGCCGACGACGGCATAGCTGTCTTTGACTTGTCGAAGGCTACCGCGAATCCCGCTCCTCTCTGCCGTCTCGGTGTCCAACAGTCGACCAAAGGTGTTCTGGACTCCTGCGTTGCTCACCACTACGGGCGCTCGCACGACGTGGCCCCCTGCAAGGCGGACGCCCTGAACGACGTCGTCCTCGACGAGAATCCGCTCTACCTCAGCTGCCCGTAGCGCAAGTCCACCTTCGGCTTCGATAAGCGGCAGGACTCGTTGGGCGAAGGCCACCGCCCCCCCGCGGGGATAGGAGGCGCCATCGAGATAGTGCTTCACCAGCATGCAGTGCATCGCGAAGCTGCTCCTCGACGGAGGAAGGCCATAGTCTCCCCAGTTGGCCGTCCACACCGCCCGCAGCTCCGCGTTGTTGGTCATGCTGGACAGAGCCTCCTCCGTGGTGAGGTCTGAATGGGCGTGAAACGCCGAGCACATCTCGTCGTAGCGCTCGCTCACCTTCGCCTCCGGCATGACTTTCTGTCCGAAGTAGCCGCGGGCGGAGCGAGTCACGGCGCCGACCGCATTGAGGTAAGCGTCGATGCCTTCTCCCTCCGTCGGAAAGCTCTCGATGAGCATGGCGCGGTAGGCCTCCCGGCCGCTCGGCACCGCGTAGTGGCGATCGCCCAGGACCATACGGTTATAGATCGATGGAAGGTGCGACCACTCGAGACCAGGGCAGACCGCCTCGAAGAGCGCTCGAGTATTGGTCGGCTGGGCCACCGAGCCTACGTAGTGGACGCCGACGTTGAAGCGGTAACCGCGGCGCTCGTACGACTGCGTACAGCCTCCGAGCAGATCGTTTTGCTCCAGCAGGAGCACCCGCTGCCGGCGCTGGGCGAGCATTGAGGCGGCGGCGAGGCCTCCCATGCCCGACCCGATGACAACCGCGTCATACGGACCGCCGAGCTCCGATCCCGGCGTATACCTGGAACCTAGCGAGGCGAGCGATATCCGATCCACGCGGCGTGTATACGCCTGTATACGTGCGGCCCGCAAGAGGCACGCTCGGGGAGGCCGGGCCCCGAGCCTGGAGGCCGATCACGCTCGTCGGGCTTCGCTGAGCGCTCGTTTCAGGATTCGCTTCGCGGCGGGGGAGGGGTCGCTGATGTAGCCGCTGACGCAGACGCGTCGGGGGGTATGCGGAGGCAGGGTGTAGTCCTCGAAGCGGTCGTCGGCGAGCAGGGCATCGAAGCGATGGTCCTCACCGCGCACGTTGCCCAGCATGATGCAGCTGGAGGGGAGGAGCCCCAGTCGGTAGCACGCCACCTGATGTCTCCGTCGGTAGGCGCGAGGCATGTAGTCGGCCGAGAACTTATCCATGAGCTTCAGCCCCACGTAGGCCCCCACCTTGTTGAAGTAGTTGGCCAGACCTTCGATTTTGGCCATCCGGCCATCGAGATGGTGGGCTTTAGTCTGAGCAAAGCCTTCAACGTCCAATCGTTTCGAATAGGACTGCTGTTCGCTCGGAGACAGCTGCCCTATCTCGACGAGATTCAGGTCGCGGCCAACTACTTCAACAAGGTGGGGGCCTACGTGGGGCTGAAGCTCATGGATAAGTTCTCGGCCGACTACATGCCTCGCGCCTACCGACGGAGACATCAGGTGGCGTGCTACC
>JBCBRU010000809.1:0-3556 GCA_039819565.1 Myxococcota bacterium | reverse complement strand
GGGGTCCCGGCAACGTCGGCGTAAAGGTGGGTCGGGACCCCGCACAAAAGCTTGGAGCTGATAGTTGCGGTTTGGCTCGAGCTCGACCACCTGGGAGACGAAGGCGGACTTCTGGTTGAGCTTGATGGCCTTGGCCCCCGCGTGGGCCACGTCGGACACCGCCGCTCCCTCCGTGTCTCCGGAGGTCCAGCCCTCCCAGCCCTGCTCGAAGCCCGGATTGACGATGACGTCGGCGGGGGTCAGGGGCACGGTCGAGGCGCAGCCGGTGAGCGTCAGGATCCCGGCGATGGTTTGAAGTGGTCTCATGGTGCGCTTGGAAAGTTGGGGTGGGCCGGCGCTGAGGAAGGCCCCGACCCACCCCGGGAGGAATCAGAAAGGGCTCAGGGGGCCGTCCAGGTCGAGCCTGGTCCCACCTGGGTCTCTTCGATGATGAACAGCATGGCGGGGTTCGCGCCCACTCCGGCGTCCGCACCTGAGCCTTCGATGAGGCCGTTGGCGGCGGTCATAAAGGTGGCCCCGTCCTCGGCCCCGAAGACATTGTCCCCCGGACTTCCGCCGAAGTCGAAGGTGCCCGTCTCGGAGAGGGTCATGGAGTAGAAGTGATTGTTGTCGAAGTCCGAGCCGGCCGCGATGGAACAGCCATCCCCCACGAAGTCGGCATCATGCACGACGGTGCGCTCGCTCCCGTTCGTGTTCATGAAGATGGACATGGCGCTCGACTGGTTCATCACGAAGTTATCATCGAAGTCGAGGATGGGGGCGAGATCTTCGCAGTCCGCGTCCTCGAACTGAATGGCTTGTCGAGCGTTGATGACGCTGTTGCGGGCTACGGTGACGGTGAAGTCGAGACCTGCCGTACCCAGGATCGCCGTGTTGCCCGACCCGCTCAGAGGGTCCGGGTTCACGAGCAGAGCAGATCGCTGGCTCGAGGTCGTGCGGAGATTGCTTACATAGTTGTCCGTGATGGTGTGGCCCAGCGGTGCGAAGCTGATGCCGCCGTCGTCGTTGTCCTCGCCGCCGGAGAGGATGACGTTTTGGGTCACGGTGCTCCCGAACCCATCCTCGAGCGCGATGAGCCCCACCGAATTGATGACCGTATTCCCGCGAATCATGTTCTCTCCGGACTGAACCCGCATCAGGCGGCGCTCGGACTCGATCGAGTCGAAGCGGTTGTACTGCACGGTATGACGTCCGAGGCCCTGCGCGTCGGCTCCGGTGGTCCGACCGACCTGCACCGCGTAGGCGGTGGACATCCGCGCCGCGGCCACGCCGGTCTTTCCGGGGAAGTCTTTGAAGAGGTTGTACTGAATCGTGTGACTCTCGTTGGTGGTGGAAGTGTCGGCGAACATCGTGATGGCCGCGCCTTCCTTGTCCATGTCTTTGCCCATGAAGACGTTCCGCTCCACCAGGTTGTTGATGCCCTTGAGGGCCACGTAGTGGAAGGGGTCCTCGTCAGCCACCCCTCGCTGTGCAGACTCGCCGAGGAACTGAGCGTTGCGGAGGATATTGTTCTGGCCCACGAGATAGACGGCGCCGTCGCCGTTGCTGTCGCAGATAGTGTCCGCCCCTCCCCACGCGAGACGGTCGAAGACGAGCCCGTCGATGACCCCGTCGGTGCCCGAGAGGCTGATGCAGGTGGGGCCGGTGATGACCGCGTCGCTTCCCATCGTCCTCTGGATGGTGAGCATGTTGGCGGTGAACTCGATGGGGCCCATGGTGTCGTAGTCATCGCCGGCGCCAGCGGAGGCGAGGCCGATGACGTCTCCGTCCGCGGCGCCTGCGGCGGCGGCGGTGAGGCTCATCTCTCCGGTGACGACGAAGGAGTACACGATGTCCGGGGCGGTGGCGGTGAGGGGGCCTTCGGCGAACCCATCGTCATCCATGTAGCTCGCGGTGACGCTGAGGACGAGGCCGCGCTCGGCGGCGGTGGGCGTAAAGCTTGCTTCCGTCGCGCCCATAACCATGTTGCCGCCTGCACTCCACTGGTAGGTGACCATCCCGCTGACGTTGTTGCCGTCGACCAAGGAAGCGGTCACGGGCTGGCCCACGATGATGTCACCGGAGAGGGAGAGCATACCAGGAACATTGACGACCATGGCCGACACGGGCCCGATGGCGGGCGCGGTCAGCATCTCGGTGTGTCCGTCGTCGTCGGTGTACGTAACGTTCACGGAGATCATGGCCCCGACGTTGGCCTCGACGAGATCGAGGGTGGCTTCGGTGGCGCCGTCGATGTCGGCACCGTCCCCGGTCCACTGATAGGAGATGGTCGCAGTGCTCAGTCCGTTTCCGTCGGTCACGGTGGCGGTGAGGGTCCGTCCGAGGCTCGGGGCGCCTAGGATGGATACCGTGCCGGGTTGGTTGGGGCGGCCGGTCACGGGGCCTACGGCGGCGGAGGTGACGGTCTCAGTGAAACCCGCGTCGTCCATGTAGCTCGCGGTGACGGTGATGCTGGCCCCGACCTGAGCTTGGGTGAGCGAGAAGGTCGCCTCTGCGGCTCCCGCGATGGCGGTCCCGTCGGCGCTCCACTGGTAGGCGATCGTGGACATCGACGTCCCATCGGCGTCGCTCAAATCGGCGCTCAGGATGGCGTCCACCATCGTGTCGCCCGCGATGGTCAGGGTGCCGACGTTGTTGGCGGGGGGCGTGATTGGGGTGGTCATCCCGTCGGAGTCGTCTCCGCAGCTGGCGCCCAACACGCACGCGAGGAGGCACGCCGCAGGTCGGCCGTACCCTTTCGCTGGGTTCAATGGGATTCTCTTGGGTGTACTCATGCTCTTCCTCCGTCGCCTTCTCAGAATGGATACCCATCATGGGTGTTCTCCAGTGCGTAGAAGGCTACCTCCGCATAGTCGTCGGGGCGGCCGGTGTTGTCCTGAACGTAGGCTCCCGCTTTGAAATACATGAACTCATCGGCCACGTCATAGCCGCTGTCGGACATGTCATAGGTGTCGACGATTTCGGCTCGGCCGGACCGGACGATGCGGACCGTAAGCTGGTGACCGTCGACGCGTATCTCGTATGAGAACTGTTCCCCGAGGGGGATGCCATCCGCCGGCTCCGAGGCGTTGCTGGAGCGCGAGCCGATGAGCTCGCGGTACTGGTCCTCGCCTCCCCGGAGCTCGTGGGCATAATAGATCGACCCGCGCCGGTGCCCGGGCAGCAAGCGATAGTAGAGTCGACAGGGCTCGTCATCCTCCGCGTGGATCTGTCCGATGATGACCCTGCCGACCTGATTGTCGGCGCCGGTGGTGGTGACCTGGCGGACAGCTACGGTGGCCCGAAGCACACCGTCGATGCCCCCCGCCGCCATCCGGGCGCTCTCCGGGGCCGTCGAGAAGACCCAGTTATTGGCGGTGGTCTGTCCCCCTCGGGTCCGAGTGCCTATGCTCTCGTTGCCCCGGCGGAGCATCTCCCGCAGCTCGGTGCGAACGTAGCTGGTGTTCTGCGACGTGCGCGCCCCGCCCACCGTGGACCGGAAGATCATCGCTCCATCCTCGCCGGTGAAGAAGTAGCGAGGGTCGTCGAAACCATCCTCGAGGTCTCTCTCGGAGAT
>JBCBRU010000808.1:0-3567 GCA_039819565.1 Myxococcota bacterium | reverse complement strand
GGGCTACAAGCTGCGCGCCCTCCTCCTCTACCGCCGGGAGCTCCCCGATGGCGCCCGCTTCCTCCTCTTCGGCGACGACTCCGAAGCCGACGCGGAGGTCTTCGCGCTGTTTGGTGAGGAGGAGGGCGCGCAGCTTGTAGCCCACCTGCTGGCGGATGTAGCTCCCCCGCCCTCGGAGGAAGAGCCCCAGCTGGTCCTTGAAGGTGAGGCCGTCGTAGCCCACCCCGTCGAGGTCCATCTTGCGCTCGATGACGGAGCGGATCTGAAGCGGGCTGCCGCTCACGAAGTACAGAGGCACCGCGGCCGAGGTAGAGCCCGCGCCTCGCCGCAGCGCCCTCAGGAGAGGCACCGCGCCCGGCACCGTGAGCTTGTCCACCGCCACTTCGAAGGGGATGCGAGCCACGCTCCGAGCCGACGAGAATCGGGTCTCGAGGTAGGTCTTGTCGATATCCCATACGAACACCGGGCCTCGATAGTCAGGGGCCAAGGTGCGGTCGTTGCTGCGCTCCAGATACTTCGGAGTCATCATCGTGATCCAAGCTCGAGAGGGAGAGACAGGATATCCTCCAGTTGCGTCCGAGCTTCAACTTCTCCATGCAGGATAGCCTGCACACCCGCAAGGAGCGGGACGCTGAGCTCCTCGCGACGAGCCAGGGCCACCGACTCCGCGGCTGTCGTAACCCCTTCGACGTGTCCGGCCACGGCGGCCAAGGCAGCGTCGAGGGGCAGGCCCCGGCCCAGGGCGCGACCGAGGTCGAGGTGGCGTTCCATCGAGCGCACGGCGCGGGGGATGAGTTCTCCGACCCCGGCCAGGCCCGAGAAGGTCTCGGCCTCAGCGCCGATCGCCACTCCCAAGGTGCGAGCTTCGAGCAGGCCCCGCGCGAGGAGCACCCCGCGCGCGGTGTCTCCCAGCTCGAGGGCCTCGGCCATACCCGCGGCGATGGAGGCCACGTTGCCCACCGCGCCCGCCACCTGCACCCCGATGACGTCCCGGCTCACCTGAAAATGAACCGGGGCACCCGCCGAGACTTCACGCACCTTCTCCACCACGAGGTGAAAGCGGGACGCGATGACCGCGTTTAGGCGACGGCCCGCGGACAGCTCGCGCACGTGGAGGGGCCCGCCAAAAACCCCGATCTGGCGCAAGCACGTCTTATTGCGGACGTGCTGATGGGGGAGCTGGAAGCCTTCCGTGACCCCTCGCGAGGCGAGCAGCACCATTTGGTCCGGGAGACCGTGAGGCGCGAGGTCCGTACAGAGCTCCGCGAGGCTGCTCGCGGGTACCGCAAGGTAGAGGAGTGAGGCGCCCTGCATCGCTTCCGAGATGTCGGTCGTGGTGCTGAGACGAGGGTGGTCCGTCGAGCCTGCGAGCTCCTCGAGGGCGGAAGGGCGGCGGTCGTACACGGAGATGTGGGCCCCCTTGAGAAGGGAGACCACGGCCCGACCAAGCCGGCCTGCGCCCAACACCGCGACCCGGTTGCGGTCGAGAGCGGGCGGGCTCATGGGCGCACCTCGCGCAGGCTGCGGCGGTCGTCGGCGAGGAGGTCGCCGCCCTCGAGACCGTAGCCCTCGAGACGGTTTTGATAGTAGAGCAGCAAGGTTCGATCCGGGAGGAGCACGCGGTCCCCTCGCCGCGTCGCGGCCGCCTTCTTGTGATAGATGCCGAAGTGAAGGATCCCGTCGCTCACGACTTCGTCGGCCGGGCCCACCGTCGACCGGGCGAGACGAAGCTGACCTCGCTCCGCCTTGGCTCGCACCTCTCGCAGCAGGTTGTCGGCTTCCGTGTAGAGCTCGACGAGGGGCAGGTCCTCGTCGCGTCCCCCCGTTCGAATCAGCCGGAGGGTGGACACGCCCGGGTTTCGCCGACGAAGGGTTCGAAACAGGGCCCGGGCCGTGACATGGGTGCAGTCCACGACGTTGTCCCGCGCGAAACTATCGGCGATGGCCTCCGCAAGATCCGTCGTGTACTCCCCGTCCCGGTCGGGCACGATCTGGGGCTCGCCCTCGACGTAGAGGTACCTCCGGTCGTCGATCACCTGTCCGTTGGGGCCGTAGGAGCGGCCCTCGTCGTCCACGGGGTTACCGAAGACGTCGAGGCCGCGGCTCACCGTGACGTGGTTTTTCGAGTCGAGCTCGGTGAGACGGGTCAGAAAGTCGAAGACTCGCTTCGGCTGACTGAACTCATCGTCGTCGATGATGTATCGGCTCTTCCCAACCTCTTTCAGAAAGTCGTCGATCAAGGTCTCGGCCTCCAGGACGAGCTGAGAGGAGAGCGTGCAGGGGACGATGAAGACCTTGGGGTTGGGAGCCCCGCGCCGAAGGTTATTGACGTAGGCGCTCAGCCCGCAGCCCAGCAGGCCACGTTTCAGCTTGCGCTCCACCGCCCCGGAGCGAGAGCGCGTCCCCCCGGGGAAAAAGAGGTTGTCGTAGCCGTGCTCGATGGTCAGCGTCGCGTACTCTTTGAGGACCGACTTATAGACGGGATCCTGCTTCTTTCGATCCACCGTATAGGCGCCGAGGTTTCGCATGAAGAAGCTCATCACGGGGTTCGTGAAGAGATTGAGACCGGCCCCGTAGAGAAAGGGAGGCAGGCCCATCTTGAAGAGCGCGAAGCCCACCACCGGTGAGTCGAGATTGCTCACGTGTGTGGGCACGAGCATCACCGTGCCGCGCTCGTGGAGTCGCCGCAGGTGTTCGACCTCCCCCTGGATGACGATCCGGTCTTCCATTTTAGGCAGCTCCGGGAGGCGCTGCACGAGCCGCAGCGGGGAGACCGCGTTGAGCATCAGGCCCAGTCCCGACGGCGCGAAGCGGGTCACGAGCTCGTAGACCCGAGGGTCGAAGTTGCCCTGGATCTCCTCGGCATAAAAACGCAGCACCGACCGGAGGAGAGCCGCGGGCGGTTCGCCGCTGCGTTTCCGCAGGCGCTCCCGAATACCGTCCCAAAACTGGACGTCGCGCGCGTAGGCCGGGCTCTTGCCGCGGTCCGCGTCGAGGCGCTGGCGTTCGAAGTAGAGGCTGTCTTCCAGCCTCTCGCGGAGCTTCGGCACGTCCTCGGCCGCTCCGAGGCGAGTCACGAGCTCGCTCAGGATGCGCTCCTGGTCCTCCCTGCGCATGAGGGCTAGCTATCCGGTTTCCGAGCCGGGCACACCCCACCCCCGAGGGGTCGGAGCCTCGAGGTCCCGATTGGAAGTGTGTCCGAAGCTAAGCGGTTGTAGGGTGACGGAATGGACCTTAAGAGCGCCTGGGAATCGTCCGAGCCGCCCCACCGAGTCTCTCGGTTGGCGATTTTAGTCGGTCTTACCGGGACGCTGGCCGTGGCCGCGGTGGCCTTCACCGAGGTGGCCGCGGAGGGGAGCAACGCGGGCGCCGCGGTGGGGAGCGCCGCGGCCGGGGCCCTGAAAGACGGGAGCCCGGACTTTTGGGCCCACTGGGGCGACGGTCGGGCCGAGCTCGACGGCTACGCGCTCACCCAGCCGCGCTACGGCCAGGCTCGAAGCGGCACCGTGGTCCACGTGTTCGTCACCGAGCCCTTTAGCTACGAGGCCCGCGTCAAGGCGGATCCCG
>JBCBRU010000807.1:0-3582 GCA_039819565.1 Myxococcota bacterium | reverse complement strand
GACGGTGCCTCGGTCCGAGTCGATGTCGACTTCGCCGTACGCGACCTCGCTGTTGTTGTAGGGGGTGAAGACGTCGATATCCTGCTTGAGGTAATCGCCCATGTTCAACCCCTGAAAGTCCACCAGGTAGCCGACGCGGCTCTTTTGCTGCGGGTTCATGACGAACCCACTTCGCCAGTCACAGTTGAATTCGAGAGACATAATGCTGGTTCTCTTTCCTTAGCAATCAGCCCAGCCGGGAGTCGACCCGGAGGTCCACGTCCATGCCTTCGAACTGAATGTGGGGGAGGATGGACAGGTTGCAATGGTACCAGCCCACACGCCCCGGTATCTCCTCGACGGTGAGACTGTAGGCTTTGAAGGGGTAGTAGCGGAGGGTGAGATCATCCGGGTTCACCAACGCCGTCACGAACCGCGAGATCCAGCGATCGATCTGGTTGTACACGTACTGGCCATCCGCGGTGCTGCCGATGTTGTCGCGCATGATGCACTTCAAGTAATGGGCAATGCGACTGATCGAGAACGTATAGGACAGATTCGAGGTCAGTTGACTGTTCTCGCTGTCCTTCGGGTCGCGGAACACGTGCGATCGCTTGATGGACTGAGCGGAGAAGAACACGGCGTCGGCCGAGCCCTTCTTTTGAATGAGGGGGATGAGCCCGCTGTTGGCCAGCTCGAGCTCTCGGAAGTCAGGCACCGCGATCTCGACGGGGAGGCGCAGCTCGTCTTCTCCTCGCACGTTGAACGAGTGCACGGGGAGCCCGGTGACGAGGCCGCCTCCCTTAGGCCCCCGGATGTACTGACACCATCCCGAGGACTCGAATGACTTCACGAGGTTTCGGGCGAACAGCATGGACGAAGGCGCCCAGAGGTATTCGGAGTCATCATCGCCGCGGATTTGCTCGACGAAGCGAATGCCGCGAGCCGGGTGGGTCTCTTCATTGTAGGGAGCTCGGACGATATACCTCGGCATGCTGAGGCCGATGTAGGCCGCGACCTCATCTTCCCGTAGGTCGTTCCATCCCGAGTACTTGGGCGTATCCAGCATGCCCTCGATGTCCCGGAGTTGCGCGACCTCCGCCATGGTCTCGCAGCCCAGGAACTTGGGGGACATGTTGCCTACGAAGGGGGCGTGAGAGGCCGTGGCGATCTTCCCCATGCTCCGAAGCCAGAGAATATCGTCGGGAGTATTGGCGAAGTCATAGAGGGATACGATGGCCCCATAGGGCTCCCCACCGTACTGGTCGTACTCCGCCACATAGATCTTCTTGAAGAGCTCCGAGCCGGCGATATCGGCGAAGTTGAGCTCAAGGTCCTCGAAGGCCTCGTCCTTCGTCACATCGAGGATACTGAGGCCGATGTTCGCCTTGAAGTTGGTGGCCTTGACCAGGGCGTCGAGCGAGGTCCAGGCCGACTCCATTCGCTGAAAGGTGGGATTGTGCAGAACCTCGTTGATCTGGTCTTCGACGAGCTGGTCGATGTCCGCTACGAGCTCCTGGATGGTCTGCTTGTCGAATCGTCCGGCCTCGGGGTCCATATTGTAGACCACCGCCGCCATGGACGAGATGAACCTTTCCTCGGTGCTGACCTCGTCCTGCTTGTCGTCGAGGACGGTATCGAGCCGATCCTGAACCATGGGCCGCGGTCCGTCGACCCGCTCCGGGTCCAGTCGGACGCTCTTCAGAAAGGACTCGAGGTCGAGAATGATCTGCTCGGCAGTATCGGTCTTCATGGCTCAGTTCTCTTCGGATGGGGTGGCGGGTTTCGCCGCGGGGGGAGCGTCGGGGGTTGCGGGGGTGTCCGCCGCGCCCGTCGAGTCCTTGCGCTCCGGGATTTTGAAGTCGTCGAAGCCGGGAAGCTCGGACATGAGCTTGGCTACCGCCTCCGAGTCGCTGGCCAGCGCTCGAAGGAGCTTTCTGAACTCCTTGCGGTTGTCGAGGTTTCCCTGCACCTCGAGGAGCAGCTTCCGCACCAGCAGGAGGGCTTTCACCTTAGGGATCCCTTCGGCGATGGCGGCGGGCGAGAACGAGTCCATGGCGGTTACGGGGAGCTCGACGTCAATCTCCTCCTGCGCCTCGCCGTTGATGCGGTTTGGGACGCGCAGTTGGACCGACATATCCATGTCTTCCATGACCTCCCGGAGGTTGGTGCCGTCAAGGTTGCGCAGCTCCCTCCGGTCTAGGTCTACCTCGCGGTCCTTCGACGTTCCGTTCGAGAAGTCGCCCATCATGAGCAAGCGGAGCGGAAGCTGGACATCCTTCTTCTCGCCGTTGACGGCGGTCCGGTAGGTGAGCGTAATTCTGGATTTAGGAATCTCTTCGTTGATGGCCATGCGGTTGCCTTCCCAGCGCGTGCCTGGGGCTATGGGGACAGTGACAATGACAAGCGGATTGCGGCCGAGTGTTAGCTGCCGTCCTTTGAGACTTCAACAAGTCAGGGGCGAATGTGGCTCCGGACGCCGAAGAGAAGCAGGAGATGCAGGGGTTGCAGCGGTATATAGGCTTTGGCGCAGCGGGCGATTGCCTCCCGCATCTCTTCCGGGGACTCATTGCCTCGTGAAGGTCTTTGTGTCGGCGCGGCTAGGGATCGTAGCTCTATTGATCGGTGCCATGGGGGCAGGGTGCGGAGTCGCGTCCCCGAGCTTCTCGGAGCCGGTGCACTTCCAGTCGCTGGTGGTCACGGGCGAGGAGGGGGGTCGACGTCTGTACGCGGCGGGATTTGGCGACTCCACCCTGCGGGGCTACGAGGTGGGCGCATCTCTAACGCTGGATGAGGTGCTGTGGTCAGGGGGGGCGCCGGGTCCGGTCAACCTGGGATCTATCGGGCCCACCCTCGAGGCCCAGCTCGTCGGAGCCTGGGGTCTCACCGTGACGAGCAGCGGGGGACTCGTGGCCTCGAGCCGGCTCGGTCATGCTGTCCTGCTTTTTGGGGGCAGCGGCGGACCTCTTTCGCTGGCCCAGGCGGTCCGCCAAGGCGAGGTCGTGGAGAGAGCAGGAGGGTCGGCCGGTCTCGTGGCCGCCTCCGGCCTCGACCGGGTGGGTCCAGTGGAGGTGGAGGGCAACTGGCTTTACTCCGGAGGGAGCGATGCCCTCGGCCTCTTCAGTCTCGCGAGCGACGCTCTCGAGTTTCGGGGGAGCTCCTCCGCGCTGAGGGGGGCGGACGATCTTCTGGCCCTGCCCGGAGAGGGGGCTTGGGGACGGGTGGTCCTGACCCGATGTCGCGCGGCGGTGGTGGGAGGGGCCTGTTTGTCCGCCAGCGATCCTGCCGAATTGCTGGTGGTGACGCGCGACGCCGACGAGGAGCTGGGGGTTGCCTCGCGCCTCGATGACGCGGCCGTCATGGTCGGCAACGGGGCCCTCGCCGCGACGACCACCTCGTCAGGGTCCGACCTCGTACTCGCCGTCTTCGAGGGCTCCTCGACCGTCCAGGGCAACCAAGCGTCGACTCCCCGTCGACGTGAGCGTCCCATCCGCTTCTACGAGGTAGCCCTGGACGGTCGAGGAGCCCTCGAAGACGGCGAGTACGAGGTCGGACCCTGACGAGGTGGTCGTCGCGGCGAGGGCCCCGTTGCCGACCATGACG
>JBCBRU010000806.1:0-3591 GCA_039819565.1 Myxococcota bacterium | reverse complement strand
CTCGGGCTTGCTCGACCTCGGCCTCCAGCCCGGCGACGCAGTGGCGCTCATCGGCCCTAACCGGCGCGACTGGGCCGTCTGCCAACTTGGGATCTGGGCCATGGCCTGCGATGTACTTCGCTTGCTCCTCCGTGCTGGTCGCGTAGATGGGGCAGGCGAGGCCGCCCATGGCCCAGATCCCAAGTTGGCAGACGGCCCAGTCGCGCCGGTTAGGGCCGATGAGCGCCACTGCGTCGCCGGGCTGGAGGCCGAGGTCGAGCAAGCCCGAGGCGACCTCTCGGGCGGCGGTCCAGTACTCGCCCCAGGTCAAGGGCTGCCAGGAGCCGTCGACCTTGTCGAAAATCGCGGGGACGTCGGCCTCTGCCGCGGCGTGGTCCGCCAGCTGATGGACGAGGCTTCGTGAGTTGGTCATGGGATACTTCTAGACCAGCTGCCGGGAAGCGGAAGCCCCCCGGGGGCCGAATTGGTCGGTTTTTCCGATTTGCAGGTCGCGTCGCGGACTTGACCCGGTGGGCCCATGAACGGATTTTCAGAGCGTGAAGAGGGCGCGCCTCGTGTGTCTCGACCTCGACACCTTCTTCGTGTCGGTCGAGCGTCTGCTCGATCCCTCCCTCGTCGGCAAGCCTGTGGTGGTGGGAGGTCAACCCGGCGAGCGGGGCGTGGTCTCCGCCTGTAGCTACGAAGTACGGGCCTACGGCGTGAGGTCGGGGATGTCCCTGCGGGATGCGGGGCGGTTGGCCCCCGACGCCATCTATCTTCCCACCCGGCACGATACCTACGGCAAGTATGCCGAGGACGTGCGCGCGATCGCGGCGGACTACAGCCCGGAGATTCAAATCGCGAGCATCGACGAGATGTACATGAGCTTTTCGGGGTGTGAGCGGCTCTACCAGCGTGATCCGGACGAGCCCGGCGATGTCACCATCGAGCGGGTCGTGCGCGAGATGACCGCCGCCATCCGCGCCGAGACGGGCCTGCCCTCGAGCGCGGGCATCGCCGCCACCCGCGCCATGGCCAAGGTCGCATCGGGGCTCGCGAAGCCCGCCGGGGTGCTGTTCGTGCCGGTCGGACGGGAGGCCGAGGTGCTGGCGCCGCTCGCGGTGCGGAAGCTTCCCGGGGTGGGCCCGGTCGCCGAGAGAAAGCTCGCCCAGCTCGGAGTCAGCACCGTGGGGGACCTTGCCAGCGTCCCTGTGGCTCGCTTGGCGCCGGTGTTCGGGGCGTGGGCAGAGACGATGAAGCGCCTCGCGCAGGGCGATGGAGCCACCGAACTTGGGCCCGAGCGTCCCGCCTTCCGTGAGCACGATATGGAAGGCGAATCGGTGGGGAGTATCTCCAACGAGCGGACCTTCGAGGAGGACGTGAGCAACCCCGAGACGGTGGCCTCCATGCTCTGTGCTCTCTCCGAGCGGGTCGCGTGGAGGGCCCGAAAGCGCGGGGTCAAGGCGCGGACCGTCACCCTGAAGCTCCGGTACGCCGACTTCACCACGGTCTCTCGTGGCCGGACCCTGGCGCGGCCCACGGATGTCGAGCGCGAGGTCCACGACGTGGTGCGGGCTCTCTACGCCGAGCTTCGCGACCCGCATCCCGCCGTCCGCGAGCGGCGACGAGGATACGGCCGCGGTCGAACCCGCATCCGACTTCTTGGAGTGCAGCTGTCGAACTTGGAGCTCGCCCGGCAGCTCGATCTGCTCCCGGAGGACGACCGCCTCAAGGACACCATCGACGGGATCCGGGAGCGCTTTGGCTACGATGCGGTGCGGCTCGCGCGAGGCTCTCGGCAGAAGCGCTGAGCGAGAGCCGCGGCTGATCTGCGCCGGGTCACGGAACGAAGATGCGTCTCGCGCCCGCAACTTTCGTGGCCGAACGGGTTTGGTCGTCGTCGTGAGTGCCTCGAACAATCTAAGGCGTCTTCTGGTGCTCGTCGCCTTCGCGGGCGTGGGGCTCCCGGGCTGCGGGCCCAACCCCTCGGATGAGCCCCTCCCGGCGGGCGACGCAGCAGTGGGGGGCGCGCTGGATCTTGGGGTGGGGTCGGGGCCGACCGGAGATCTGGGGCTGGTGGACGGAGGAGCCCACGATGCGGGTACGGAGCCGATCCCGTCGGACGCGGGCGGCCCCGGGTGCCTGCAGCTGACGTTCTCGGCGGGCTTCAACGGACGCATTGAAGGAGAGACCGAGCAATGCGTGAGCTCGGAGGGGAGCAGCACGTCGGTGGAGGCCGTCCCCCGCCGCGGCTTTAGTTTCCGGGCTTGGAGCGATGGCCGCACCGAAAATCCGCGGGTCATCTCCCAACCTCAACGCGACCTATCCCTCAAGGCGGAGTTCGACACGGACGGCCTTACCACGGTGTGGCTCGGTCATAGTTTCATCCGATGGAACGTCGAGCTTCTCTTCGACGTGGCCAGGAGCGATGCCGGGTATGGGCAACACGAGGACTGGATGACCTTCTCAGGAGGTGCGGGCGGTGCACCAGGATCCCTATGGGCGGATCCGCAGCGCCGGGAATTCGGTCAGGCCATGATCAGGGATCAGCAGCCGGACAACGTCGTCCTTACGTACCACTTTCAGCCCGGCTCGTCAGACTACGACGACTACGCGAACTGGGTAGACTATACCCTCGAGCATGCCCCCAATGCCCGATTCTATATCTCCCTCCCTTGGCGGAGCAGTCCCTTTGGCAGCGGGCAGTTCGCGCCCATCATCGACCAAAACGGCGGTGATGATCTCGCGCGGCCCTACGTCGAGGAGCTCCTTCCGGAGTTCGACCGGGCGGTCCTCTCACGACTCAGGGCGAACTATCCGGACCACGAGTTCGTCATTATTCCTCAGGCCATCGCCGCCGATCGCATCACGAAGGCTCACTTCGCGGGGACACTGACCTACGGGGGAGGAAGCGCGCTCTTCATTAGAAACCCCCAAACGGGTGCGCCCGATGAGCATGAGCAGTCGATCTACGACGACGGAACGGGGCACCCCGGGGGTCCTCTGCGCCTGCTCACGATGATGCTCTATCTTCGGTACATCTACGGGGTCGAGACGGATAGCTACGACTTTTGGGAAGACAAGGAGAGCTTCAGCAACGCGGGACTGGAAGGCGTTCCTCCCAAGGAGACCTTTGACGTCCCGTACCGGTATTACCACGGCTTTGACTTTCCGGCCGTGGCCGACGAGATCTTCGACCTCTACGGCCGGGGCCCCTGACCGAGAAAGCGACGCTGCGATGGTGCTCGGCCCAGCTACCTCCTCTGACGCACGAGGTCAGCGAGGCGGTGAAGCCCCGTCTCGATGCGATCGCACCAGGGCTCACCAAAGCTGAGTCGGAAGTAATTCGCGAAGCACTGGTCTGCGGCGAAGACATTCCCCGGCACGATGCTAATCTCCTCTTCAAGGGCCGCTCGAAACAGACCGCGCGCGTCGAGGCCCGGGACCATGACCCAAAGGACCGAGCCTCCCGCGGGCTCGGAGATACATGTATCCGAGGGGAAGGTCTGGAGCACCATGTTGGACATCCGGGCGGCGTTCTCGGCGAGCTTGGGCACGAGAGCTCCGAGATGCCGCTGGTAGTCTCCGGAAGCCATAAGCTCGGCGATCATG
>JBCBRU010000805.1:0-3601 GCA_039819565.1 Myxococcota bacterium | reverse complement strand
TCGATCGCGGCTGGGACGTCATGCGCGAGGAGCGCCTACGAAAGGCGATCGAGCTCGGGCTCGTGCCTAAGGGCACGAGGCTCGCGGCGGGAGCCTACAACGCCCAAAAGTGGGACCATCTCACGGAGGACGAGAAGCGCTATTGGGCCCGAGCCATGCAGGTGAACGCCGGCATGATGGAGGCCGCGGATCATCATCTCGGGCGTCTCCTCGAGCACCTCGCGTCCAAGGGACAGCTGGATGACACCCTGGTGGTGATCACCTCGGATAACGGCCCGGAGTACAACGCGATCGGCAAGGCCAAGGACCTGGCCACGGCCGCCTTCGAAGGGACCTTCATGGCCCTCGAGGGCTGGGACGTGGACTACGACAACCTGGGCCAGCCCGGCAGCATCGCCGCCATCGGCAAGGAGTGGGCCTCGGTGTCGGCGGCGCCGTTTCACCTCTTCAAGTTCAACGCCACCGAGGGGGGCCTGCGGGTACCGATGGTCGTCTCCGGCCCCGGCGTGAAGGACCGCGGCTTCATCGACAGCCGCTCCCAGGTCTCGGACATCGCTCCGACCCTCCTCGACATGGCCGGGGTCGCCTATTCCCCAGACGAGTTCTACGGCCGGAGCTTGAAGCCCATGCTGAGCGGGGAAGCGGACGAGGTCTACGGCGACACGGACGCCTTCGCCTTCGAGACCAGCGGCACGGCGGCGCTCTACCGAGGCCCGTGGAAGATCACCAAGACGCCGGTGCCGTTCGGGGACGGCGAGTGGCATCTCTACGATATCTCGGCAGATCCGGGGGAGACCACGGACGTAGCGGCTCAACATGCCTCGCTCTTCGAGGACATGAAGTCGGAGTTTCAATCCTACGCCGACGAGGTCGGGGTTCTGGAGCAACCTCCGGGCGCAAGCGCCCGCAAGCAGCTTCAGGCCCACATGCTCCAAATGTCGGCCGTAAACTATTGGTACGTTCCGGCGGCGATGATCATCGGGCTAGCCGCGGTCCTCTTGGGGCTGCTCCGCGTCGCCTCGATGGTCTTCAGGCGACGAGCGGCGTGACGTGTGCGGCCTCAGCCGGGGAGGAGTGCTTCCATGAGTGAACTTGGGCACCATGAGTATGAAGACTTTCGACAGGAGGTCCGGCGGTTTATCGAGGACAACCTCACGAGCGAAATGCGTGAAGCGGGCCGGCTACAAACCAGCGTGTTTCCCCACATGAAGCAGGCGATCGCCTGGCAGAAGGTGCTCCACCGCCAGGGCTGGGCGGCGCCGGCTTGGCCCCGGGAGTTCGGAGGCCCCGGCTGGGACCCCATCCAGCAGCAGATCTTCCGGGAGGAGGCGTACCGCGCGAGCGCTCCGACGGTCATCCTGCAGGGGCTCACGATGTGCGGGCCGTGCCTCATGGGTTACGGAACGCAGGCGCAGAAGGAATATTACCTTCCGCGGATCCTGTCGGCTGAGCACATCTGGTGTCAGGGATACTCAGAACCAGGTGCAGGCTCCGACCTCGCTTCCCTGACCACCTCTGCGGTCGCCGACGGCGAGGACTACATCCTCAACGGGGCCAAGATCTGGACGTCGCACGCCCAGGACGCCACCCACATGTTTTGTTTGGTGCGCACGTCGGCGGAAGGTCGTCCCCAAAAGGGCATTACTTTTCTCCTCGTGGAGATGAACAGCCCAGGGATCACCATCGAGCCCATCATCAACCTCAACGGCGTGCACGAGCAAAACACCGTGTTCCTCGACAACGTCCGGGTACCTCGGGCGAATCGGGTGGGGGAGGAGAACGACGGCTGGACGGTGGCGAAGTACCTTCTGGAGTTCGAGCGGGGCACGATCTCGGTCTCCCCCGAGCTTCGCCGAAACCTCGACCTTCTGCGACGGAGCGCAGAGCTCGAGAGGACGGCGGAGGGCGCACGACTGATCGACGACCGGGTCTTTCGCCGTAAACTCGCGGAGAAGGACATCGAGGTCAGCGTCCTGGAGTTCGACGAGCGCCGGATCCTCTCCGCCGTCACCAAGGGCGGGTCCCCGGGGCTGCTGGCCTCAGTGGTTAAGATCGTGGGCATGGAGCTGCTCCAGGACGTCGACAAGCTGACCGCCGACGTAGCTGGCCCCCACGGCCTTCCCCTTCAGCCCCACGCGCTGGTTCCCGGTCACGAATCCGAGGTCATCGGTCCAGACCACGCGCTGACCGCGATGCCTCGCTACCTCGACGGGCGCGCGGCTACGATCGCGGGCGGCACGAGCGAGGTGCAACGCGGCATTCTCGCAAAGTCGGTGTTGGGGTTATAGACCATGAGCTTCGATCTCAGCCCCGAGCAGAAGATGTTGAAGGACAGCATCGAAGGCTTCCTCAAACAGAACTATGACTTCGAGACCCGCCGAGGCCTGGCGAGCTCCGAGTTGGGCTATAGCCCGGAGAACTGGAAGACCTTTGCCGAGCTCGGCTGGCTCTCCGTACCCTTCGCCGAAGAGAACGAGGGTTTCGGAGGCAGCACCATCGACGTCGTGACCATCGCGGAGAGCCTCGGCAAGGCGCTGGTCACTGAGCCCTTCGTGGCCAGCCTCATCCTGGGGGGCCGGCTCATCGAGCGGCTGGGAGCCGCCGAGCACAAGCGAGCAGTGCTGCCGAAAGTCATGGCCGGGGACCTGCAGCTCGCTCTCGCCCATACGGAGCGCGACGCCGGCGGCAACCCTGCCTACGTGAGCTGTCAAGTCGAGAGGTCCGGCGGAGACTACGTCATCACCGGCGAAAAGACGGTCGTGCTCAACGGGGAAAGCGCCCATCAACTCGTAGTGACCGCGCGTAGCGCCGGCGACGAGCGAGACCGCCGTGGCATCGAGGTCTTCTTAGTGGATGCCCACCGCCCGAAGCTCCGTCGGCGCGGCTACCCTACCCTCGACGGCATGCGCGCCGCGGATATCCACCTGGACGGAGTGCACGTTCCCGCCTCGGCCCGGCTCGGCAACCCATCCACCAGTATCGATGCCCTCGAAGCGGTCATCGATGAGGCCATCGTGGCCCTTGCCGCTGAGGCCGTCGGGGTCATGGAGATCCTCAATCACGATACGGTCGAGTACGCGAAGACCCGCACGCAGTTCGGCCAACCCATCGGAAAGTTCCAAGCGCTCCAGTTTCGCATGGTCGACATGTGGCTTGCGCAGCAACAGGCCCTGTCGACGCTCTACATGGCGGCGCTTCACCAGAGCGAGGGTGGGACGGTGGCCAAACGCTCCGCCTCGGCCCTAAAGGTGATGGTCAGTAAAGCCTCTCGCTTCGTAGGCGAGCAGGCTATCCAGATTCACGGCGGCATCGGGACCAGCGACGAGCTAAGGGTCGGCCACTACTTCAAGCGACTGCTTTGTATCGAGGCCCTCTTCGGCAATATGGATTACCACCTCGACCGCTACGCATCGTTGATGGAGGTCTGAGCGTCGACATAGGCGGTCAAGGCCTGAGACGCCTGAGGAAAACAGACCAGATGCGCCCGGCGTGAATTGTGAGCCGCCCCTCGGCCGCGCCTCTCGCCGCGTGCTCGCTCGGCCGTCGCTTCGCGACGCTCATCGTCGCCTACCTCGGTAGGCTTCCTCTTCGCCGAACGACC
>JBCBRU010000804.1:0-3640 GCA_039819565.1 Myxococcota bacterium | reverse complement strand
GACGGCCGAAGAGGGCCACCGGAGCTACGCGATCCTGGCCGAGATCGTCAGCCTCGTGCTGCAGGAGGCGCTTCCATCGTCGACGGAGGCCTCATGAGCGACCGCCTGTACGCCCAGCTCGGTGCCGGTGAGGGTGTGATCGAGCTGCGCGTACAGGCGGTCGCTCATGAGGCCTCCGTCGACGATGGAAGCGCCTCCTGCAGCACGAGGCTGACGATCTCGGCCAGGATCGCGTAGCTCCGGTGGCCCTCTTCGGCCGTCGCATCCGCGGGCCGCCCAAAGTAGGCCGACGCCGCCCCCATCTCGGGAAAGGTCTTGAGGCCGGCTTTCATGGCCCCCACCAAATCGATGTCGACCTCGGGCAGCTCGGCCATCGCGGAGCGTTCGATCGGGGCGTCGGCGGCGAGGAGCAGTGAGGTCTCATACTGGCCGGCGTGGCACTTGCCGGACTGGAACTCCGGGGTGAGTCGGGAGACCCATCGCCGATCGCAGGGGTCCGCGATCACCACCGGGCACGCCGCCACCTCTCGAGCGGCGCTCGCCGCGTCCCGTAAGACGAAGCGGTGCGCCGGCTCCAGATGCGCGTTCACCAGGCAAACCGCCCGAAAGCCCTGGGCCGCTGCTCCGATCAGCACGGCGGTCAGGTAGGCCTTCGCCGCTTCGGCAGGGACCCCGATGGTGCCGGTAAAAGGACCGGCGTACTCGGTCACCGAGTACGCGATCGAGGGAAGAACGACACCCTCGAGCCCGAGTCGCTCACCGAGCGTAGCCAGCGCGCGCCGACACATCTCCTCGGCAATGCGTACGTCCGTGTCGAGGGGGAGGTGGGGGCCGTGGGCCTCCGTAGCGCCCACAGGGAGTAAGGCCACGCATCCGGCGTCGATGCGCGCCTTCGCGGCGGGATGGGTCAGTGCGGCAAGCTTCATGTGAGACCTCGAGCTCGGGCCGCGTCCCGCGCGCGCGCGGTGAGCCCGGGACGATCCAATTTGCCGCGGTCTCCACGGGGGAGGTCAGCGACGACTTCGACGAAACGGGGCGCCTTGAAGCCAGCCAGCTTCTCGGCAACGTGGGCGGCCAGGTCTTTTTCGAGCGCTCCGAGGTGAGCGCCCGGGGCGGGCACCACGAACGCCATGGGCTTGGTCAGGCCCTCATGCTCGAACGCGGCCACCCCGGCTTCGGCTACGGCCGCATGTTCGGTGAGGCAGGCCTCCACCTCTTGAGGCTGGAGCCATCGCCCCGCCACCTTCAAAGTATCGTCCGCGCGTCCCGCGTACCAAAAGTACCCCTGGTCGTCCTGACGGAAGAGGTCGCTCGTGATCACCCAATACCCCTGTAGGACCTCACGACTCTTGTCCTGCCGGTTCCAATAGAAAGCGGCGCTGCTCCCCCCGCCGATGTGGAGGGTGCCGAGGGCGCCGGCCGGGACCTCTCCACCGTCAGGGCCGACGATCCGCGCCTCATAGCCGGGGACCAGGGTTCCCAAGCTCCCGGGCACCACCTGTCCGAGCCGGGCGCTAATGAAGACGTGGAACATCTCGGCGCTTCCGATGCCGTCGAGAATCTCCACTCCGGTGGCGTCCTTCCAGCGCCGGTATAGCTCCGGCGGCAGCGCCTCCCCCGCGGAGGTCACGAGGCGCAGAGAGGACAGGTCGGGCGGCGACGACGCATCTGCGAGATGGGTCGACATGCGAGACAACATGGTGGGGACGTTGATGAGGACGGTGACCCGGTATCGCTCGATGAGCTCGGTCAGCCGCTCCGGGCTCGGGCGGTCCGGGAAGAGAACGGCGCTTCCTCCAAAGTAGAGAGGGAAGAGAAGGTTGGAGCCCGTCGCGTAGCCGAAGAAGAGCTTCGGCACGGAGAGGGTGATGTCGCCCTCCGCCATCTGCAGGACGTCCTTCGCGTAGCGCTCGGTGTTGAACACGAAGTCCCGCCCGCGGTGGACCGCGGCTTTCGGGGCGCCGGTGGAGCCGCTCGTAAACAACCAGATGGCGAAGTCGTCCTCGAGGGTAGGGGCGGCTTCGAGTCCCTCGGGCTGAGCCTCGAGCTGAGCCTCGAAGTCAGGGGTGTCCACGATGACCAACGCCGCCCGATGGCCCTCTGGGAGCCGGTCTGCCACGCGCCCGTGGGTCACCACCGCCCGCGCTCGCGAGTCCTCGAGGTAAAACGCGAGCTCCGCGTCGGAGACCTCGGGATTCACAAAGGCGGTGGTGGCGCCGATTTTCAAAGCCCCGAAGAAGCTCGCGGCCCACTCCCAGCCGTCTTCGAGAATGATGAGGACCCGGTGCTCCATCTCCACCCCGGCGCCGCGGAGGAGATGACCGAAGCGGTCCGAGAGGCCCTGAAGCTCGCCATAGCTCACCGTCCGTGGCGCCGAATCCGGACGATCGATGAACAGCGCGGGGCGGTCCCCATGACCGGCCTCCACGTGGCGGTCCAGGAAGACGGACGTGAGATTGAGAGGCTTTCCCGGGACCCGGTACCGCCCCGGATTCGCCGCCGGTGCCGCCATGTCCAGCAGGTAGCACTTGCCTCAGGGACTTGCCAGCCCCTCTCCGGCCGTGGTCCATCCGCCCTCCGTGGGCCAGGACGACGGCCAGAAGCCGCCCGCCGAGGGCGCCGAGGGCAAAGGCCCGCCGCCTCCCGAGTCGGAGGAAGGTACCGCGCTCGGTGGGGAGGAGGCTTCCGCGCCTCCCGCGGAAGAGACCCCGCCCGAAGCTCCCTCACCGGCCGAGGAAGCGGCCGTGGGGGGCGAACCGTCCCCTCGGGGCGAAGACAAGGGGGCGGGAGAGGGCGAGGTCATCGACGAGAAGGCCCGCCGGCGCGCCGAGGTCGAGAGCTTCCTGGGGCCTTCGGTGCGCACCCCGGTGGGGCTGCCCGACGGCTACATTCCCAACGACCGCTCTATCCATCCCATCTTTCACGTCGATCTATCCGCGCTCGAGTTCGCGGGTCCGCTCGACCTCCTGCTGTATCTCATTCGCCGCCATCACCTGGACATCCTCGATATCCCGATCGCCTTCGTGACCGAGAAGTATCTCGAGATGCTCAAGTCGCTCGAAGCCCTCGAGATCGACGTGGCCGCCGAGTTTTTGGTGCTCGCAGCAGAGCTGACCCACATCAAGTCCAAGATGCTCCTCCCCGCGGACGAGGGGGTGGGTGTGGAGGACCCTCCCGAAGAGGTCGAAGCGGGGGACCCTCGCGCCGAGCTCATCCGACGGCTGCTGGAGTACCAAAAGTATCGCGACGCCGCAGGTCAGCTGGCGGACCGCGATCAGCTGGGACGGGACGTGTTCCCCCGCCGACCGCCTACTCTTGAGCCGGTGGACGATCTCGACCCGGGACTGAAGCAGGTCAGCGTCTTCCGGCTCGTGGAGCTGATGGCTCGTCTCCTGCGGGAGGCTCCCGTTCACCACGAGATCTCCTACGAGAGTTTCAGCATCGGAGAGCGGATCCAGTTCGTGTCCGCGTTCGGTGAGGCGAACGAGGGGCGCTTCACGGTCGTCTCGCTCATGGAGCGCATCCAGAGTCGCGGAGAGCTCGTGGTGAACGGGAGCCTCCCGCAGGAGACGAGCCATCAGCTCCACGAGCCGGAAGACGCTGACCTGCTTCAGTCCCGGGTCGAGATCGTCCACCGGCT
>JBCBRU010000803.1:0-3642 GCA_039819565.1 Myxococcota bacterium | reverse complement strand
TGCGGCGGAGCGAGCCGGATGGCTCAGAGAAGTCTCCGGGACTAGATGCGCCCCGCGCCAATTCTGATACCCCTCGGCCGCCCCTCCGGGTGATGGATCTCGCCGCGTGGTCGTTCGGCGAAGAGGAAGCCTACCGAGGTAGGCGACGATGAGAGTCGCGAAGCGACGGCCGAGCGAGCCCGCGGCGAGATCCATCACCCGGAGGGGCGGCTCACAATTCACGCCGGGCGCATCTGGTCACGGGAGGTAACGAGGATGCGCAAGTCCCGAGGGCCGCGCAAGTTTGATTTCAGACAGTCTGGGCTGCGGGGCGGCGGGGTGAACGGCGTGCGGATCGAACGGAGCTCGTGGTAGCTTGCCAGAATGTCAGACCTGGCGATTGAAGAGATGAAGCCCTTCATTCCCGCGACGGACTATGCGAAGTCCCTCGAGTTCTACGTGGCTTTGGGGTTTGAAGTCGCTTCGGACATGGGAGAGCTTGCCTATCTCAAGTTCGAGGCCACCAGCTTCCTGCTCCAGGACTATAGTCAGCCAGACTTCGCGAAGCACTACATGATGCATCTTCAGGTCGAAGACGTCGACGCCTGGCACGCTCATGTCGTCAGCGCCGGGGTCGTCGAGCGTTTCGGGGTCAAGCTCGGCGAGCCTCAGGAGCAGCCGTGGCGCATGCGAGACTTTACCCTCACCGACCCTAGCGGGGTCCTTTGGCGAATCGCCCAGAGGATTTAGAGCACCGTGCTCAGCCGAGAGTTTGCTGACGCGCGATGAGCCAGGTTCGGACGGCGGCGTCTTCGCACAATCCTATGGCCCGGGCATAGGCGTGGCGGGCGGCCTCGGTCTGCTCCAGCTCGGCCAAGAGCCAGGCTCTCACCGCCCAGAACGGCTGATGCTGTTGCACCAGCTTCGGGTCCAGAGCATCGAGTATGCCGAGGCCGCCGCCGGGATCTCCGATGCGACCGAACGACGCCGCATACCCGATCTGAGCCCCCACGGAGGGGGTGAGTCGGGTCAGGACCCGATACGTGAAATGGATGGCCGGCCAATCGAGCTTGCCCGACTTGGCCCGGTGGGCATGCACGGAGTGGATGGCCGCCTCCGTTTGGTAGGTGCCGGCGTCCTTGACCTGGGCCGCGAGCCAGAGGGCCTTCTCTCCCTCCTCAATGAGCTCCTGGTCCCATTGGTCGGGGTCCTGCTCCTCGAGGGGGACGTAGGCGCCGTCCGGGGAGCGGCGGGCCGGTCGACGGGACTCGCAGAAGCATAGCAGTGCGTAGAGGCCCTTGGCTTCCGCCGACGTCGGCATCAATCGCACCAGCAGGCCGGCGAGCCAGAAGGCCTCCTGGGCGAGGCCCGTCGATGCGCCGCCGAGGTCAGGGGCGGAGTCCCAGCCGGTGCCGTACGCTGCGTAGACGGCGTCGAGCACGTATCCCAGTCGGCGTGGAAAGCTTTCTTGCGGAGGAAGCTCGAAGGCCAGCCGGCCGGCGATGCTCTTCTTTAGCCGGACCAGTCGCTTGGAGACCGTGGAGGGGGGGAGGAGCATCAGCGCCGCGATCGCCTCGGCGCTGAGACCCAAGACGGTCTGAAGCATGAGGGGCGTGCGCATCCGGGCGGGGATGTCCGGGTGCGCGCACATGAAGAGAAGCTCGAGACGCCGGTCGGGCAGATGGGTTCGAAAGGGCACGTCGACGGCTTCCGCCGCCTCCTTGTGCAGCTGAAGCTGCGCGCGATAGATCAGCTCGTCGGCGGCCCCGTCCTGGGTCTTCTGGCGCCGATGCTGATCGATGAGGCGGCGCCGAGCGACCGACAGCAGCCAAGCCTCCGGGTTGCGAGGCACGCCGGCGCCGGGCCAGGACGAAAGAGCACTGAGCAGGGCGTCACCCAGGGCATCCTCCGCGGCCGCGATGTTTCCGGACCGAGAGACCAACCAGGCCAGAAGACGCCCGTAGGCGGACCGCGCCGCCAGCTCTATCTGGCGGCGCGGATCACTGTCGGTCTCGAGGTCCAAGGACCTCTACCTCGGCCTCACCGGCTCCCAAGTCAACGCGGCCACACGGCCAGCACGGTGGACAGCAGGACAACGAGCGTCGCCTGGCTGCCGATAGCGAGGGCGAAGGCCCTCCATCGCTTGAGAAAGGCGTAGCCCGGCAAGGCGGTCGAGAACGCGAAAAAGAGCGCCACGAACACGCCGAGCGTCACCCCCCCCGCGATCCCCGAGATCTGCAGCCGAGACTGCAGAGCTTGAAGCCCGAAGGAGAGAAGAAAGACGCACGCCGCGCCCAACCCATAAGTGTAGCCCGGGATGGCCCGGGTATGCTCCTGGGGGGAGGCCACGCCGTAGGCGGAGGCCCAGGGCTTGGCGAAGATCACCGCGAACCACACCGTGAGGAAGATCTGGCCCAGCACCACGCAGACGAGGAGGGCCAGCCAATTGACGTCGGTGAAGGAGATACTCACTGTGGATTCTCCAGCAGGGGCCGCAGCTCGACGGCGCCGGTGGACGCCGCCGGGCACGCGGCCGCCAACTCCATCGCCTCATCCATGGTCTCGACCTCGAACACCATGTAGCCGCCGAGGGCCTCCTTGCTCTCCGTAAACGGCCCGTCCTGAATCTGGCGCGCGCCCTCTCGGACCCGAATGGTGGTCGCGGTCTCGCTGCCGCCGAGGGCGCTGCCCCCCACGATCTTCTCGTCCACGGCGGTCATATACGCTCGCCACGCCGCCCAGTACTCGGCCGCGGCCGGCCCCTGCTGTTTTCGGTGCTCGAAGTCCTCCGGGGTCTCCAAGATCAACATCATCACTTTCATTTGTTCCTCCTCGGAGCTTCGCTCCGTCTCCTCTTCGTCGCGTGAGCTCAGGGCGTTTGGACAAAAAGCGCACCTGGCCCCCTCCTTCGACTCCCGGTCGACGGGGGCCATTTTGGAGCGTTTCTCGAGCGAAGAGAAACGGCCCTAGGGGAGCGTCGAAGCCTCCTCGAGGAGGGCGTGGAGGCGACGGCGTCTCGGCGGCGACGTTGCTCCTCAGGGCTCTGCCGGTTCGAGCTCCGTGAGAGCATCCTCGAAAGCCACGCCGCCCGCGAGGCTTCGAAAGCCCCTCTCCACGGCCAGGCCGAGCCGCACCGCGTCATCTATCCGAGTCCAGGACGGGCCTCGCGCGGGGAGGCGGGGACTGGCCGGGCCGGGCCAATGATGCTTAGTAGGCCCGGACCCATGGTCTCCAAGACATTTGCGCTCATCGCGCTGCCGATCCTGCTCGTCGCGAAGCTGGCGTCGGCCGAGGACAAGAAGACAGAGGAGAACGCGTACGATAGCCTGGCCTTTCGGTCGATCGGCCCCGCGTTCTTCTCCGGTCGCATTTCGGACTTTGCCGTCCTTCCGGGGGGCGGGCATGCCTACTATGCCGCCACCGCGTCCGGAGGGTTGTGGCTGACCACGAACAACGGCACGACGTGGGCTCCGATCTTCGACGGGGAGAAGAGCTACGCCCTTGGCGTGGTGGAGCTGGACCCGAAGGATCCACGGACGGTGTGGGTCGATCTGCGGCTCGTAACCATCTCCGCCGACGAGCACCGTCCAATCTTCGTTGAAGATCCCCTCGTGGTCGGTGGTTCGAGAAGGTCCGCAGGAAGAGTTGTTGTCCTGGGTCCCG
>JBCBRU010000802.1:0-3642 GCA_039819565.1 Myxococcota bacterium | reverse complement strand
CGCTCCCGCCAAAAAGAAAAAGAAGAAAAAGAAGAAGCGGAGCGATGACGAGGGTGGAAGGCCCGCCGTGGACCACGGTGAGGACAGTACCCGCATCTTTATCAACCGAGGACAGACTGACGGGTACGACGAGCGGCGAATTCGTGGTCTGCTCGCGGACGCGGCCGACGTGGACGAGGAAGATGCCATGCGCAGGGCGGTCCTCCGACGGACCCACGCCTTCGCCGAGGTCACCCCGGACGTGGCCGAGCGAGCCATCGCTGCGTGCGAGTCGGGATTTGAGGCGGATGACAAGCCGGTCATCATCGAGGTGGCGAGGACCCGCGGATGAGAAGCCTGCGACTTTCGGAGCAGTCGGCGCACCAGACGGCCGAGCCGTCGGGGGAGGGACCGAGCAAAACCGAGGTCGCCATGTCAGAGCGACTGGCCAGCCTCGAGCCAGGGAGCAAGCGCCACGAGACCCTTGAGGTTGCCCTAGACTTCAAGCGGTCCTGGGTTCGTCTGGCCCGTCACTTGGCCGAGATCCGGGCCGCTAAGCTGTATCGCGAATGGGGCTACCGGACCTTCGAAGCCTATGGGAAACACGAGCTTCACCTCAAGAAGGAGACCCTCACCAAGCTGGTGCGGTCCTACGACTTCTTGAATCAGCATGAGCGCGAGACCCTCGATCAGGTAGAGCGCTCCGAAGTTGAGCCGCAGGCTCCGCCCGCTGAACTCCCTAGCTTCGAGGCTCTCGACATCCTGGCCGAGGCGCGCCAAAACCCCAACCTCCCCGAGTCCGACTACCGCGAGCTTCGCGATCAGGTCTTCCGGGACGATCCTCCCGCGAGCACCCTCCGTAAGCTCGTTAAGGAAAAGGCCCCGGAGCCCGTCAAACCCGTCACCGCGGAGGACCCAGCCAAACGTCTACGCCGCGCCTTAGGAATGGCTGAGCGGCTGTATGGGTTGCTGCTCGAAGAACAGGTTCCGGACTCCGTCCAGCGTAGCGCGGAGGACCTCGTAGGGGGCCTCCGACGGCTCCTGGAGGAGTAATGAAGCCCTTAGATGAAACCACCGCCCCCTTGGGGCGTTTTAGGACCATGGATACTTCGAAGACCATTCTGCTGGTGGTGCTCCTCGTGGCGGCGGTGGCGATGGCCGCCCGATCGGCGATGCCGCCGGCTATCGCGGCCGCCCCCACGCCTCCTGAAGCGGCCAAGGCCCTGGTGCCGTCCCCTGATGCCGTTCGCGCCGGTGAGTTCAAGAAACCGAGCGATGGAGTCCTGAAAAAGGCGCTGAGTCCGCTCGAGTATCGGGTCACCCAGCAGAGTGGCACGGAGCGGCCGTTTACCCACCCCTACACAAAGAACGAGCGTGCAGGGATCTACGTGGATATCGTGTCCGGCGAGCCCCTGTTTTCGTCCGAGGACAAGTTCAAGAGCGGCACCGGTTGGCCTAGCTTCACGCGTCCCCTCGTCTCGCAGAACATCGTGGAGAAACGAGACGCGAGCCACTTCATGGTTCGCACCGAGGTGCGATCGAAGCACGGCAACAGCCATCTTGGTCACGTCTTCAACGACGGACCGGAGCCGACCGGGCTTCGCTACTGCATCAACGGCGCAGCTCTTCGGTTCATCCCCAAGGAGGAGCTGGTGGCGGCTGGGTACGCGGACCTCGCCCAGCGTTTCGAGTGACGCTGACCTTGGTCTATACGGGAGAGCGGTCAGGCACCCTTTCGCCGCATGAACGGGCTCTGATACCCCGCTCAGATGGCGAAGTTGCGCTGCCTTCCGGCCCTCATTCTCCTGCTCCCTGGGCTCAGCTCTTCCGCGGAAGCCCAGAATCTTCAGTGCGGGGTTGACTGCAACTCGCGCACCTATCGGAGCTGCAACGATCAGCTCAATCTCGCTACCGCCTCTCTTCCCGTAAGCTGCAGCGCCTCGCTTGGTTCCTGCGAGGGCGAGGTCTTCTGTGCGAGCCTCGGCCACGCGATTCCGGCGGCCGCATTCCCCGTGGACATCGACGAGATCCTGCTCGTGGCTTCCGACGGATCGCCCACCGCACCCGGCCAGCCCTTCGACCTCCAGATCTTTGAAGAACTGGGGGCGGCCATGCCGGGCCCTCAGCTGGGACCGACCTACAATCTCAGCATCCCCGGGAGCACCACTCGGGCCACCCGCGTCGACCTGGCCGCACCCGGCTTCGCACCGATTCGGGTAGGTAAGGCAGGGCCCTTCCGCGTGTGCCTGACCAAGCGCTTCGACTCAGGGCATAACGTGTGTCTGGACCCTGGCCAGAGCACCGCGGGCCGCAACTGGGCCTTCGTCGATATCGCTCTGGACCCGTCGAACCCATGCGGCACCACGATAGGGAGCCCGGCTTGGTACGAGGCCGGGAATCCGCTGTTCCCGAACATCCAAGGGGACTTCATCATTCGGGCCCGGGTTCGACCCGCAAACTTCATCGTCCTGCCGGGAGCAGATGACTGTGGGGGAAGCTCCGACGCTGGCGTTTCCGACGGACCGATCGACGACGACGATACGGGGACCCCGGACGCCGCCCCCTCCGATGCTGGTCCAGTGGACGCGCAGCCCGCCGAGGATGTGGGCAACGGGACCCCGACAGACGCCGGCTTGGTGTCTGCGCCGCCACCGAGCATCTCGGAGGTCTCACCTTCGAACGTACAGTCCGACATGGCCTTCGAGCTGATCGTGGCTGGAGCCGACTTCCAAACCGGAGCTGTGGTGCGGGTGGGCACCCGTACCCTCGGCTCCGCGGCGTTGTTTGGGACCTCCACCCTTACAGGAAGGGTGGATCCAGGCTTGCCTTCCGGGCGGCACGACGTGGTCGTGGTCAATCCCGACGGGCAGGTTGCCATCGCCGCGGGCGTCGTCGAAGCGGCCCCGGCGGGAGCGGACGCTCCGGCTCCCGAAAGTGACTGTCGGTGTACGCAGCCGGGGCGGGACGCGCCCGGGTGGTGGGTAGGTCTCCTGGGATTAGGAGGGTTCTTTGTACGCTTTGGTTCTCGTCGTTCTCGGTCTAAATATTCGGAATTCTGAGGCTTTATAGTCTGAGGAGACCTGGGGTGAATGCCGGCTGGGGGTGGAGTGCGTGCTCGAAGTCTTGGGAGATGGTAGCGACGGTCTATGCGAAGGCTGTCCCCCATCGCGACGCTCGTCGCGATCGCTCTCATGGCTCTTCCCTCGTCCGCGCAGGCCCGAGACTGGTACGTCTCGGTCGCCCGCGGAAAAGGAAAGAAGGGCACGAAAGAAAAACCCGCCAAGGATCTCGGAAACATCGCCAAGAAGCTCGAGCCCGGCGATGTGGTGCACGTGGCGGAAGGGACCTATCTCGGTCGAGCCAAGGCCGGGAGCACGACGCTGTTCGTGCCCGTGTCGATCATCGGCGGATACTCCGATGACTTCTCGAAGCGGGATCCTTGGGGAGCTCATCGGACGATTCTCTCGGGCCAAAACCCCTCGAAGAACTACACGTCAGACCCCACGCTCTTCATCGACCTGATGAAGTATCAGGGGCCGAATCATCCGATCGTCGTGGACGGTCTGATCGTCGACCTTGGAGGGCGAAATCACTACAAAAGCGAGGCCCAAGCCAAGCTGATGCCGAAGGCAAGCCCCAAGACGGGAATGAACCCTAGCCCGT
>JBCBRU010000801.1:0-3683 GCA_039819565.1 Myxococcota bacterium | reverse complement strand
GTGACTTCCTCACCGACAACCGAGCCACGCTGGAGAGCTTGCGCCAGGGGCTTGCCGCTCGCCACGGGCTGTCGGCCGACGTCGCTATCTCCGAACTTCAGCGACATCTCTTGGCTAAGTTCCGTGTCGAGCTCGGGACCCAGGGACTCGGCGCCATTCTAGAAGCCTATCAGAAGGAGCGAGATGCGGTGCTGGCCTTCGTTCGGAAACGGGATCTATTTCCGGTGCCCGAGGGTCAAGAGATGAAGATCCTCCGCACCCCGACCTTTCTCGAGCCTACCATTCCGGCCGGGGCCATGATGTCTCCCCCGCCGTTCCGGGAAGGGGTGCGGACCTCCATCGTGTATCTCACTCTCTCGGAGGCCCTCGTGGATGAGCACAGTCGGCTCGGGATTCCGGGGATGATCATCCACGAAGGGATTCCTGGTCACCATCTGCAGCTGACCCACGCAGCCCTTCATGACTCGGTGATCCGTCGTCATTGCGACGCGATGGAACTCGCCGAGGGGTGGACCACCATGCTCGAGGACTACATGCTCGACGTGGGATATATGGGAGAGCTGTCCGACGAGGCCCGTTTCATCGGCAAGCTGGACATCGCGCGCATCGGCGCCCGAGTGGGTATCGACCTCTTCTTCATGACCGGCGAGCCGAGCTTCCTCGAGCTGGGAGTGGTCTCTCCCCCGACCGAAGGTGACGCCTTCGCGCGGGCGGGGCACGTGCTCCGGGAAGTGACGGGGTTCGTTCCCGGTCGGGTCGAGGCAGAGCTCAACTGGTACTCCATCGAGCGCGGGTACCCTCTCTCGTACCTCGCTGGGAATCATCTGGTGCACCAGCTCAAGGCAGACGTAGAGAAGAAGGCAGGGGCGGCTGGGCTCGACGTCGACCGCAGGTTCCACCGGAGCTTTCTGGAGGCGGGCAACATGCCCGTAGAGTCCCTTCGGAAGGTCTTCGCCCACCAACAGCTCATCTGAGTCAAAGTCAGTCGCCGTCGAGCAGCCTCCGTACCGGCCCCCCGGCTGCGAGCCCTTCTTCGACCAGCCGCTCCGCCCGTTCGCGAGAATGGGCGGTCACGTAGATCCGGAACTGAGGTGCGTTTCCCGACGGGCGCAGATGAATGACGTCGTCCGTCTCGAAGCGCATCCTGACTCCGTCTGTTGCATTGAGATGGATCAGACGACCGACGCCGAGAGATGCCCAAAGAGCGGCAACTTCAGCGGCATGGGCTTCCGCCGCGGCCAGGTCTTGGTTCGAGAGACTTCGCGGCGTTTCTCCTGGACGGCGCCCTCGGGGGAGCTCCAGCCAAACCTCCTCGAAGTCTCGGAAGCTCAGCCGCCGGGTCACCCGATGGCCCCGCTCGGGCGGGATCTCATCGAGAAGACCGGCCGCGGTGATGCGGGCGGGGAGGCGGGCGACCCGCTCGGCGATCGGCTCATGCCTCGCCGCGCATCGAGCCAACACCGTGACCAGGGGAAGGAAGGCGTCCCGGGTGGGGAGGGGGTCGATGGGGGCCCGACCGATATCCAGCGGGGTGGCCACGAGGAAGCCTCCGTTCGCCTCGAAGCCTACGTTGCGGAGCCCCTCTAGCTCGGGAAAGGCCGCGATGACGTAGGGCGAGCCGATACGCGTGCGCACGATGTGGACCCCAAAGTGCCCGAGGTGTCGGTCCACGAGATCGCTGGCCGAAACCGGGACTGCGATCGCGTCCGCCTCGAGGTCCTCGGCCACCATGGCTCCGAGGGTGTCTCCGCGAATCTGCTGGGCCCGCCCCTCCTCGTCGAGGAGCACGAGAAGAGGGCGGTCGCTGTCTCCGTCCGTGGACACCACCGCGTCGAAGCGCTGCTGGCGGGCCCGATAGGGCTCGGCCTCCGCTTCGATGCGGCGGAGCAGCTGGGGATCCACCGCCTCGGTGTCGACGGGCACGAAGGTCTCGGAGCGCCCGAGCTCCGCGGTCTCTGCGCCGAGGGCGTCGAGGATCTCCCGGAGGAGGTCCCGACCCACCGCCGAGTGGGAGAAGACGCCGATGCGGAGCCCCGATAGGGCCCCGGGCGAGAAGGCGCCAACCAGACGGTCGCGAAATCGCGCGCGGGCCTCCTCCTCATGCGGGTCCGGCTCCAGACGCGCCGACGCCTTCAGGGCGCCTTCATCGTCGAAGATCGAAGTCTCGGGCGCTTCGGCGTAGATCGAGGCCCGAACCTCGGTCACCGACCTGAGAATCCCGGCTTCGTCCGTCTTCAACACCTCCCCGTCGGGGCGGTTCAGCTTGATGCCGTTGCGATCGAAGGGGATGTGGCTCCCCGTCACCATCACGCTTGGCCAGCCCTCGGTGATCCCGTGCAGGGCCAGAGCGGGGGTCGGGATCCGGCCCTGGTCGCGCACGCGGCCGCCGGCGTCGATGATGGCGCGACGCACCGCTCCGAGGATCCGCTCCGTACTGGGGCGCAAGTCACCCGCCACCGCCACGTCTCCGGGCGTCCAGTTTCGAGACGTTTCGAGCCATCTCAGGAAACCCCTGACGTTGATCCAAGCCTCGAGGTCCGTCAGGTCTGTCACGAGGCCCCGAAGCCCGCTGGTGCCAAAGGCGAGGGCTCGCGGACGTCGTCCGCGGAAGGTCGGTGAGGTGTCCGAGGTCACGGGATTCGATACACCAGACCGAGCGCCGCTGTGCTATGCCGGCGCGACGTCGGGGTCCGCCCCTCTGCCCGGCGCTACCCATCGCCATGCCCAGCCTCGACCGATTCGCGCGGCTCTGGTCCCTCGAGCCTGCCCTGAAGCATCATCATTGGGCCGACCCGGAGTTCATCTCTCGGCTCCTGGGGATGCCGGAGCCGCGACCGGTGGCGGAAGCCTGGTTCGGGGCCCATCCGGATGGACCCGCCCTCGCGAGATGTCGGGGCGGGCGCGTCTCCGCCCTCGATGCTCTGATCGACGCGCAACCGGAAGCATGGCTGGGCTCCGAGCTCTCGGATCGCTTCGGCACCTTGCCCTATCTCTTCAAGGTGCTGGCCGCGGGACGACCCCTCTCCATTCAGGTTCACCCTGGCCCCGCCGAGGCGGTGGTGGGCTTTGGCCAGGAGGAGGCCGAAGGGGTCGCTCGGGGGGATCCGGGCCGGGTGTACAAAGACGCACGGCACAAGCCGGAGCTCTTTCTCGCGCTCACGCAGGCGCACGCGCTGTGCGGCTTTCGGCCCTACGAAGACATGGAGGCCCGGCTGCAGGGGCTCCCTGAGTTGAGGCACCTCTTCCCTCGCTTCTCGCACGACTCTCAAGGGCTCAAGTCGGCTCTGGAAGCGTGGTTTGCGCATCCCTCGGAGGTCGTCTCGACGGCCCTGACCCAACTCCTGCGGCGGCTCGAGCGGGAGGCCTCGGAGGCGGAGCGCACTGTCGACGACCCCGCTCGCTGGGCGCTCTTTGCCGAACGTACGCTGGGTTTCGAGGCCCCAGACCGGGGATTGCTCTTCGTCTTCCTCCTCGAGATCGTGCACATGTCTCCGGGCGAAGGTATCTATCTCGACGCGGGGGTCCCCCACGCCTATCTGATGGGTTCGGGCGTCGAGGTCATGGCCAACTCCGACAATGTGCTCCGGGCGGGCTTGACCTCGAAGCTGGTGGTGCCCGAACCCATCAGATAGGCGTGGGGGACCCCCGCGTCGAGATAGATACCTTCGCCCGGAGACATGTGC
>JBCBRU010000800.1:0-3708 GCA_039819565.1 Myxococcota bacterium | reverse complement strand
TCTTCACGTCGATGTCCGCAGGGACCTCGAACCGAAAGACGTCACGCGCCGAAGCGTCTCCCCCGGTCCAGATGTGAGGAACCTGCTCGTCGAGATCGATCGCGTGCGGTCCGTGCCCCTCCCGCGCCGGCGGGGGGCGCTCGCGCTCGAGAACCGTCACCGCCCGGGCTCGCACCGATTCGGGGAGGAGGACCAGCCGGTAGGTTCCCGGAGCAAAACGCCGGTCGAACCGGGCGGGGCCGCCGGGGCGCTCCAGAGGCCACCCCTCCGCGTCCTCCAGGCGAGCCCGGAACGTGCGGTCCCGTCCCCGGGCTCGGAGGCGATAGCGTCCTTCTTCTTCGACTTCGAAGGTGTAGGTCACGGCCTGGCCGGCTTCGAGGGTGGCCCGAGCGGGAATCCCATCGATGAGCTGGCCCCCGTCCTGGGCGGGGGTACGAGAGAGCCGCAGCCCCAAATGTCCCCGGGAGCGCCCCCGGGTCCGGGTGGTCAGCTGATAGTCGCCGGCGCCCAAGTATTGCTGAACGAGGAAGTTTCGCCCGACCCCGTTTTGATCCCCATCGGCGAGCTTCGGCACCACCCGTGTCCGCAAGACCCCCTGCGTGGCGAGAAGCCCGGAAGACTCCAGCCGATAGAGCCCGGGCTGCTCAGCTCGGACGAGGTAGGAGACGCCGCTGTCGCGATCGAGATCCACGGGGACCCGCGCCCCCTCGTTCAGCACGGGCAGCTTCGGGACCGCGGCTCGGCGCCCCTCGGGCAGCGAGGGGAGCGGCCGGTCCGCCGCGCTCCGATCGGGAGCAAGGCGAAGCACCGCCATCGTCGATCTCTCGTCCCCCGACCGCACCCTGACCTCGTGACGACCCAAGGCCGGGCGGGCGGCGGAGGTCCATGGCTCTCCGGCCACCGAGATCTCGAGGCGCCGTCCCGCCTCGTCCTCTGCCGTCAGCAGGCCCGCTTCCGAAAAACGGGCCTCGACCGCGAGGGTCTCGCTGGGCCCGAGGGCAAGAGGGAGCGCCTCGCGAAGATCGAGCGGGAGGCGACGGGCCAGGATCCCCACCGAGACCCCGGGCTGCTCCGACACGTAGAGCGTCTGCCCTTTCTCGGGGACCGAGTGCCGAGGAAACCGTAGGGCCAGCCGCCGCGAGGGCTTGTTGGCCCCTCCCTTCAGGCTCTGTAGCGCTCGCCTGAAGGCTCCCTTGCGAGACATGACCACATCGACGACCCCCTGCCGCTCGGGGCGGAGGGTCACCATGTAGAGCCCCGGGTCCAGATCCCAGGTGGAGTCGGCGCCCTGGAAGGGCGGAGCTCGGTAGTCCCGAGGGGGGGTGACGAAGAAGGGTTCGACCCGCACTCGCGCCTTTCCGTCGCCCTTGGCCACCACTCCGTACCGCCCCTTGTCGCTGACCTCGACGAACACCGTGGCTTGCCCGAGGAGGTTGAAGCGGCGGACCCAGGAGCGGTCGTTGCCCACCGTCACGGCCTGCCACTCCAGGGCGCGCCGGGGAGACCTCCCGGCGGCGGCTACGAGGACTCCGGTGGCGTCGAGCGAGTCCTCCGGCGCGCCCGCGTGGACCGTGGAGAGGTAGTAGGCGCCGGCGTCCAGGGTGAGGCTTCGACGCTGAGTGAAGTGCTGAAGCACGTACGCGCGCCCCGGAGGCCCGCGGACGGTGACGAGATGCGGACCCTCGCGCGCTCTCGTTTCGGCCACCGGGGGGACGCTCTTCTTGGTGATGGCGGCCTGGGCGAGGCGGGGGGCCACGAAGGGGTTGGGAGCTCGATACTTGCGAACCTCGAGAGAGATGGGCTGCGCTTCCCCGAGTTCGACCCGATAGTAATCGGCCCCCTCGACGAGGAAGCGATCGTAGCCCAAGGGTCCGATCACGAAGCGCTGTCGAAGGGTCGACGGGTGCTTTCGAAGGCCGTAGCGCAGGTGGAAGGGATGAGTGCCGTCGTCCTCGGCCCAGGCCAGGGGCGGGCCGCCGTAGGCGGTGACGAGATAGATCCCCGGCTCGAGATCTGCGGCCAGTCTCTGCACCCGCAGGGGACGGCCGACCTTGGGCTCGATGCGGTCCGCGGTCGGGCTCGCGTCCACGAGCCACGTCCCGTCCTTCCAGAGCCGGAGGTCAGTGAGGTTGCGCCCCGCGGCTTCCAAGACCACGGTGCGACGCGCCGGGAGGTCGAGCCAGTACGAGCGCTGCTCGACGTCCCCGAGAGAGGCATCGATGGGACGGTGCTCCACCAAGAGAGAGGGCGAGTGGGGGCCTTCGAGCTCGCGATAGAGCTTCGCTTCGAGACGAGCCTCGCCCTGGGCGGCCTTTGGCGCGCCCTGGGCGGCCTCCGGCGCGCCCTGGGTAAGGACGCGGTACGTCCCTCGATCTAGGAAGCGATCGATGCGTCCGTCCTCCTGGCCGGGTCGGCCCGAGACCTCGCTCGGGCCCGCCCCTCGGTCCACGATCTGGAGCGAGACCCCCTGGTCACTCTGGACGGTGATCGCGTAGCGACCGAAGGCCTTCACGTCCAGGTGGGCCCGCGCCGTCCCCGACGCCGGCACCGAGGGCTCATCAAAGACCTGGGCGTGAGCCTGAGCGGGCAGAATCGAGGCCAGGAGCCACAGGAGCGATCGGGGCACCTCGAGGGAACAGCGGGACTTCCTCGAGGCTTCGCTTAAGTGGGGCACCCCTGGAGCCGTAGCTCGGCCGGGACTTCGAGGGCAGGGGGGAAGGGTCGCGGTCGGCGGCGGAAACTGACCCACTTGGACCGACACCTCGCCGGTGACGGGGTCTCTGCCCTCGACCCGGTTAGAGGTCGTCGAAGCGCCCGTCGCTAAAGCGCGGGTCGCCGAAGGTCGCGGTCTCCGCACCGAAAGCCCGGCCGATGGCCGCCAGGAAGTCGGTGTGAGACTGATTTTGGTACCGAAGCCAACGACCGGGGCGCATGAGTCCGTTTCGCCCGCCGGCCAACACGAAGGGGATGTTGTTGCGAGTGTGGTTGTTGCCCTTGCCGAGCTCGTTGCCCCACACCACGAGGGTGTTGTCGAGAAGGCTGCCGTCGCCCTCAGGCACCGCGGCGAGCTGGGTGATGAGGTCTCGAAAGCGCTCCGCGTACCACCGGTTGATGGCGACCAGGTCGCTGACCGCTCCCTGATCCGAATCCCCGCGGTGAGAAAGGGAGTGGTGGCCTCCGTTCACGCCAATCCAGCGGAAGGATTGATTCCCGAAGGACCGATTCCACTGAAGGCTGAGGACCCGGGTCAGATCGCAGGCCAGCGCCGCCACCCCCAGTCGGATCTGTTGGGCTACGACCTCCGGGAAGTCATTCGATGAGTCCGGGGCGTCCGGCGGGGTACAGGCCATCTCTTCCGGAACCGTGAAGATCTGCTGCTCGACCTCCCTCACCATGGTGAGGTGACGGTCGAGCTCCGAGCGGGACTCCTGACCCACCTGCGCCGCGAGCGACTCGAAATCTCGCTTGACGACGTCGAGGACGCTCCGCCGCAGCATGGCCCGCTGGACCTCTTGCGGCGTCGCGCCCTCGGACGAAAAGCCAGATCCAAACAAACGCTCCCCCCCATCGACGATCCTCGCGTGGCCTTCGAGCGTTTGTTTGGATCTGGCTTTTCGTCCGAGGGCGCGACGCCGCAAGAGGTCCAGCGGGCCATGCTGCGGCGGAGCGTCCTCGACGTCGTCAAGCGAGATTTCGAGTCGCTCGCGG
>JBCBRU010000799.1:0-3710 GCA_039819565.1 Myxococcota bacterium | reverse complement strand
GATGGGAGAATACGCCTACTACACTACCGAGACCTTTCCCTATACGGTCGGCTGCTTCCGTGGCGTACCGGCTGAGAATGGCGGCGGCGGCGGCGGCGGCGGCGGTGGCGGCGGCGGCGGTGGCGGCGGCTGAGAGGACGTTCAAAGTGTATCGCCGACGTCAGCTCCTGCTCACGGGAGCATGTCTACCCCTGCCTCTTATCCTGTCCGGGCGCGCGAGGGCCCAAACAGAAGCGAACGATGCCGACTACGGATTCTGTCGGGACATGAGCATCCACCACTTCCAGGCTTTGGCCATGTGCCAGCGGATCTTGGGTCGCGACACCGGAGACTTGGTCCAAGCCGCGGCGGCCGAGGTTCTCCAGAACCAGGCGATCGAAATTGGGCACATGCACGCCTGGCTCGCGGACTGGGGTCAGTCTACGGTTCCCCCCACCCTGGTCATGGGGTGGATGGGTGCCAATGGCGGCGCGGGCATCCCGTTGAGCGATATGCCCGGGTACGCTTCGGCGGACGAGCTCACGGAACTCTCTCTGCTGACGGGACGGGAGCGCGGAAAGCGCTGGCTGGAGCTCATGCGGGCCCACCACGTGGGCGGCGTGACCATGGCGAGCCGAGCCCAGGATCTCGTCTCGTCCGACAAGGTGCGGGGTCTCGCCAGCCGCCAGGTGGCCACCCAGACGTACGAGATCGCCCAGTACGACCTGCTTCTCGAAGGGCCGTACGCTTCGATCTGACGGCTTCCTTTTCATCTCGCCGAACCCTCCATATGAGGAGCAAGGCCCGTTCAGGACGCTCGTCCTCGCGGGACCTTCCGCCCTTCCGCGAGCGGCGAAGTCCGCTCGTATGTCGGTCGATCGTCAACTTGTCCTTCAAAGCCTCTCAGATGCAGAGACGCCGTCCGCTCCTCTATTCGGTCGGCGACAGGGAGCGATCTGGCGGTGGCTACCTGCTGACCAATGAGATTCGAGCTTTCTCATCTACAGCCTCGATTTCGTGCCCAAGTGGGTTCGGGAAGCGAAGGAGGACACGCAGACCCGGGCGGTGGGAATGGGGATGGGCTGGCTGAAGCTCGAGCGACCCGGAGAGATATTCAGCCATGTCCTCGAGGATCGCTAGCCCTTGCTTGGTGTGTCCACCGTCGCGGCGCGAGGGACGTCTCAGGCCGACGCCGTCGTCTTCGGTGATGACGACGACCTGAGTCCCCTCCTGCCGCACCGAGACTCGAACGGTACCCGTACCCTGCTCTCCGTAGCCATGACGGAACGCGTTACTCACGGACTCCGCAACCACCAGTCCGACCAGGAACGAGCGTTTGGGATCGAGCTGAAGGGGCTGAGCCTCAATCGTCCACCCCAACTCCCCGAGGGGAGCATAGATCTCCTCCGTGAGGGTGAGTAGGGTCTCCAGATAGACGCCGAGGTCGACCGCATCATCATGCGCGTGAGCTCCCGAAACAACGGCGTCGAGAGCGCTCATCGCTTCGATGCTTTGCCTCATTCGCTCCAGGGTTCGCGTCGGATCATCGGCCTGGCCCCAATGGGCGGACGCCCTAAGGGTGGCAAGATGGTTGCCGAAGCGATGACGAAGCTCCCGGTTTAGGGTGCGCTGCAGAGCGCCGACGGTCTCGGAGGCTCGGGCCTCCTTTGTGCTCTGCCGCCACCCGCGAAATAGAAGAATGGATGCCCCCAGCAGCAGCGCAAGGGTAAGCCCAGAGGCGACGAGCATGGTCTTCTGAACTCTTCCTTCGAGCTCCGCTTGTTTGTTGCGCTGTTGAGCCGAGAAGGTCTCTCGAATGAGTTGCCCGTTCTCCGATGCAAAGGACACCAAGAGCGCCTTGAGAGCTTCGCTATGCACGAGTGCCTTTTCCGACTCACCCCGGCGCTTGTAGATTTCGACCAGCGTCTCGTGGGCCAATCGGGTCGGGATGTTGCTGCCCTCGATCGGGGGAAGAATGGAAGCCGCTAGCTCCTGAGCACGATCCTCCAAGCCTGCGGACAGATGAGCGCGAGCCCCGAGCGCGGCGGCGGAAGTGAGGTCTCGAGGTACTTGGCGGGCCTCCAGCTCGCGGAAGGTACTTTCGAAGAGGGCCGTGCCTTCATCGACCTGGCCGTCGATGATGAGCGCCGAGGCCCGAAGGTTAGCCGCGGCGAGCCGCTTCATAGGTTTTTCAAGAGCGTCGGCGACCTGTTGAAGATGGGTTACCCAGCGGAGGGCGGACTCTGCGTCGCTCTCGAGGAAAGCGACCGTCGCCAGATGTTGGTAGCCCAAATACCGCGCATCGAGGTCGCGGTCCTGCTGGCGCCACCTCTCCAGGGCCTCGGGGCCTCGCGGGGGCGCTCCGAGCCGGATGGTCCCCTGTGCGAGCCGAGGGTCGTCAGGCCCGAGTTTTTGAAGCCCTCGGAAGAGGTAGACCCGGGCGGCGTCGAAGTCATCGCCGGAGGTGGCGGCCTCGATGTGCGCATTGGCCAGGGTGAAGTCCACCCAGGCATTCATGACTCGATGCTTTGCAGAGATTGAAGCGCGCTTGGCCTCGACAAGATATCGGATGCCCCGCGCAAACTCTCCGCCGTCGAGGGCTTCAGCCCCGAGGTTCACGTATATCTGGCCAACTTGCGCCGCATGGCCACCCGACTGAAATACCGCGAGTGCTCTCTCGAATCTTCGTCGAGCCAGGCCGTATTGCCCGCTTTGCGCCAAGGCCATTGCCGCCGCGTTTTCGAACTTCCCTCGCCATAGCGTTGAGAGCTCGGTTTCCAAGACTTGGTCCACGAGGTCGATGCTCCGAGGGGGGGCCTCATAGGCCAACCAACTTACATGCTCATACAGTGCACCGATATCTGTCCACTCGCTGATCTCATCGGCCGTCGTGGCCGTCGATGAGCTGCCGGCGAGGCCCACGGCCAACAGCGGGAACACAGCAAGCATAGTACGGGTATGACCATGACTCAGGAGCCCTGTCGATATGGTGTTTGTCCGGAGACCGGACATGTCCAATCGTCGGCGGGTCGACGATCGCTCGGGCGATCTGATGTATTTATTCTAATCAGGCACGGCTTGTCCATTTACGCGGTCGGGTGAGGCGTAGTTTGGGGAGTTGGTAGTACCCATCCGATAGGTATAGGCCCCGAAGGGGACCCACCGAAGAGAGTCGAGATGATGGGCCAAGGTCCGCGACCAGGTGTGGAGGACGAGCGCGGCGCCGACTGAGCCTCCGAGGCGACGAGACGAAGTTGAAGGAATAGATATCCATGGTGAGCGCCAGCTGGTGGCGTCGGCATGTCCGAGTTGGTGAGGGACCCGCGGGAGGCCCTCAACTCGCTGATGAGCACCGCGCTCAACGGGGCCGCAGCGAGCCCTGGTGCCCTTGGCGTCTCGGACCGCGAAGCGCATGCGCGCACCGTCGACGTAGCCTCCGCGGTCGCTTCATCGCTTCGCATCGAGACCGGCCCCCAGTGCCGGGGCAGCGGCTTCGTTCGAAGGGCATGATGTTTGGTTCGAGCGCGAAGCCTCGAGAGGCTGTGGCCGTCCGCAGGCGAGGCGAGCGTAGGTGGGTGGGCGGGATTCACTCCCGCCCGGGACCCCTGAGCAAGCGCAGGGCGCAGCGAGCGAGGCGAGCGTAGGAGGGTGGGCGGGATTCACTCCCGCCCGGGACCCTCGAGCAAGCGCAGGGCGCAGCGAGCGAGGCGAGCGTCGGAGGGTGGGCGCAT
>JBCBRU010000798.1:0-3711 GCA_039819565.1 Myxococcota bacterium | reverse complement strand
GCGAAGGTTCCAGTACCCCAAAGCGCTGGACTGACCTCGTACCAACAGCTCGCCCACGGACTCCTCCTCCACCTCGACGCCCGACTCATCCACGAGACGAAGGTCGTAGCCGGGTACAGCGCGGCCGGAGGTCCCCGGCTCGACGTCTTCGGGTCGATTGGAGAGAAAGATGTGAAGCATCTCGGTCGAGCCCACGCCGTCGAGGATGTCTACCCCGACGCGTTCCCGCCACTGCAGACCAATCTCGCGGGGGAGCGCCTCCCCGGCCGAGACACACCGCCTGAGTCGGGGCGATGTCCGGCCGGACTCTCCGGCCCCGGCTGCGAGCATCGCCGAATAGAGCGTCGGAACCCCGAAGAACAGCGTGGGCGCATGCTTAGAGAGCACCTCGAACACGGCCTCGGGGGTCGGCCTTCCGGGATGGAGGACGGTGGTGGCCCCGACCGACAAGGGGAAGGTCATCCCGTTACCCAGCCCGTAGGCGAAGAAGAGCTTCGCCGCGGAGAACACGACGTCCTCCGCTTCGATACCGAGGACCTCTCTTCCGTAGGTGTCTGCTGTATCTCGCAAGCTCCCTTGTCGGTGCAGGACACCTTTGGGGGATCCCGTAGAGCCCGAGGAGTAGAGCCAAAACCCGGGCTCGTCTCTCTCGGTGTCGGGCGGCCCATCGAGCGCCTCAGCCCCCGATAGGCGACGTCCGAAGTCATGATAGGGGCCGGCGTCGCCGCCTACCACGAACACCTCCTGGAGGTGGGGTCGTCGATCCAACACCTCGCGAAGCCCCTCCAGCAACGGCGCCTGGATAAACAGGGCATGTGCCCGGCAGTCGTCCAGAATGTAGGCGTACTGTTCGGCCCCGAGAAGGGTGTTGAGCGCGACGGGCACCACGCCCGCACGCAAGCAGCCCCAGAACACCACCGGAAAGTCGACCGTGTCCTGCATGAGCATCGCCACGCGCTCTTCCCGTCGAACGCCCGCCGCTCGAAGAAGCCCCACCATGCGCCGGGTCGCGGCGGCGAGCTCCCCGAAGCTCAGGCTCCGGCTAGGGTCGACGAAAGCGGTCCGGTCCGCGCGTCCCCGCTCCAGGTTTCCGTCCACGAGGTCGACGGCTGCGTTGTAGACATCTCTATTCGTCGTCAAAGCTCCCTCCTCTTCCCGCCCCGACCATAACCGGAACCGAGACCACGGTCGGACGGGTCAGCGAACCACCTACATGTGCACCTAAGACCGGCCGCCGAGTCTTTTTTGCGGTGTCCTGGCCATTTGACCCCCTCCGTACCTACATTTTGCATGCCGCATCTGATATTTCCCCACTTGTAGTGGACGGTCTGGGGATCGTGTCGGTGTTGGTAGGCTTGACGGGGGCGATGTCTCCGCCGGCGACCGCGTCCCCTGAGATTCATTTTGTGCGTGCGGCGCCCTGTGGGGCGTGGTCGAAGCCTTTCGGCGAGAGCTTCCTCCGGGTTCGGGACGGTCAGAACGACCGGGTGTACGGATTTGAATCCTTTCCCACCTCTCGGGCCGCGGTGCTGGACGTTCTCCGGGGACGACCGACGGCCCGAGTCACGGTTGAGCCATGGACGGCTCTGGCCGAGCGAGACATCGAGCTGTCGGGCCGTCTGCTGGCCCTCCCACCGGAGGTTGCGACCTCCGTGGCTCGAACCCTCGCTCATCTCGTCGACTCGGAGCGGGCCTATCGTATCGACCCCTTCACCCACACCGGAACCCTTCGCATCGCGGGCCTTCTCGATGAGGCCATGGACGGAGCGCTCTCGGCTCAGGCCGCGCTCAACGTGAACGGAAACGCCCGGGAGTGGGCCCTCGATCGGTTAAGGGGCTCCCCGGCGGCCTGGCTGGTGGAACTGCTCGTAGCGGGTGACGGTGGCCGCCACATTGCTTGGGATACCGTGACCTTCCCGGACGGGCTGGAGCGGATCCTCGATCGCGGGACCTTGGCCGGCAGCCCCATCGTAGCTGCACGGTACGGCTCGTCCGCACGTCCAGCGAGCCAAACGCCGATTCCCTCGGCCCTCGCCCTGCTCCTCCCGCTCGCTGCCTTGGGCATTCTTTGGCCACGCTTTGCCGCCGTCGTCGGCGGAGCCGCAGTGGGTCTGCTGGGTCTGACCGGTGTGTTTCTATCTTGGGGCTTCATCGGAGCCGAGCTGAGCGGCCCTTCGGTGCTTGCGGCGCTCCTTCCGACTCATCTCCTCTTGGCTCTTCTCGCGTTTTCCAAGAACTCCTGGAGTCGGCTTCAGCCCTTGGTGGTCCTGTACTTGGTGGTGGCCCTGCTTCTCGCCGTGGGGGTCACCGCAGGCGGGCTCATGGGCCGGTGGACGATGCCCCCCCTCTCGGCGGTGGTGGCCGGGGGGAGTTTCGCAGCTTGCCTTCTTGTCGGGATTGCCCGGTCGACCCGGCGCGCGCGGCGTATGGCCCGGGCGCTCCCGGCCGTCCGACCTCGAGCCCAGAGTTTCATCGAGAAAAACGACAAGTACGTCGGTCAGGGCGGCGGCATTCGCTTTCGTTGAGCTCTACCAACCGCTGGAATCGTTGAGCTGCGCCGCCGTGTCGTCCTTTCGAGCAAGGACGACATCCAGCCTGCGGTTCTCGGCTCGGCCTTTGGCCGTGGCATTGGATGCCACCGGCCGATAGTGGGCGAAGCCCGAGGGGCTGATCCGCTTCGGCCGCACCTGTCCGCCCGAGACGAGATAGCGAGCGACCGCACCCGAGCGGGCCGCCGAGAGTTCCCAGTTGGACGGGTACCGGTCCGTGGCGATGGGCCGGTCGTCCGTGTGGGCCTCGATGACCACCGGATGAGGATGCACCTTGACGAGCTGAGTGATGATGTCCAGCTCGTCGAAGCGCTCGGGGTCGAGGTCTGCGGAGCCCGACTTGAAGAGCTTGTGGACCCTGAGAATGATGTGGTCCTCGGTCACGATGAGCTTCATCGCCCCCTCCAGTTGACGCCGCTGAATCAAAGCCTGGATGGGTACGATGTGGTCCGGGATCCCCTTCTGGGGCTTGTTCGGACCGTCCTCGGCCTCCCACTCGATCGGGTTCGTCGTGCGGCCCTCGAAGTAACCCGGCTTGCGGGTGATGACACCCAGGGCGTTCTTCACGGATCCGAGCGCGGTCTTGAACTCGATCACGTTCAGGTTCGCAAAGGACAGGAGAAGCACGAAGAAGGTAAGCAGCAGGGTGGCCAGGTCGGCGAAGGTGGCCATCCACGCTGGGGCGCCTTCTTCTGGCGCATCCTCTTCCGGTTCCTCGGGGGGCGGTGGAGCTTTCTTCTCTTCGGCCATACCGTTCGTTTCCTTCCGAGCTCAGCTCCCCGCGCCTCAGGTGGCGTTCGGGTCCGGCGGGGTGCGAGCCTTCGGGGCCAAGAAGCCCTCGAGCTTGTCGATGATGAGCCGCGGGTTCTCGCCCTTGAGGATGCCCTCCACGCCTTCCATGACGATCTTCATGTTCAGCGTCTCCTCCTTGGTCCGGGACTCGAGCTTCTCAGCGATCGGCGTACAGATCATGAAAGCGATGATCGCGCCGTAGAGGGTGGTCAGGAGCGCGACCGCCATGGCCGGACCAATCGAAGATGGGTCATCGAGAGCCTGGAGCATCTGCACCAGACCGATCAGCGTTCCGATCATGCCCATCGATGGTGCGATGCCCGCCGCGAACTTGAAGAGCTTCTGCCCGCGTTTGTGCCTCTCGGCCATC
>JBCBRU010000797.1:0-3715 GCA_039819565.1 Myxococcota bacterium | reverse complement strand
CGATGACGATGGCGTTGTCGAGAATATCTATCGCTACCTAGAGGAAGGTTATCCTCATTGGGAGGCCGCTCAGAAGGGCACTGCCGAAGTGGGTACGGCCGTGGTCGCTTCGACGGCGACGACCGTGGCGGCCTTCATTCCCATGCTCTTTTGGCCGGGGATCATCGGCGAGTTCATGGGCTTCATGCCGCTCACCCTCATCGTGACCCTGTCATCCTCGCTGTTCGTAGCTCTGATTATCAATCCCGTCATTACGGGATACTTCGCCAAGGTCTCCGGTGCGGATGAGGGCGCGTCCAACCCTCGTTGGCGTTGGTTGATCTACTTCGGTCTCGCCGTTTCCCACCTCATCTTGGCCCTCGCCCGCCCGGTGACCTTCTTCGTCGTGGTGGTCACGGAGGTCGTGGTGTACGCCGCCCACACCCTCATACTTTCACGCGTTGCCGATTGGTTCGTGGAGTCTGGACTCCCCAGCATCGTGGAGTGGTATCGCGGGTTCCTGCAGCGTATGCTTTTACGCGACTACTCGGGTCGGTGGGCGCTGTTCCGGAACGCTTGGAGCCTCGTGAGTTTTACGTTGGGCCTGGTGCTCTCCGCTCTGGGAGGTGTTCTCTTCGGCGTCGCGGGGCCGGCTCCCGCCATGGTGCTCCTGGGCCCGGGGGCCACTCTCGCCCTCCTGGGCGTGGCGGGCATCGTCATCCACAGCATTGAGACCATCCTGCTCGGCAAGCGGATCTCCGTCCTGTTCGGCATTGGGCTCGCAGTCTTCATGGTCGGAGCGGTGAGCCTGGTCTCCATCGGCGAGGGCGGGCCGAATGCGACGGTGCTCTTCGCGACCCTCCTCCTCCCGGGGATCACGGTGGTGTTTGGCGCCCTCGGCCTTGTGCTGTTCCGCGGCCGCCATGGCATCCTCACCGACAACCGCTCCAAGCTGATGAACACGGTGCTCGGTGGGCTCTTTGGCATCATCGCCATGTTCTTCATTGCCCCCACCGGCGTGGAGTTCTTTCCGGAGACGGACCCGAACCAGATTAGGGTCACCGTCGAGGGGCGCCTCGGCACCAACCTGGACGCCTCGGAGGCCATGGCTCGAGAGACCGAGCAAAAGTTCGACGCCCTGGTCGCTTCCAGCCCCTTGGCTGAGAAGAACTTCAAGAACGCTCAAGTGAATGTCGGCGTCGGCGGCGATGCCATGTTCGGCGGCGGATCTCGCTCCCCCGAGCGCACCCAGCTCAACGTCAATCTGATCGACTACAAGGACCGAGCGGAGTCGAGTAAGGACACCTTGCTGCGGGTCCGCGAGGCGGTGAAGGGCATCGCTGGCGCTGAGATTAGCATCGACAAGGATCAGCAGGGTCCGCCTACTGGACCTCCAGTCAACATTGAAATCTCGGGACCCGATTTCGAGGAGATCATGGCCATCTCCACCGAGGTCAAAGCGCGCCTCGTCCGCGCCGCGGAGGACGGAACCCTTGAGGGCCTCGTAGATGTCCGCGACAACCTGGACAGCGGTCGCCCCGAGCTGCAGGTCAAGGTGGACCGAGAACGGGCCAGTCGGTTCGGCCTCAACACGGCGCAGATCGCCACCACGGTACGCACCGCCATCGCGGGAGAAGAGGTGAGTAAGTTCCGGGACGGAGAGGACGAGTACGACATTCGACTCCGGCTCCGCGAGGAGGATCGAGGCGATCTCGACGCCCTTCGCACCCTCAGCATTCTCCACGAGGGGGCTCAGATTCCCCTCGTAGCGGTGGCGGACCTCGAGATGGGGGGAGGGCTCGGGTCGATCACTCGTTTGGATCAACAGCGGGTGGTGACGGTCCAGGGAGACGTGGCCGAGGGCAGCAACGCGCAAGCCGTACTCACGAGTGTGCGCACCTTCCTTCAGGAGTACCGGGACGGTCTCCCGCCCGGCTACACTATGAAGTACACCGGCGAGAGCGAAGACCAGGAAAAGAGCTTCGCCTTTTTGACTCGCGCCCTACTTATTGGCTCATCGCTCATCTTCATGATCTTGATCGCTCAATTCAACTCACTCATTGGGCCCTTCATGATCATGGTCGCGGTGGCCTTGAGTCTCATCGGTGTTCTTCTCGGGCTGATTCTCACTCGCACGCCCTTTGGTCTGATGTCCTTTATCGGCATCATCAGCCTCGCCGGCATCGTGGTGAATAACAATATCGTGCTGATCGACTATACGATCCAGCTCCGGGGACGGGGCTTCTCGAAGAAGGACGCGATCGTGGAGGCGGGAGCCACTCGGTTGCGCCCGGTGCTGCTCACTGCGATGACGACCGTGCTGGGGCTCATTCCTCTCGTGTTCGGCCTCAACATCGACTTCGTGGGCTTCCTCGCTTCGATGGACCCCGACTTTCAGCTGGGTTCCGAGAACACCCAGTTCTGGGGTCCAATGGGGACCGCGATCATCTCGGGGCTGACTTTCGCGACCTTCCTTACGCTCGTGATTATTCCCGTCATGTATTCCCTGTTCGATTCGACGGTGGAGCGCCTGTTCAACTACTTTGGGTTTGACGGCGCCGAAGCGACATCCCTCGAGGACGACGACGAACCTACGGCCGTCGTCGACTAGTATCCCGCCGAGGCTTGCCTGCGAAGGGCCTACTTTCGGGATGGCCTTTGGCCACCCTCTCGGGGCGGCTCCGTCAGATACCTCCGGGGGTCAACCTTTCGCTGTCGGACCCCCGGACGCTCCGCATTGGGCGCCGCTGGGGGTCGGTCTCCGTCCCCCTACGGCGTGATCTCTTCGGTGGCCCACGTCGTCGCATCCGGTCTGGTGAAACGGCGCCTCGTATGATCACCCGGATCCAAGCGAAGGATATCGACCTCTTCAGGGACGAGCCGGACGGCTGCGAACGTCGCCGGGATCCCTGAGGCCTCGCCCTCCGTTGATGCCGCCCTCGGCGCTTCGACCGGGGCCCCGGGCGCGGGGCCGCAGAAGCGCGCCGCGTCTTCTTCCCGGAGCGCCTCCCACATCTGCTGGCGCAGGGGGTCTTTCGGGTCGACGGACAGACTGGCGCGGCCGCGCCAGCGAAATTGCACTCGGCCCTTGGGCCACCAGGCCAAGATCTCGGCTCGGGCGTCGCTGCGAAGCTGGTCGGACTTCTCACTGCGGGCATCGGTAAAGAAGGCGAGCACCCCGTCCTCATCCACGCGACGGAGGACGACGGTCCGGACGGTGGGACCGAGGCGCGGATCTGCCGTGGCCACCTGAACGTGGTGTCGGCGGTTCCGTGCGAGGGCAGCCCGGAGCTCGGGAAGCCAAGGAGGAGACATGTTGAACGAGTATGCCCGAGCGTTGACGGAGGAGGGCGCCCGTGTAGCCCTAGACCCATGTGCGACGCGCCAGAGCATCATCATGGGAAGGCCGAGGCTACGAAGGCTCTAGACGTCGCCGGGCTCCCCTCGCGGTGGGGCGTCAAGCTCGGAGTCGTGTTGATTCGAGGGTACCAGCTCTTTCTCAGTCCGCTCCTCGGTGCGCACTGCCGTTTCGAGCCGACGTGCAGCAGCTACGCCCGCGAGGCCCTGGAAGTGCATGGCCTCGCGCGAGGGATTTGGCTCGCCGCCTAGACCGCGAGACGGACCGTCGCCCAAAGTGGACTGCGCAACTCACACTGCAAACTAAGAGCTCCCGTGACCGGCCTCTTTGGGGGGCACCGGATCGTAGCCAAAGCCCCCTCCCGGGCGGCAGCGCAGT
>JBCBRU010000796.1:0-3716 GCA_039819565.1 Myxococcota bacterium | reverse complement strand
GACCACAGGGGGCGATGGTTTCGACCCATTCGTCTTCCTCGCTTCCGAAGGTCACGGCCCGGGTCGAACCCGTGCTGAGGTCCACGATACTCACCGCCGCGTCGTACTCCTCGGTGTCGTTGGCGCTTGGGGAGCGCGGAACCGCCACCACCGAGGCTACGAACACCCGGTCGTTCACCACTGTCATCTTGGGCAACCGTTCGCAGACGGGGGTGGGGATCACCCAGTGCTCGGGGGCACCTTCGTGGGGCATCCGCACCACGAGGATGTCTGCGCAGGTAGGGTCCGCGGGAAGGGGAAGGTCGCGCCCGTACTCGGCGTTGATGGCCGCGAGGGTGCCCTTGGCCACGGCCGCGGCCACGACCACGCCCCCGGTCGTGGCCACGGGCGGAGTCGCGGTTTGCTGGATCAGATCGAAGGCGCGCAGGAGGTCCTCGAGCGGGGCGTCGGGGGCGAGGTCTCGGGTGGTCACGCGCGGCAGGACCCGGCGGGAGCCCTCCGACATGAAGTCTTCGTTCAGTCGGTGCAGTCGATACTCCCCCTCGTTGGTGAGGGCGTAGGTGGAGGCGGCGGCGGGGGCCAGGCCGAGGAGGAAGCGGAGGCGCGCGTCCAGGGACACCACGCCGTCCAGCTCCCCGTTCTCGTCGAGAGCGTGGGCTTGGATCGTGCGGTCCTCCACGGGCCAGTCCACCCGGCGCGGCGCATGGGCTCCGGTCTCGATGGCGAAACACACGTCGTCGAGGGTGTCTCCGCAGTGGTTCTGCCAGCCCACCAGCTCACCCCCGGGGAGCCGAGCGAGGTCGTGGGGCCCGAAGGCCGTCAGGGTGGAGGTCCCGACCCAGAAGCCTTCGGGGCTGAACCTGTCGATACGGAGGGTTCCGCTGAAGTCCGTGGGGTCCTCGTGGCTTCGCCAGGCCAGCCAGCTCCCGCCGTCTTCGTCGGCGAGTAACCTGACGCCGCTCGCTCGAAACTCGGTCCCGACGATGCGAGCGGCGCCTCCACGGCCCACCCCGTCCAGGGGGCCGAAGGGCACGCAGGGGGATTCGAGGCACACCGGATCGTCGGCGTCGACGTCCGGGGTGCCCCCGCACGCTCCGCTCAGAGCTGCTCCCCCCGCGAGAGCGATCGCGTGAATGTATCTTTGGGTCATGCCCGGCCGCTAAGCAGAGGCCATACCAACCCGACCTGCGTCGCCTTCGCGGCTTTGCTTCGGAAAACTGAGTGCGCCGGATCAAAGGCTCAGGAATAGCTGACGCGGACGGTGTTCACGATGTCGTGAAGGAGGCCCTTCACCACCTCCGTGTCCTCATCCGCGACCACGATGTACCCGTCCCCTTCGTAAGTATCCTTCTTGGCCGCGCCGAGGACCGGGAGCTGAGCTTCGACGAGGTACTTGCTGGCCCGCTCCGAGATCTCCTTGATGCCCCGCACGGAGGCCACCCGGCCTCCGCCCATGCCTCGGAGAAAAGCGCTGCCCACGGCTTTTTGGCGGACGTAGGGGCCGTCGAAAGCGCCGTCGATCTCGGCCCGAGCCCACGCTCGGTACATATCCATGCCGTGGGCTACCCCGGTCATGAGGCTGATGTTGGCCCCCGGCGGCCGAAGCGCGATCTCACCGATGGCTACGCTCCCGTCCGGACGCCGGAACCACTCCATGTGGGTGACCCCCTGGTGGAGACCAAGGGCGGCGATGGCTGCCTTCCCCAGAGCTTCGACCCCTTCGTATTCCTCGCCGCTGATATCCCGCGGTAGGAGGCAGGCCCACTGAATCCAGGGGTTCTCCACCGCTTCGAGGCAGGTGGGGAAGTAGTCCGAGGCGGAGCTGAGACGCACCTGTCCGCCGACGGTGATGGTCTCGAAGCTGTGCTCACGTCCGGTGAGGAACTCCTCCGCGAGCATCGGTCCGGAGGCACGGGCCCCGAGGCCCTTCAGGGCTTGGTCGAGCTGAGGCCCGGAGGTCACGCGAAAGGTCGACTTGGCTCCCATCCCCGCCGGTGGCTTCAGTACGAACGGAAAGCCCACCTGCTCCGCGAACTCGAAGGCGGCCTTTCGACTGTCGACCATGCGGCTGCGGGCGACGGGGAGCCCGGCTTTGGACAAGACAGCCTTCATCTTCGCCTTGTCTCGGAAGATCTCGGCGATCTCGGGCTTGGTGCCAGGGACCCCGAAGTCTCGGCGCAGCTCGGCGAGCTGCACCTGGAGGGCCTCGAGGATCCCCACGATCCGGTCGATGCGCCCGTGGCGACGGGCGAGAGCCTCGACGCCGGCGCGCAGGGACGCGGGGTTGAGGGGCTCCGCCACTCGCTCGACGTCGTGGTACAGGGGCTCTTGAGGCGCGGTGTGGACCAGCCCGAGGAGCCGCACCCCGTCGAGCTGGCGCGCTGCGCGGGCGAAGCGCTGGGTGACTTCGGCCGGAAAGGGGGCGGCAAAGACCACGTTCTGAGTCACCCGGGCAGGGTGCGAGGCCCACCGGCCAGGGTCAACCCGGAGCAGGATTCCCAGCCGAGGGCCGTGCTACCGTCCCGGCGTGCGCGTCGTCTTCCTCTCGCCCTCCTATCCCCCCGAGATGATCCACTACACCCGCGGCCTCGCTGCCGTCGGCGCCCAGGTGTACGGAGTGGGCGACGCTCCGTCGGCGGGCTTCTCCCGAGAGCTGAAGGATAGCCTGCACGACTACCTGCAGGTGCCCAAGGTCATGGACGAGGCGGACACCATGGAGCGGGTCTCCGCCTGGCTCCGGGGCCGCACCATGGATCGGGTCCTCGCCAACTGGGAGCCACTGGTGCTCCTGGCCGCGCGCATGCGCGAGCGATGGGGCGTGCCGGGCATGAGCGTGGATGCCGTGCGCGGCTTTCGAGACAAGGAGCTCATGAAGAAGCGGGTGGAGGCGGCGGGGCTGCGGGTGCCGCGCTCCCGCCGGGTGCGCACCGAGAGCGAGGTGTACGCGGCCGCGGAAGCCATCGGCTACCCCCTCGTCATCAAACCCATCGCCGGGGCCGGGAGCGCCGACACCCACAAGATCTCGAGCCGGGCCGAGCTCGAGCGGGTCCTCCCCGCCCTCCGCCACGTGCGGGAGGCGAGCTGCGAGGAGTACATCACCGGCGAGGAGTTCACCCACGACACCCTCTGCGTCGGGGGGCGGCCCGTCTACGAGAACGTGGCTCAATACCTGCCGAAGCCCATCGAAGCTCGAAACGAGGAGTGGATAAGCCCCGTCATCATCACGGTTCGGGATCTCGCGCAGCCGAAGCTCGCGGCCGGCTTGCGACTCGGCCGCGGGGTGCTCGACGCCCTCGGCATGGGAGATGGCTTCACACACATGGAGTGGTTCCTCACCCCCCGAGGAGAGGCGGTGTTTGGCGAGATCGGCTGCCGCCCGGGGGGTGCCCACCTGGTGGACCAGATGAACTTCACCTCCGACGACAACCTCTTCGAGGAGTGGGCCCGGGTGGTCTGCCATCGACGATTCGCGGGCTCCGGGGTGCGCAAGTATAACTGCGGCATCGTGTTCAAGCGGGCCAAGGGCCAGGGCCGCATCACTCGCATCGAGGGGCTCGAGGCGTGGCGGCGGTTGGCTGGAGAGGCTTTCGTGGACGAGCAGCTGCTTCGGCCCGGCACGCCGCGGCGGAACTGGCGCCACACCCTCCTGTCGGACGGCTTCGTCCTCGCCCGCCACCCCGAGTGGAGCGAGGCCCGCCGCATCTGCGACGCCGCCG
>JBCBRU010000795.1:0-3746 GCA_039819565.1 Myxococcota bacterium | reverse complement strand
GCTCGATCGCCGATCAGTCGCGCCTCGTAACTCAGCGCGATCGCGAGCAAAAGAAGGCGGACTCGTGGGAGGAGAAGGCCATGGTGGCGGTGAAAGCCGGCCGCGATGACCTGGCCATGGAGGCGCTGGGTAAAAAGCGCGAGCACCAGCAGGCCGCCTTCTTTTGCTCGCGATCGCGCTGAGTTACGAGGCGCGACTGATCGGCGATCGAGCTCGCCACGCGGCTCTTGGCCTCCGCGACCTGGCGCTTCATGTCCTCGATCGCGGCGTTGAGCATCCGCTCGGGGTCTTCCGCTCGAGCGATCAGGTCGTTGATGTTCGACCTGAGGATATCCCTGATGCGCTGAAAGAGCCCCATCGCTAGTCCGAGTATGCCACGCGGAATCGGCCTTGGCGTCAACGCCGACCCTTGGCTGGCCCTGATGGAACCGCCGCCCGCGTCTCGGTCTTCCGGGAGGAGGCAGCGGCCGCGGTGGGTTCGCCCCCCAAACACCCCCTAAGGAACCCGAGGGTTGCGTCGTACCACGTTCGGAGCGCCTGCGGGTCGCGCACCAAATGGCCTTCTTCGGGAAGGTGAAGAAAGCGCACCGGGAGTCCCCGACGGCGAAGTGTCGAGAACAAGCGTAGGGACTGCTCGACCGGCACGCGAAAGTCGCGACCGCCGTGCGTCAAAAGCATCGGAGCTCGAATTCGGTGCGCGTAGCGGGCCGGAGACCACTTATCGTACATCGCGCTCGGCGCCCACGGCGGGCCGCCGAACTCCCATTCGGGAAACCAGCGAGCGTCGGTCTCTCCCCACAGGGCTGCGGGATCGAAGACGCCCGCGTGACTGACCCCGCAGGCGAAGCGATCGCTTTGGGCCAAGGACCAACCGACCAAGTACCCCCCGAAGGAGGCCCCCGCGAGAGCGACGGGGCGCCCCACCTCCGGCCAGGCGGCGGCCGCCTCTACGAACGCCAGCAGATCCGCGTACGGGGCTCCGCCCCAGCTTCCCCGGACGCGTTCGGTATGCTCGATGCCGTAGCCTACGCTCCCGGCGAGATTGGGCAGCAGGACCGTAAAGCCCGCCCCCGTGAAAACGGCCGCGTTCCAGCGGGGATGCCACCCGTCCGTCCAAGCGCTCTCGGGTCCCCCGTGGACGAGCACCAGGGTCGGACGACGGCGAAGCGGACCGGGGGGACGCAGCACGAACCCGGGGACCTGGGTGCCGTCCGTCTGGCTGACCCGAACCTCACGGGAGTGAATCCGAGGCCTCCTAGGGCGGGCGGTGCCCGTGGTCAGCCGCGGCGACGCTCCAGAGGTCCGAGGCTGACGTGGGTCGGGGTTGATGCGCGAGCGGGCTAACTCCCGCCCGTCGGGACCCAACACCACGATCTCGGGGGGTGTCCCGAAGCGGGACACGACCGCGGTGATGCGGCTGGCCGCGGCGTGGACGAAGCTCACCGTGCCTTCCGCGATCCGGGTCACGGGCGTTCCGCCGCCCAGGGGGGCGAACACGAGGGGACGGTGTCCGCGATGATCGAGGACCAACAGGGCGCCCGGTCCGAACGGGACGGCCTCTCGGACCGGCCCTTCGAGGGCGTGCAAGAGGGGGCGGGATCGGCCGGTGCGGAGGTTGAGCCATCGCGCTCGGGTCACTTCCGGGCCGTCGGTGGGTGAGGGGCTCGCGAGATGAAGGATCCGACCCCGCCCGCTGCGGGGCGCATGGTCCCGCCCGGGGCTCTCCGTCAGCCGACCCAGCTGGCCCTCGAGGGAAATGAGGTACAGATCGCTATCGATGGCCCGCGTGCCGCTTTGAGCTGGAGGCTCCCCCACGTAGACGAGGTGGTCGTCGTCCACGAAGGTCCAACGAGGTTCGGGGCCGCGAGGCTCAGCGATCGGTGGGGCGGGAGCGCTCGAGATGGGGGAGGGCGGACCGCCTCCGACGGGGACCCTCCAAAGGTAGCGCGCGCGTCCGTCCCGCCAGCGGGTCCAGCGGCGGGGCGCGTCGTCGTCGTAGATTCGAGCCCGCCGCTTCTCGTCTTCGGCCAGCGCCTTAGCTTGGCAGGCTTGCGTCCCGCACTCCGGAAAGACCCGGCTTTCGAAGACGACCCAGCGAGCGTCGGGCGAGAAGCTCGGCTCGCGGGCGCCGGTGGGAAGCTGCGTCAGCCAGCGACGGACCACGGTGGGGCGGCGAACCTCGATCAGCGCGACTTGGGGGCGGTCATTTCGCCGGACCGTGACGGCCAGCGCGCGGCCGTCGGGGGACCAAGCGGGGGCCCCAGCCGCAAGGTCCAGCTCGAGACCCATGCGACCCTGGTGGAGGGCGTCCGCCGGAGCCACCCAGAGCAGGCGGCGTCGCGCCACCCCATCGGTGCGATCCACGACCGCGGCCACCATGCTGCCATCCGGCGAGAGCACGGGATGGGCGGGGATCTTCACGCCGAGGAGCTCCTGAACCCCAAAAGCCCCCAAAGCCTCCGCCCGAGCGGCGTCGAAGGTGAGGAGGGTCACGACGAGAGCGGCCAGGATGGAGATGGGGTGGGTCACGGGTTAGTCGTTCCGACGGGTTTGACAGCCTACCTCGACAACTCCCGCGCGACCGCCCACCGTTCCCGATTGCGCCGGTTTTCTCCGCGCGGGCTCTGGCCAGCGCATTTCGACCGCGTAGGGTCGGAAGCAGCGTAGGATCCGGCCATCGACGCCCGAAAGGAGCCCGCGGCCCAACCCTGGCGCCGGCGTCTGGAGCGCATCCTCGTTCTCGGCATCTTGGGAACGATGGGGCTCCTCGTCCTCTCGCTCTGGGCGCTTCGCACCGGGCGTGCGGCCAAGTTGCTTGAGGACCGCATGACCCGCGAGCTTCAGGAGGCGTGCGGCATCGAGGCCCGATTCGTGGCCTTCGAGATTCAGCCTCTCTCGGCTCGTCTCCACCTCGCCGGTCTCGAAATCCTGGCTCAGGACGGCACCCGCCTCATCTCCGTCAGCCAGGCTTTCGCGGATTTGTCGGTCATCCAGCTCATGAAAGGCCGCATCGATATCCAGGAGCTCGTTCTCGAGCAGCCCTTCGTCGAGCTACGGGTGCAGGATGGCCACCTGGTCGACCTTCCGGACTGCGTCCGCACGACGCCAAGCGCGGGCGGAACGACGCCTCTCGGGATTGACGAGGTCCAGATCGTGGGTGGGGACATCGATGTCGAACTCGAGGACGCTCGGCTCGACTTCGAGGACGTTGGGGCCGAACTGTGGCCCGACGCCCGCGGGGGCGCCAACTTCACCTTCGGCGTTGGGCGTGGGGTCCTCATCACGGAGACCAGCACCCGGAGCGGGCTCTCGATCCCCACTCTAGAGGGGCGGGTGCCCCTCGGACCTCTCGAGCTTCTCGCCCGTCTCGAGGGGCCGGCGCTCGACCCCCGCCGCATCGAGCTTCAGCGCCTGCAGGTAGACCTTGGGGGGGTCGGGCTCGATGCTTCGGGACGCGCCGACCTGGTCGCGTCAACCGTTGATCTCGACCTGTTCGTTCAGTCCTCCCTCGACGCGATTCCCGTCGTGGTCGACGGGTGGCCGGAACTGTCGGGGGAGGTCGATCTCTCGGTTCACCTGGAGGGAAGCCGGAGCGATCCGAAGTTCGACGTCGAGGCTGACATCTCGCTGGTCGAGATCGGCAAACGGCACCTGGGGAGGCGAGTCTATCTCCGGGCCAAGGTCGACCGTCAGGGGGCGGACATCGAAGAGCTCCTGGCGGTCCTCGAACGGGGCGAAGCCACGGT
>JBCBRU010000794.1:0-3748 GCA_039819565.1 Myxococcota bacterium | reverse complement strand
GGCGGCGAACTCGCCCATGATGTCGGCGTAGGCTTGAGTCCCGTGAACCCGGGCGATCGCCTCCCGGGCGTCCACAAAGCTCGCGATGGGATCTCTCAAGGACTCGTCGATGGCTTCCGGCAACGAATAGACGCCTATGGTTCCCCTCGCGCGTGTTCTGGATCCCCTACGGGTTCTTCCTGATCCTAGGCGCTCTAGGGGTGGCGCTCATTCGTCTCGAGAGCGAGCGCGCGGGAGCCAACGAAGAGGTCTTGGCCGGCCAGCTCTCCGATATCGACAGCAGTCTCGACGAGGTCGTGGCCGTCCTCTCCAGCCTCGTGACCCGCCAGGCTCATGAGGAGCCCCCGCCGAGGGGAACCATAGGCGTCTATGCGTTGCCGGAAGCCATCGACGAGTCCTTGAGAGATCCCATCGCGAGCTTTGTGGACGCCCGGGAGGCGATCGCCCGGGTTCACGGGACTCAAGCCTACGCCGACATCATGGGCGAGTTCGCCGCCGGCGAGCGCTACGTCAACCGCGTCTGGTCGGCGGCTGCCGAAGGTTACGTTGACGAAGCTTCGGAGTACCTGAGTAGATCCCTCGATCAGTTCGAGCGGGCGCGGGCGGGGCTCGAGGACCTGCGGACTTCGAAACTGGTGGGAAGTAGCTCTCCGGACGCATAGGCTCCAGCCCCGTGGACGACATCCTGGAGGGGCTTCGTCGGGCCCATAGTGCCTCCCCTGAAAATGGCGCTCTTCTCGGGGTGTTGCTCAAGGCGCTCCTCGACGCCAATCACCTGGACGAGGCGATCCAGCGTCTGGAGGGCGTCGACTCCACCGGGCTCGATGCCCCGGGCCGCCGCGTCGCCGCCGAGGTTTGCCTCCTGAACGCACAGCCCGAACGCGCCCTCGACTGGGTACTCAAGGACGACACCCCGACGGCTCTCCTTCTCAGGGCCCGCGCGCACGCCGAGCTGGGGCACGTCGAGGAAGGCCGTCGAGCCTATCGAAGCGCGGTGCGCCAGAGCTCTGCCCTCGAGGATCCCGAGCTCGAGGCTCGCCTGTCCGCGCCCCCCTCCGAACGTGAGAGCCCCCAGCCGCTGCGCCTCAAGGTGATTGACGGAGGCAGCACGGAGGAGGTCCGGGAGTTGTTTGCTCCGGAGCAGAAGCGGGTCTGCTTCGAAGACGTCGGGGGCCTCGACGGGGTCAAGAAGCAGATCCGCAAGCGCATCATTCTACCCTTCGCCAAACCCACCCTCTTTCAGCGCTTCAAGCGAAAGGTTGGGGGCGGGATCCTCATGTATGGGCCTCCCGGTTGTGGAAAAACCCTGCTCGCTCGCGCGACGGCGGGCGAAGCCGAGGCTCGCTTCTTCGCCATTGCGATCTCGGACGTTCTCGACATGTGGTTCGGAGAGTCGGAGCAGAAGCTCCATAGAGCGTTTGAGGAGGCTCGAGACCAAGCCCCCGCGGTGCTCTTCTTCGACGAGATCGAGGCGATCGGCGGAAAGCGCCAGTACGGCCGAGACTCCACCTCCGCCAAACTCGTCAGCCAGTTCCTCGCCGAGATGGATGGCTTCGCCCAAAATAACCAGGGCGTTCTGGTGCTCGGGGCCACGAACGTTCCCTGGTCCGTGGATCCGGCCTTTCGCCGGCCGGGGCGCTTCGACCGGGTACAGTTCGTCCCTCCCCCAGACAGGGAAGCTCGGCAAGCTATCCTGCGCCTCCACCTGGCCGACCGCCCGGTAGCCGACAGCGTCGACCCCGCGGTATGGGCCAAAAAGACCGGGGGCTTTTCGGGCGCAGATCTCGCCAACCTCGTGGATACGGCCGCGGACGCGGCCATCGCCGCCTCCATCGAAGCCGAAGCTGACGTTCCTCTCTCCCCCGAGCATCTCGCCGAATCCCTCTCCGAGGTGCGGCCCACCACCGCGGAGTGGCTCACCACGGCGCGAAATCATGCTCGCTACGCAAACGAGGGAGGGCAGTACGACGAGGTGCTCGAGTTCTTGAGGAAGCACGGGAAATGAAGGACGCCGAATATCTCCTCGTGGACGAGCCCCGTCCGGGAGCCTTGGAACGCATCGTCGTGCGACCCATGTGGCCGCTGCTGGGGTCGATGTTGGGCATCACGTTGCTCGGCTGGGGGTGGTTCCTCCTCAACGGAATCGGAATGGGAAGCCCGACGCGGCGCGCGGAGTTCGGCTGGGTCGTGGCGGGGGTCCTCGGGGGCTACCTGATTCTCTTTGGCGCTCTGGCGGGGCTCGGGGCCGCGGGCGCGTCGGGGATCGAAACCCAGAGCGTCTTCCCCTATATGATGGTCGCCCTTCTCGTCTGGAAGCTCTTCGTGAGCTATCGACTCCAGCTCCTCCAACGACGAGTATACGAAGTCTATCTTTACTATTCCGGCGACGAGCGCAGCGGCATGGTGGCGGTGATCGCGTTCTATCTCAGCAGCGGTCCGCTCCGTCGGTTGATACCAGGTGAGGCCATCCTTTGGCTCATCCCGCTCCTCTAAGGGTGCTGTCATGGAACGTGAAGTCAGCTTTCTCCTCCATCGGGCCCGGAGCCGTTCTCAACTCGGAGATCACTCGGGAGCCATCGACCTCTACAAACAGGCGCTGTCCTTGGATCCGGACCACCCGGAGGCACACGCACTCTTGGCCAGTGAGCTGGTCGACGCCAAGCGCCTCTACGCGGCCCGCGTCGAGGCCGGGCACGCCATCACGCTCGAGCCCGAGGCTTCGCTGCCCTACCTCGCCCTCGGGCGCGTGGCCCTGGCCGAGAGAAAGATCCGGGAAGCTCGGGAGCTGTTCGAGCGTGCCCTCGAGCTCGACCCAGAACACACCGGAGCCCTTCAAGGTCTCGCTCAGACCGAACGACTGGCCGGGCAGGAGGCGAAGGCCGACGCATATCTGGAGCGAGCGCTCGGTCTCGACCCTGACGACCCCGACCTCCACGCCGCCGTGGGCCTGGTGGCTCTTGAGCGAGGACAGCTCGAGGAGGCCGAAAGACGCGTCCGCGAAGCCCTCGAGCTCAGCCCCGAACACGGAACCTCACTTGCCCTCATGGGGCAGATCCTCCTGCGGCGAGGAGACATCCAGGGCGCTCGAGACCACGCCGTCTGGGCCTTGCGCTCGGACTCGAGCCAGGAAATGGCCCTCTACCTGATGGCGGCCATCAAGGCCCGCAAGAGCCCCCTTCTAGGCTTCTGGTGGCGGTACAGCGTATGGCTCGGCGCCCTCGGAGAAGGGCGCGCCATGGCGGTATTGCTCTTCGTGTTCGCGGCCTATCGCATCCTGGATCTGGCCCTTCGCCAAAGCGGGTGGCCCCAGTTCGCCGAGATGCTGGGGTGGGTTTGGCTGGGGGTCTGCGCATACACTTGGGTCGGTCCGGTGATGTTCCAGCGAGCCCTCGTCGAGGAGCTCGGCCAGGTGAAGCTCGACGAAGACTTCTGACCACGCCGAGCGCACCGGTGCTCTAGCTGGCCATAAACCGCTGGCCGAAGTGAGGGTCCTCGGGCCAGTCCGGGTCTTCACCACGAAAGTAACTGTCGACGTAGTGGCGCACGTTGAGCACCCCTCCCATCTCCGCCATCAGCGAAACGAGGCCGAAGCCGATGCGGTTGAGGAACACGGCGTCGGCAGTTACTTTCGTGGTGAAGACCCGGACTGGCCCGAGGACCCTCACTTCGGCCAGCGGTTTATGGCCAGCTAGAGCACCGGTGCGCTCGGCGTGGTCAGAAGTCTTCGTCGAGCTTCACCTGGCCGAGC
>JBCBRU010000793.1:0-3751 GCA_039819565.1 Myxococcota bacterium | reverse complement strand
GCCAACCGCGCCGCCTCTGAGATTCTCCGCGCCCCCAGCGAGGAGAATCTCATCGGCCGCTCGATTTACGACTACGTGCCGGCTGAGCAGCGGGGGGCGTCGGTGATCCGCGCGGAGTCCGCCTCGACGACGAGGAGAGCGTCGCGACTGGCCGAGAAGAGGCGTCGATAACGATTCTCGATGTGCCGTCGCGCTCGCTCGGCCTCACGGATCTCCGTGATGTCCACGATGGCGGTCAGCATCTGGGTGGGACCGAAGGGGTCCGTGACCAGCCGCACCGTGCGCCGACTGGCGGAGCCGGAGAGCCGAACCTCGGTGAGCACGCGAGCCGCCCGTCGACGGGCGCGGCGAAGGTGATCGAAGAAGCGGTCGTGGTGCTCGACGTCGACCCAGGCGACCATCGGGCCCCGGCGTACACCGTCATGGACGATGCCCAACAGTTGCCGCGCACTGTTGTTCATCTTGACGACCCACCCGCGGTCGTCCGTGACGATCATGGAGATGGGTGAGTCTTCGAAGAGCTGAAAGTACTCGAGGCGGGAAGCCTCGAGACGCTCCTGAGTGGCCCTGAGCTCCTCGTTTTGAGCCAGGAGCCTCTCCCGATAGTCGCGACCCTCGGGGTTCGACTCCCGAGACTCCGGCGCTGCGCCCGAAGGGGCGATTGCGCTCTTTTCGCTTTGCGAGATCCCCCTCATGGCTTTCGAGCTAAACTTAGGGGTTGCGATGCTGCGGAGCAACGCCCGCCGTCTGCCTCGGGGTGAACCACGCAACCGGTGCAGCTCCGTGCTGCGCTTTCCGGCCCTCGCGCACGGCCAAGGGGCGATGATTTCGATTCGGAACCCTCATCGCGCGCAAAGCGCAGGATATCCCCTCACCCCACCGGGGGTGCACGCTCCGACGAAAGCCCTAGCTTGGCCTCCAAGGTCGGATCTCTTGAAGGTCCAACGTCGTGGCCGAGCTCGCGCATGCGAGAGGTGACGGCCACATGGGCGATGACGGCCCCCTCCTGATTGGTCAAGGGCACCGCATGCAGGAGGAACCATCGCTGGTTCTCTTCGTCGTGACAGGGATAGTCCAAGGTGAAGGACTTTCGCTCGGGGGAGAGGAGGCCTCGCAGGCCTTCCAGCGTCGCCTGCGCCGACTCGTCTCCACTCGCGGCCGACTTGGCCACGACGTCGACGTAGTTCGTACCCAGATCGATGGTTCCCCGATTGAACTGCTCCCGCCAACTTGCATTGACGAGTACGATGACGCCCTCAGCGTCGACCACGCAGATGAGCTGAGGCATGGAGTCGAGTACGTCCTGAAGATAGCGGCGGGCGTCCATAAGCTCCGTGACGTCGACGAAGGTGACGACCACCCCCGCCTCCCCACCTTCCGACCCGAGGTAGGGCCGAAGCTGAATCATCATGTCCCGCTCGTCCACCTGGACCTCCAGGTCCCGACCTTCGCCGTCGTCCAGTACGCGCTGAGCGGCCGAGAGCAGGCTGCCCCCTCCGATGCGGTCGGAGAGGTGGGAGAGGGGTCGGCCAATGTCCTGGTGAAGAACGTTCACGACCCGGGCCGCGGCCGGCGTAAAGCGCCGAATCTCGAGCTTACGGCTCAGGAACAACGTGCCCACATTCGCAGTGCGGAAGAAGTTGTCGATGTCCGCGTTGAGCTCCTCGAGCTCCCGAATCTTGCGCTGGTATTCGGAATTGACGGTGTGAAGCTCCTCATTCGTGGCCTGGAGCTCTTCGTTCGTACTCTGGAGCTCCTCATTAGCGGCGAGGAGCTCCTCGTTCGTGGCCTGGAGCTCCTCGTTTGAGGTCTCGAGCTCCTCGATGGTGGCGCTCAGGTTGTCCTTGTTGTGACGAAGCTCGTTTTCGAGAGCGCGGACGTAATCGTCCCGGGTGATGACCTCGACGTTCTCGTCGGTCGTGGCCACCGACCCGCTCTTGGCGACCTCGAAGGCGATGAGCACATGCTCGACCACCGTCTCGCCCTTCATGCGCATCGGCGTGACCCGCAGGTTTACGGCGATGCGCCGCTCGTCCTCGGTCTCCATGTTGACCCCGGCGAGACAGACCTCATTGTTCTCACGCAGGACCCTCTGGAGCGCCGTCGTGAGCATAGGCGCGAGCCCCGGACGGGCGATCTTCCCCACGTCGAGCGTAGCCGCCCCCGTGGTGATGCGCAGGAATCGATAGGGCGTGCCTGAGGTTTGGAGCACGGTGCCGAGCCGATCCACCAGGATCGAAGTCGGGGCGTAGCGCTCCACGAGCTCAGAGTGAAATCGAGCCTGCAAGACAGCTCGGTCCCGGTCGACCCCGAAGGGGGTATGAAGATCCGCAGGACCGATACGACGGGCCCCTCGCCAGTCGTTCTCGGAGACGTTCGGGCGACCCTCCGTCCGGCGGTACAGCTTGGTCCGGATATCGATGGGTAGAAAGCCCGACACGTGCTCATTCACGGTCTCGCTTCCTCCGAGAAACAGAACCCCTCCCGGCTTCAACGCGAAATGAAACAGGGACAGCAATCTACGTTGCGTCGTGGGCTCCAGATAGATGAGTACGTTTCGACAGCTGACGAGGTCGATGCGGGTGAAGGGAGGGTCCGTGAGGAGATTCTGGGGAGCGAAGACGAGCATGTTGCGCAAGCTGCTCACCACCCGGAAACCCCCTTCTTCGGACACGAAGTAGGATTTCAGACGCTCCGCGCTGACGTCCGCGGCGATGCCCTCCGGATAAAGTCCGTTGGAGGCGATCTCGAGCGCGTTCTTGTCTACGTCGGTGGCGAACACCTTGATGTCCGCCTCGATGTTGTGGCCTTGGCAGTACTCGCGGAGAAGTATGGCCAGAGAGTAGGCTTCTTCCCCGGTGGAGCAGCCTGCGCACCACACCCGAACAATGCCATCGAAGCCCTGACGCTCGAAGATCTGGGGAACGATCTCCGACTCGAGAACCCTAAAGAATCTCGGATCCCGGAAGAACTTCGTCACCCCGATGAGCAGGTCGCGCTGCAGATAGTCGAGCTCGCCCCCGCTGGTTTCGAGGATCTGGAGATACTCGTCCAGGGTTCGAGCCCCGACGGCCACCATCCGACGCTCGATGCGCCGCATCGTAGTGCCCGGCTTATAGGTCCCAAAGTCGATGCCGCAGCGTTTTTGCAGAGAAGCGAAGATATCGGAGAGGATTCGACTCTTGTTCAGGCTCGAACCAAGCTGAGTGTCGTGGGTCTGGTCAAAGACGTGGTTGACGATGCTCGTAAGCGTGTCGGGAATCTCGTCGGGCTCGACCACGAAGTCGGCGAGGCCGGTGGTCCGGGCGGAGCGCGGCATACCGTCGAAGTCGGCCGACTCAGGGGTTTGGACAATGACCAGGCCCCCGCCCTCGTTGATCGCTCTAACGCCCTGAGTTCCGTCGGAGCCGCTTCCGCTGAGCACCACCCCGACCGCCTGGGGCCCTCGCTCCCGAGCCAGGGAGCGGAAGAGATGATCGACGGCATAGCTGGGCCCCGGCTTGGAGGACTGGGGCACGAGATGCAACTTTCCCTGCTCGAGCTCGACCAGGTGCTTCGGGGGGAGGATGTGGATGGTATTCGGCTTGGGTTCTTCGCCGTCCAGGATGTGCTGTGTACGCAATTCCGTCTGACGAGCGAGGACTCGGTTCGGGTGGTTGGCGTCGGGGCGTCTGCGGGTGGACTGGACGCTCTGACTCAGATGTTCTCGGCCATGCCGGATGGTCTCGGCCTGGCCTTCGTCGTCGTTCAG
>JBCBRU010000792.1:0-3754 GCA_039819565.1 Myxococcota bacterium | reverse complement strand
GCGGAGTCGGTGTGGAAGGGCACCGCGAAGTGACGGTCGGTCCGGGCGCGAGCCACGGCCTCCAGAGAGTCGGAGCTGATCATGAAAGGCTGCCTTCCATTGAGCCCGTCCGAGGCGCTGAAGGGAAGGGGGGGTTTACGGGTTCGCGGCGCCGATGCGGGACTCCGCCGCGGCGAGGATCTGCTCGACGAGAGGGTGCTTGCCGGACCGACTCGGAGTGGTGGCGAAGTATTCGACGGTCAGGGCGTCGACCCGACCCACGACCTCGACCTCGTAGCGCTCGCAGGCGGCCGCTTCCGCCACCCGAGGCACCACGAAGACCCCCAGACCGTCGCTCCCGAGCGTCTTCAAGAGGGCCGAATCCGCGACCTCGGCCACGATATCGGGCCCCAAGCCCTCCTCGGTGAACCAGGTCTCGAGAAGCCGGCCGAGCCGGCTGTCGCTGAGGGGAGCGAGGAAGGGGGCGCCCGCCAGGCACTTGGGAAAAGGGCCCTCGAGCCGAGCGCGGAGGCGCGCGGCGGCGAGGAAGCTCACCCCGGAGTGGCCGAGATAGCGGTCCTCGGACTGAATACGATACGCAGGGGGGGTGGGGCTGTCGGAGAGGACGAGGTCGAGCTCGCGGACGGCGAGGCGGCCCAGGAGGGTGCGGTGGCGTTCTTCGTCCACGGTGAGGCGGACCTCCGCGCGTCCCTCGAGGGCGGGTTCGAGGAGCTCGCGAACGAGGAGTTTAGGAAGGTCGTCGGTCACTCCGATCCGGAGCGTGGCCCGCGCGGATCCGGCGCGCACGTCGTCGATGAGGGCTCGACCCGCGGCAAAGATGCGTTCGGCGTGAGCAAAGACGCGGCGACCGACCTCCGTGAGCTCCAGAGATCGGCCGCCTCGCTCGAAGAGCTGCACCTCGAGGGTCCCCTCGAGCTCTCGAATTTGGGCGCTTACGGTCGGATGCGACACGCGGAGGCGGCGGCTCGCGGGCACCACTCCGCCCTCCAAGACCACGCACCAAAAGTACCTGAGGTGATGCAGATTCAGAGTTTCAATGGAGGGGCGCATGTAGAACTAGGCTACACGAGGAGCTGGAATTTGTTGGATAGTATTTCGGAATCCGAAGTCGCACGCTGGAGCCATGAGGATCAGGAGCGACCTTCCGACCCGACGTCCTACCGTTTTCCTCCGGAGCCGCAGTCTGAAGATCGACGACGAGCTTCAGGTCTTCGCGGAGACCCGAGCGGAGGCGATGCTGTCCGCGCACTCGGTCGGCATTCTCGATTTCGCCATCGAGCAGGAGTCGCGGGGAGGCTATCGCTGCCGCGCTCGGATCTCGGCCGCGAGCTCCGCCGAGACCATCGGGGTGGTGGGCGCCGATACGCCGAGAGCTGCCCTCGTGGCGTGCATGGCCCGGGTGCGTAGCCGGCTTCAAGAGACGCATCAGCGCCGATTACGGCGTCGCCGCCGGGGGCACGTGGCCGCCTCCGCGATTCTCGTGGCGGTCACCGGAAGCGGCTGCGCCTTCGTGGGAAGCTCGCCGGCTCAGCTACCGCCTGAGCCCCATCGTGAGCTGGTGCTTCCCGTTCACCTCGCGGGAGGGGAGCCTGGCACCCGAGAGATAGGGGCCTCCCGACCTCTCACCGTGGCGCGCTGGCAAAGCAGCGACGAGCTCGAGCGTCTGGAGACGCTCGGAGTTGAAGGCGATGAGGTCGAGCGCGTCGAGTTCGAGCGTCCTCCGGCGGCGACGAACTGACCCTCTTCAGCCGAAGCGGCCGTCGTCCGCGATCGCCTGATAGTCGGCCATGATGGCCGCGTAGCGGGCCTCCAGGCCCGGTCGCAGCTCGGGGTGGGTAAAGATATAGAAGCGATTGGCCTCCATACATTCGGCGACCCACTCTCCCACCGCGTCGGCTTCGAGACCTCCCTCCACGGCCTCCTTGATCTTCTGAAACCGCTTGGACTTCCTGGCCTCCTCGGGAGGTAAGCGAAGGCCCGGCGACTGGAGCTCAGAGTGGGCGATGTTGGTCTTTACGAAGGCCGGGCAGAGGACGCTCACCTGAATGTCCTCCTCCACCAGCTCCTGCTGCATGGACTCCGAGTAACCCACCACCGCAAACTTCGTGGCGTTGTAGGGCCCCATCCCGGCCGCCGCGCCGTGACCCGCCATGGACGCCGTGTTGAGGAAGTGCCCACCTTCGCCCTGGTTCCGCAGGATCGGAAGGAAGATCTCTACCCCGTGGGCCACGCCCATGAGATTGATGTCCACCACCCACCGCCAGTTCTTCAGGCCGACCTTGCCCGCTCTCCCCACGACCGACACGCCGGCGTTGTTGGCCACGATGTGGACCTTTCCGAAGCGATCCAGCGTGGCTTGAGCGGCCGCGCGAACGGAGGCTTCGTCGGCCACGTCGCACCCGACGCTGGCCACTTCGACGCCCGCCCCCTTGAGGAGGGCCTCGGCTTCGGCCAAGCGATCCGCCTGGATGTCGGCGAGCATCACGGAGGCCCCCCGAGCCCCGAAGGCGCGCGCCATGGACAGGCCGAGGCCGCTCGCCCCCCCGGTGATGAACGCGACGCGTCCCTTGAAGTCGGTCATGGCCGCGAAGGCTAGCTGAGGCTCGCCACCGGATCGAGGCGCCCTGGACCCCCGATGAGACGCGGTGCCCACGCGTGCGATGATCAAGTCCGTGCGGGCGGACAGGGGTCGCCGCTCGCCGGGCGCTCGGGAGGCCACGCCCTGGGCTTCACGGACCGCTCGGGGGATGTAGGTCCATCTCGGATATCGACGGATGGGCCCGAACGGCGCTAGAGGCCGAGATTCGGGTTTCGGGTCAAGACTCTCAAAAAAAGCCAAATATTGAATGAAATGAGGGGCCTGCCGGACTAGTCGGTGCGGTGTCGTGTCCCGCCCGGTGAGGGGGCGGTCAGCGGTCCGGGGGCCACCTCAGCCGGCCGTACGATTGTAGCGACAGCGGCGCCCTCAGACCCTCCTCCCCGTGGCCGGTGGACCGCGCGGACGGCCCCGCGCCGACCCCGCCGGGTCCCCAGTCGGGAAGTAGCATGCAGTTCGGTCTACGACGTACCTATCGCTATGCGCGCCCTTTGGTGGCGCTTGCCGTCTCGGGCCTCCTGGGGGCCTGCGTGGGCTCGCAGGAGCCGGGCTCGGAACCGGAACCGGTCCCTGAGCGGCCGGGGCCGGCGGTTCCGACCCCAGGTACCGAACCCGGGGGGAGCCCCGGGGGGCAGCCGGGGGGCGGAGACAGCGGGGGCGGCTCCACGGGGGGCGTGCCCTGCGGGCCGTCGGAGGCGCTCCCCGTCGACCAGCCGCGACGCCTCAACATCACCGAGCTCAACACCATCGCCGCGGACGTCCTCGGCCTCGACGATACGCCCTTCGCCGTGGTCGGAAACGACTACCGCGAGCGCTACGGCCCCTTCCTCGGCATGAGCGAGCGCTTCCTCAGCGGATACCTCGAGGCTTCGGAAGCGGTCGCGGGCCGATACATCTCCGGCCTCGACCTCGCCGCGCTGTGCCCGGGCGCTTCGAGCCCGCCTCCGCCCCCGGCCGACGAATGCAATACGACCGCGGAGTGCCGGGCTCAGCACGGCAGCCGAGCCACGGACTGCGTCAACAGCCAGAGCGACCAGAGCTACTGCGCCTGCGGCGGGGAGCGGTGCGTTCCGCCGTCGACGCCGTCCCCGGGAGGCGTCGATGAGACCCTCGCCTGCGCCGAGCGGGTCCTGCGCCCGGTGATCGAGCAGCTCCTTC
>JBCBRU010000791.1:0-3766 GCA_039819565.1 Myxococcota bacterium | reverse complement strand
GGCGCCGAGATCGGTCCAGAGGAAGTACGAGCGTCCGGCGCAGGTGGTTACGCCGCGAGAAGGCCACGACGTACCGGGAAGTACAACCGTGCGTGCGCGCGAAGCAGACCTCGACCTGACCGCCATCACCGAAGCCGTCCACGTCGCCGCCGCCATCCGCGGCGGCGCTTCGCTGGTCCACGGCATCCAGATGCTCGAACAGGTACGCGAGGAGGAAAAATCGTGACCACCGAAGCACTTCCCGTTGTCCAGCCCGAGGACGTCGAGGGCCCCAAAGCGGCCCGCTCCCTCGCCGCCCGGCGGCTCCCCTTGGCCCCCCCCGAGGCGCAGCTAGACGTCCTCGGCAAGGTCGAGATCGGCGGAGCTGCGGCCGACTTCGACGGGGCCCTGGCCCAAGTGGGCTGGCCCGCCCTCGACCGCACCAAGCTCGAGATCTTCCAGATCAACGTGGGCAAGCTCTGCAATATGACCTGCAGGCATTGTCACGTCGACGCGGGACCGGACCGGACCGACGCGATCATGACCCGGGAGACCATCGACGCCTGCCTCGACGCGGTGGATCGCAGCGGGGCCCACACCGTGGACCTCACCGGTGGTGCCCCGGAGCTCAACCCCGACTTTCGCTATCTCGTGGAGGAAGCGAAGAAGAAGGGCCGCCACGTCATCGATCGCTGTAATCTCACCATCCTCCTCACTCGAAAGATGCGAGACCTCCCCGAGTGGTTGGCAGAGCACGAGGTCGAGGTGGTCTGCTCTTTGCCCCACTACGCCGCTCGAAACACCGACGCGCAACGGGGCGATGGGACCTTCGAGAAGAGCATCGAGGCCCTCCGTCGACTGAACGAGGTCGGCTATGGCCAGGGCGATCCGAAGCGGATGCTCACCCTGATGTCGAACCCATCAGGCGCCTTCCTCGCCCCCAACCAGGCCCACGTCGAGCGGGAGTGGAAGCGAGCTCTCGATCGAAAGTATGGCATCAGCTTCGACCGGCTGTTCGCCCTCAACAACATGCCCATCAGCCGCTTTCTGGAGTGGCTCCTCGAGCGTGGCCAGCTCGAGCAATACATGGAGCGACTCACCAACGCCTTCAACCCCGGCACCGTGTCCGGCCTCATGTGCCGAAACACGATCAGCATCTCCTGGGACGGCTGGGTATACGACTGCGACTTCAATCAGATGCTCGACATGAAGGTCGAGCCCGAGGGGCAGCAGCTTCACATCCGGGACTTCGATCCCGACACCTTCCGGCAGGAGCGCATCAAGACCGCCGCTCACTGCTTCGGATGCACGGCCGGCTCCGGAAGCTCCTGCGCCGGCGCCACGTCCGCCTAACTCCGTCCCCGCAAGAGAGCCTACACATTATGAACGCGAACGCTCATCTCAACGTCAGCGAGTACTACGGAAAGATCCTCGGCAAGTCCGAGGACCTCAAGACCAGCGCGTGCTGCGTCGCCGAAAGCCCGCCGGCCTGGCTGCGAAAGCCGCTCTCCAACATCCACGACGAGGTCGCCGGCCGCTTTTACGGCTGCGGTTTTCCCATCGCGGAGGCGGTGAAGGGAGCCAGCGTGCTCGACCTCGGCTGCGGCACGGGCCGGGACGTCTACCTGTTCTCACAGCTCGTGGGTCCCACCGGCTTCGTGCACGGGGTGGATATGACCAAGGAGCAGCTCGAAGTGGCGGAGCGAACCAAGAGCTGGCACATGGAGCGCTTTGGCTACGCTGAGCCCAATGTCGCCTTTCACGAGGGCTACATCGAGGAGCTGAAGGGCGTAGAGGACGGGACGATCGACCTCGTGGTCTCCAACTGCGTCCTCAACCTCAGCCCCCGCAAAGACCTCGTCCTGAAGGAGGTCTCCCGCGTTCTGAAGCCAGGGGGTGAGTTCCTCTTCTCCGACGTCTTCGCCGACCGACGCCTCCCCGCCTGGATGATGGAGGACCAAGTGCTCCTCGGCGAGTGCCTCGGAGGCGCGCTGTACGTGGGCGACTTCCTCTCCCTCGCGCGCCGAACCGGGTTCAACGACCCTCGCAAGCTGACCTCCTCGGGTATCGACATCACGGACGCCGAGGTCCGAGAGAAGGTGGGCGCCGCCGAGTTCCGCAGCCTCACCTGGCGCCTCTTCAAGCTCCCGGATCTCGAAGATCGCTGCGAAGACTACGGCCAGATCGCGACCTACGCCGAGGTCATCCCCGAGGTGGGGCCCCTGTTCAGGCTCGACGACCACCACGTCTTCGAGCTCGGTCGACCGGAGCGGGTGTGCGGCAACACCGCCGCCATGCTCGAAGACACCCGCTACGCGTCCCACTTCCAGATCGTGGGCGACCGCTCCGTGCACTACGGCGAGTTCCCCTGTGGGGACACCATCGCCCAGGCTCCCGCTTCGGCCGCCGCGCCGGCGAGCCCCGAGTCCGCGCCCTGCTGCTGAGCCGAGCCCGAGTCTCAGTCGAAGCGGCCCACCCCGCCGAAGACCCATCCCCCCCGGCCGTCGCTCCAGGCGGTCGGGGCCCAAGCAGCGCGGCCGTCCTTCGGCCGGGACAGAAGCTCCGAGCCCACCACGGGGCCCGCGACCGCAAATATACTTGCGGCCACCCACGCGAGCTGAAAGCCGAGGCTATCCGAGTCCCCTCGCGTGCCGAGGGCCAGCGTACCTCCCGCGAGCGCATACCCCGCCAGCGCCCCCGCGTAGGCTCCCCCGAGATGACTCCTTCCGTCGACGAGTTGGCCACTCCCCCAAACCGCGAGCGGGGCCAGGGCGAGGCCAGCTCCGAATCCTACGACCGCCCCCCCGAGTCCGGCGAAGGAGCAGTCGGAGCAGGTGGCCCGGCTGATCGCGATCCCCACCCCGGTCGCGGCTCCAAGGGTGATGATTCCACTCCCGACCTCCACCAGGATTCTCAGCGTGGGCTTCGGCGGCGGGGGGTTCGAGAGCACACCAGGCGTCGAGGCGAGCCCGGGCGGCAAGGGGCTGGAGAGGAGCAAGGAGAGGAGCAGCGGCGTCACGGGCCAGCCATGTTGCGCCTCTCTCCGCTGCGCTTCAAGCTGGTCGCCACGACGCCGACCAAGCTGCATCCACGAGCTCACGTCGGTGGTGGTCGTCGAGCTTCCAGAGGCCGATGAGCTCGAAGAACCAGACCGCATCTACGGCGAGGATCGCGAGGCGCATGCGCGCTTGCTCCTGCTGGGAGGTCGCCTCGGCGAGCACCTCCTCGACCTGACGGCGGTACCAGCGATGCATGTCCTGAGCCACCGGCCCATCTCCAACCATGAATCCCAGCAGCGCCTGCCGATGAAGCCGATCCGTCTGGTCCGAACCTACCGCATGCCGCGCCTGCTCGAGGTAGGCCCACAGCCGCGGCCGGGGCTCCCGCCTTCGCTCCGCCTCTTCTCGAAGACGATCCGTTTCCGCCTCCATCCGCCTCCGATACTCTTCTAGGAAGGCCGCTCCCGAGGGATTCAGGTCCGCGGTCTCACGCCTCACATCGAGACCGAGCTCTCGGGCCAGCGAGAGATGAGTCACCATCAAGCCCCCGTCCGCGGCGAGAAGTCTCAGGGCGGCCTCAAGTAGTGCCTCGCGGGGGCGCTTGGCGGAAGCCTCGGTGGGAGAGTCTACCGAGGCGGCGAGCGCGCTCAGGGCGCGAAGGGCCGCGCCACGCGGCGCCCGGCGGCCGGACTCCCAGGAGGAAACGAGCGGCTGACTGACTCCCACCCGCTTCGCGAGCTCCGCCTGACTCCAGCCGAGCGCGCCACGGAGGGCACGCACCGCCTCTG
>JBCBRU010000790.1:0-3774 GCA_039819565.1 Myxococcota bacterium | reverse complement strand
GATGGGACGCGATCGACTTCGACGTCGCCGCGATGGACCAAGGGGCTTCCCGAGCCATACCGAACGGGCCGAGGTTCTGCCTCGCGAAACCCAGCTGACCTGGTCCAAATGCGGTGGTGACGGCTTCTCCCGAGGAGGGCGTCCCCCCCGCGGTCTGATCGCCGATGAAAAACCTCGGCCCGTTCGGTATGGCTCGGGAAGCCCCTTGGTCCATCGCGGCGACGTCGAAGTCGATCGCGTCCCATCGCTCTTGGGGGCACGTGTTGAGACCGATCGTGCCCCACACCTGACTCACCGCGGGCGGCCCTTCGTCGACCACGAAGATGATCTCGCAGTATCTCAAGTGAAACAGAGGTCCGCCCCCGGCCGGCGTCTCTCCAGTAGGGTTCGTATCGGCGAACTCCGCCACGTACTGCGCGATTTCCGCGCCCACGTCCTCCTGAATGAAGTGGTGGGCGTCGGGGTACCGACGATGGTCTTGCCCCGCGGCCCCCGGGACGTGGCCCATCCAGCGCTGCTGGTTCTCGACGCTGCCCAGGTTCGTATCCAACTCCCCAGCCAAGAACAGGAAGGGATTGATGAAGGTGTTCAGCTTGGTGTCGGCGGCCGCGTTCTCGAGCTCGATATCCGCGATCATTCCCGGGAAGGCACGAATGGCAGCCTTGTAGACGGCGCCGGGGTAGGGGGCATCATATGCCGCCTCCTCATCCATGGACAGCTCCACGACCGTGAGCTCCTCCAGGACTTGGCTGGCCAGAAGGTCCGGATGGGTCCCTGCATAGTCGATCCACTGCTGAAACTGCTCCTGGAAGGTTGAGCCAGTTCGGGTGGCAAGGAATGTTGCATAGTCCAACCCCGCGAGCGAGGGGTCCACCTGGAACGACGACTTCATGAACGGGTTGGCGCCCGAATCGATCACCACGAGATTTCCGTTGGCGATGACGATGCGGTCGAATCGCTCTGGGTTGTCACCTGCCACGCGAAGACCAATGATGCTTCCCCAATCTTGAGCAAAGAGGTTCACGTCCTGGAGGCTGAGGGCGTCCATGAAGCTCTTGGTCCAGGTGACATGCTGTTCGAATCGATGCTGCTCAGGGTCGGTGGGCTTATCGGACCGACCCATTCCGATGTTGTCCGGTGCGATCACTCGAAAGCCTGCCTCGGCCAGCACTGGGATCATCTTGCGATAAAGGTACGACCAGCTCGGCTGACCATGCAGCAGAAGGAAGACCGGACCATTGGCTGGCCCCGCCTCGACGTAGTGCATCCGCATGCCTCCGTCGACCTCCACGTAGTTGGCGTCAAACGGATACTGCACCAACCCCTCGAAGCAGGCGTCCGGGGTGCGGACAAACTCGATTCCCGCTTGAGACCTCATGACTTGGATCTGATCCGAGTCGAGGACACACATCTCGTCCGTAGGGGAAGAACCGTCCGAGAGACCTCCGTCGCGCCCGCCCGCGTCGGCGCTCGAGCCCGCGTCCACGCCAGCACCAGCATCGACGCCGGAGTCATCATCGGAGCACGAGACGAGACCCAGTGCAGCTCCAACCAGCAGCGACCCGAGAACCGGATGTCCTCCTCGAGTCTGCCTGGCAGCAGCCCTCGCGCTCGTCGCGCCAAGGTCTATCTGGTGTTCTTTTCGGCTGGTGCCGTTGAGTCTATCGTTCATCATCTTGCTCTTCTCCCTCATCGAGTCGATGAGAGTGGATGGCTTAGTCAGCAGCTCTACCTGACAACCTTCGAGACCCGGTACCCAACTCTCGTAGCGAAGCGTAGCCAGGACGGAGGCACCGAAGAGGAGACGAGGGAGGCTCGCGAGGCCACAGGGGCCCGGCGCGCTCACCTCAATGGACCGCCGGCTGGCCGGCTAGTGTTTCCGCGCGCGCCGCGGAGACGGCGTCAATCGCAGGTGCAACCTATCGACATCGTAACCATGGACACGGCGGCCTCTGGGAAACAGGCTGATTCATCGAAGGGGAGCATGGCGGCAACGTCGGGGTTGCAATCCCGACAGCATGCCGCCCCCTCGCCGCAGCTCCCGGCCGTACAACCCTCGACCGAGCAGATCCCGCCTGCCGCCCCAAACACGAGGCAGACGCCCCCTTCGAGGGCCGTGCAGTCCGAGTCGCTCGTGCACATCGTGCCGACGCCGCCCCCGCCGGCTTCACACTCGACGGAGTAGCTCGCGGCGAAGGTTCCGTCTCCACGGATGAAGGACACGAGACGCTGGCCGAGCTGAGCCCCTTGGTCGTCGGGAAGGTAGTGACTCGCCTCGGGGATCCGGGCGTGCGGCTGGCCGGCGGCGCCGGGCACTCTGCAGATGAAGTTGTCCTGCACCGAGCAGGCGCCAATGTCGAGATGGTCGTTGTCCCCCCATATCGTCAGAAACGGGCCGTCAAAGTCCGAGAGCAGGGCCCAAGCTTGCTGAGTGTCGCCGGCTTCGGCGACGACCAAGGAAGGGAAGGTTCTCGGTCCCGCCATGTACATGCGACTGGGAAACGGCGCTTCATAGGCGGCCTCCTCCGCGGCGGGCAGGTCAAACCACGTGAGCGACTCGAGCACGTGGGAGACGCTATAGGAGGCGCCCTTCATGGACCACGTCTGCCAACCGATGAACCAGGGCGTGAAGTCGTACGGCTCGATGAGCGCGCATTGATCCTCGCTCGTGAAGAAGGAGACTTGCTGGTCCGGGATGCCGTCGTACGGGCTTAGAATCTCGGAGACCTCGTCGGGATCTTCGACCGGCGGAGGAAACACGGGCGCGCCCGTGGGGACCTCCGGGAGATTCCCGCTGCCTAGAGAGATTCGGGCGAACCGATCTAGGTTTAGCGCCGCCACGCGCAGTCCGATCAAGCTTCCCCAGTCGTGGGCGAAGAGGGTGATCTCTCGGAGGTCTAGGGCCTCGATAAATCGGGTGAGTCTATCCCCATGGCGCACGTAGCTATGATAGCCGATGTCCACGGGCTTGTCGGACCGTCCCATTCCGAGGAGGTCCATGGCCACGACGCGGAATCCTGCCTCGGTCAGGACGGGGATGACCTTCCGATAGAGATATGACCACGTCGGGTTCCCGTGAAGGAGGAGGACCACCTCGCCGTCGGGGTCGCCTTCATCTATATAGGCCTGGCGCAGGCCGTCGATCTCGACATATTTGGCCGCGTAGCTCCAATCAGGGAGGTTTTCGAAACACGCGTCGGGGGTACGGACGTACTCTACGCCCTCCGGGGTCGTGCGGATCGTCGGCTCCGAACCACATTCTGGCTCGAGTTCCGAGTCACTGCTCCCGCAAGCCGTCGCCGCAAGGAGAGCTAGGCAGCAGAGGCCGGCCACGTCGAGCTGACTGTAGCCACCCATCAGTCGGCCCTCACCGGGCAGGGGCGAACCTGGTTGTCGAGGGGGCTGGGCTGACTCTGGCAGCTCAGCTCCTGGGTGCGGATGAGGGTCCGGGTGAGGTCGATTTCGCCGGCGGAAGCGTCGATGTTGGCGGGCTGCCAAGTCTCGATCGTATAGGTCATGGGATCGGCGTCTATCTCAGGCCGCCGGAGGTTGTTGAAAGCGCCAGGCTGGCCCCACTCTCCGACGCGCATGTCCATCGTCAGCCCGTCTGCGGCGAGCACTCCAATCGTGGGAAGACACTCCCAGTTCTCTTCGAGCGGAAAGGGCTCGCAATTGTCGTAGCCCTGGCCGTCCACGATCCATGAATGCTTGACCCACCACTCCCCTGAGGCGTCAGAGGCTTCCAGTTCGATTCCGCGACCGTTGAGGTACACG
>JBCBRU010000789.1:0-3778 GCA_039819565.1 Myxococcota bacterium | reverse complement strand
GGCTGCCCCTTTGTATGCCGATCTCGGCTCTGCTCGCCTCGCGGCGGGCACGTTCGGGAGCGCCGCGGAGGCTTTTGAGCGCAGTCTCGAGATCGACCCGGCCCAGCCCGTGGTGCGCTACAACCTCGCCTACGCCCTCCGTGAAGACGGTGAGCTGGACCGCGCCGTAGAGGTCTACCGGGCTTACCTCGAGGAGAACCCGACCGACGCGGATGCTTGGTACGGCTTGGCCCAGGCGGAGGAGCGTCGCTCGTCATGGGCCGGCGCGGCCGAGGCCTATGAGCGCTACGGGGCCAGCGAGAAGCGCCCCGAACAGCAACCTTGGGTGGCCAAAGCGCTCGCGCGAGCCAGTGAACTCCGAGCTCTTACTCCGGCCCCCTTAGTGTCCCCCGCCCCGCCGACGGACGCGACCGAGTTGGCGACGGCCGAGACGCCGGCCTCCCCCCCCGCTCCCACGGCGGCCGTGCCCCTCCCCGCTTCTTCCCTCTCCGAGCCCACCGGAGCTGAGCCCGCGCCCAGCGCTGGGACCTCTCCCTCGTTTCGTGTTCAGGCTTCGGCCCGGGGGGACGCGTTCACGGAGAGCCTCGCAGCCCTGAGATCCGGTCGATACGGGGAGGCCCTCAAGCGACTGGAGGCACTGCCCCCCGAATCCCGTGCTTCGGACTACGCCGTGATCGCCGCCCAAGCCGGGGCTCACCTTGGTCTATACGAAGGCAAGAAGGCCGCCCGGCTCTACACCCAGGCACTGGGCATGGCCCCGGACTCCGCCACCCCCACCCTTCTCCTCGGTCTGGCCGAAGCCCAGCGCATCAACGGCGACGTGGGGCGAGCAAGGGCCTCGTTCGACCGCCTGTTGGCCCTCCCCGATGCACCCGACCGGCTCAAGTCGGTGGCCCAGGCTCGGCGCGCTGCCCTGTGACCCGCCGCCCCCTCACCGTCCTGGACGCCGAGGCGGCGAACCGGACCGCGTCTGTGCATGCGGCTCGGCCGGACTGGCCATGCCGGGCTGGATGCAGCCAGTGCTGTCAGTCTCTGGCGGGGCCCATGCGGGCCACGGCCCTCGAGTGGGTCCGACTCGACCGAGCCCTTTCGCAAGCCGAAGATGCTGACGCGCTCCGCGCCCAGCTCGCCGTAAGCCGTCGAAGCTGCCCGCTCCTTCATGTGGACACGGGGCGATGCCGTTTTTATGCGGCCCGTCCGCTCGCCTGTCGCGCCTACGGCTATTATGTCGCGCGAGACGGTCGCGGCCGTTGGTGCGAGGCCATCGAGGCCCGTTCGGACCTGGACACCCTCATGTTCGGTCACGAAGGAAGTCTCGACGACGCGGGGCCCACGCTGACGTTTCAAGAGTGGCTCGAGTTGCCGGAGCGCTGAGCCCCCAGCAAGATCCCGGTCATGACCTACTGCCTCGGGCTCCTGATGCGGGAAGGGCTCGTTTTCGTATCCGACTCGCGCTCGAACGCCGGCGTCGACAACATCACCCTGGTCCGGAAGATTCGAACCTTCGTAGTCCCCGGAGAGCGGGTCATTGTCATGCTCTCAGCCGGTAACCTCGCAACGACCCAAGCCATCACGGGTCTCCTCACGGCGGCCGCGGGCAACGGCTTCGTGGGTCAGGACATCCACTTGTGTCTCAACATGTTCGACGCCGCGCAGCTCGTGGGAGACAAGCTCCGCGCCCAAATCGCGCGCGACGCTCCCCACGTCCAACCCTACGGGGATCCGAACGCAACCTTCATCGTGGGCGGACAGATCCGGGGAGAGGGTCCGCGGATGTTTGAGATCTATTCGGCCGGGAACTTTGTCGAAGTCACCCAGCGCCGCCCCTTCGCGCAGGTGGGAGAAACCAAGTACGGAAAGCCCATCCTGGATCGAGCCTTTCGCTACGACACTTCCCTAGGCGAGGCCTCGAAGCTCGCCTTGCTCTCGATGGATGCTACAGTGCGATCGAACCTCAGCGTGGCCGCGCCGGTCGATCTGCTGCCCTACCCCATCGATACCTTCTCGGCGGCCGGTCTACGCACCTTCGAAACCTCCGACCCGTACTGGCATGCCCTCTGTGATGGCTACGATGCCGGGCTCCGAGAACTCGTCCACCGTCTTCCCGGACCGACTGAGGCTTCATAGCGGAACCCACCGCGCAGGCTGCGAGACGAGAACTCGCCGTCGTCTTTTGGGCAGGTGCTCTTCGTGGACGTCCTCGGACGCCGGGACCAGCTCTCGCAAGGTCAGCTTCCGAACTCTACGATGTGGCCCATCCTCTGGGGCTCCCTGAGCCTTAACCTGAGCGAGCCTGATTTAGGCTGCCCCTGGATCGGGATGAGAAGCGACAGCTTGGCGACGCTTTGATGTTTCGCCGTGGGCTCAGCGGTCCGGGGTATCCGCGGGCTGTGAAGCGGCGCTGTTCGTCGTGGTCTGGCCTCGGGCCTTGGCCTTCTTGGCGGCGGACTCGAGGAGAGCCTTTTGGCTTTCGGTCGGCTCCGAGGAGCTGCGTGTGGTGTTCGAGGACGAAGCCGAGGCGCCGCCCCCCGTGGACGTGGCGCAGGCAGAGGCGATCAGGAACGTGAGACAGAGGGCAGAGCGATACATGACGACACTGTTGGCCAAAGCGAGGCGCCGACCAAGGTAGGCAATTATCGGACACGGTGGTAGTGTCACTCGTTGCGGGAAACTGTGACTCGATCGGGCCCAGCCCCAACGGACACCACGTCCAAGTCGCGATCGTCGTCCAGGTCGGCCAATCCAATGAGCTGGCCCCCCGTGAAGCCTCCAGCCCGGGCGACCAGTTCGCCGTTCGAGGCCACGTTCTCGAGGATCTGTCCGGGGGACGTGATCACGTCGAGATCTCCATCTCCGTCCACGTCCCCAATGGCCAAGCTGTCCGGCGCTCCCGCGGCCACGTTGCGCCTCATCAGGAGCCCGCCATCTCGGTCGTTGAGCAACACCGACACGACCGCGTCGAGCCGCTGGCCCACCGCAACATCGACGAAGCCATCCCCGTTCAGATCGCCCACGGCCATCGAGTCCGAGACCTGGCCGACCACCCCGCGCTTGTCCATCTCGGCGTCTCCGAACACCCCTCCGCCGTCATTTTCGAGGACCACCACGGATCCATCCCCCCGCGTGATGGCGTCGTTGAGCACCACCACGTCGAGCTGGCCGTCGTTGTCCATATCGGCCAAGCGGAGGTCATGGGCGGTCCCGGGGCCGGGAAGCGTGTCTAGTGGTGAGGAGATGGCGAAGGTCCCATTTCCATTGCCGAGTGCGAACAGCACGTTCTCGCCCAGGCCTTGTGCGGAGTCTCGGATCACCGCCGCGAAATCGAGATCCCCGTCTCCATCCAGATCTCCCAGGCGAATGCGCTGGAGGGCTCGACCTACAGCGATGACGGGCCCTTGCCGAAAGAGCCCCGCATCTTCGCCAAACCAAACCCGCGTGCCTTGGTCCTCGAAGGAAGCGATCACGAGGTCGGTCCGGCCGTCGCCATTGACGTCCCCAGCGTCAAAGTCGAGCGCATTGGCATTCGCGGCGATCGCCTCGCTCCGTAACGTGACGGTGCCGCTGGGATCGATGTCGGCCGCAAGGATGGAGGCGAGGGTGGCCCCGGCGGTGAAGAAAGCCTCGAAGGTACCGTCGCCGTCGAAATCGCCTACGCGGAGCGCCCCCACCGCGGTGAACCGTCCCGGGGCCGGGAAGCGTGTCTAGTGGTGAGGAGATGGCGAAGGTCCCATTTCCATTGCCGAGTGCGAACAGCACGTTCTCGCCCAGGCCTTGTGCG
>JBCBRU010000788.1:0-3785 GCA_039819565.1 Myxococcota bacterium | reverse complement strand
GGGACTCGCGGATCAGGTCACTCGGGCAGCCCTCGGCTATCGCGCCCAGGCGCCCGTGGTCGACGCACTGCTTCGCGAGTCCCGTCGAGGACTCCGTCTCTCCGTTCCCTGGTAAGTTCGTTCCGTAGCCCTGGAGAATCTTGATCCCGTCGATGTTCTCCAGCGGCCGAACCGCGCTGGCCACCACCTGAGGCAGCACCTTGAGGATGGCCAGGGCACGCTGAAGCTCGATCTGCTCGTTTCGGAGGGCGTTGTCCGCTTCGTTGAGAGCTCGCTTGCCCTCGGCCTCCACCGCCATCACTCGCTCGTCAGCTTCCGCGGTCATGACTTTGGCATCCGCTTGCGCTCGCGCTTCGGTCAAGACTGCCTTCGCTCGGTCCTCAGCCGCTTGCCGATCCGCCTCCGCCTCGACGATTCGGCCCACCGCCTCGCGCTCAGCGATCTTCTTTCCGTCGATGACCTCGATTCGAGCCGAGCGCTCCGCTTCCGCCACCCGTCGCGCCGTGACCACCGCTTCTTCTTTCTCAACCCGAAGCTTCTCCGCCTCGGCCGCCTGGGCCCTGGCTGCGGACTCCTCCTCGGACTTCCTTGCGACCGCAATCATCTTCTCCTGGGCCGCAACCTCCAAGTCCCGCTCCTTCTGAAGACGGGCCTCCTCCATTTCTTTGTCGTGCACGATAGTTCGAGCTTGGACGTCTCGCTGCTTGTCAAGCTCGGCTGTCTCGAGGGCCCGGAGCTTATCGATCTCGGCCTCCCGCTCCTCACGCTCACGAAGCTGACGCTGCTTCGCGATCTCCGCCCGCTGCTCCGCCCGTCGCATCTCAAGCACCTGCTCTTGGCCTAGGCGCGCCTCTTCCTGCGACTTCGCGATCTCGAGGGACTGCTTCTCGGCTTCGAGGTTTCGCTGCTCGATGAGGATCCGGTTCTCCTGCTGGATGTCGTTCGTCTCCTTGCGCTTCTCTTCGATGATCTTGGCCAGGCGCGCTCGTCCCTCGGCATCGAAGGCGTTGTTCTCATTAAAATAGCTAAGGTCGGTTTGATCGAAGCCGGTGAGTGACACCGACTCGAGTTCGAGGCCGTTCTTCTCGAGGTCGTTCGCGACCGCCTGCTGCACCTTCTGCACGAAGCTCGAGCGCTGCTCATGCATCTCCGTCATACTCATCTCCGCCGCGACGGATCGAAGAACGTCAACGAACTTGGACTCCATCAAGACCTTCACTTCATCGGCGCGCGTCGTGCGACTTCCGAGCGTCTGCGCGGCCATCGATATGCCTTCTTTGCTGGGAGCCACCCGAAGATAGAAGTCAGCCTTCACGTCGACACGCATGCGGTCTTTCGTGATCAGCGCATCTTCGTGACGCTTCTCGACCTCGATGCGGAGGGTGTTCATGTTCACGCGAATGAGCTCGTGGAGAATAGGGAGAACTAAAGCCCCACCGTCCTTGATGACGCTCTCTCCGCCGAGCCCGGTCCTTACGAAGGCGGTCTCCTTGCTCGCTCGGCGATACAGAGCGGTGAATACGGTGCCGAAGCCCACCAAGACGGCGGCAACAGCGCCGCTCACGGTGAGGATCAAAGTCATATTGTCCACGTGGTCTATCCTTCCTTAATGACCTGCCAGGTCCCTTTTACTTTTCGTATGAGGACAACTTCCTCACCGGGCGAGAGCTCGACCCCTTCATCGATAGGCTCGACCATGGGAAAGTGCGATTGACCGTGCCCATCCGTCAGCTTGGCCTGGGCCGGGTACCCTTTGCGAGCCACCCCTTGTCGCACCACTGCGGACAGCCCCTCGAGGCTCGACACATCCGACGCGTTCGACTCCTCGGCGGGTAGAACTCTCGCGGCCCCTCGGGTGGCTGCCGACGTTAAGACTAGACCTAGGACGAAGGCCCCTGGGACACTCAGCGCCCATCCTAAAGGGGCCCCCGCGACCGCCTCGGCCAACGCATTGACGATGAGGCCCGCCGAGCCGAAACAGCCCAAGAAGACGATGAGCCATAAATAGGAGGGAACGCGATCGGTCCCCAGCCAGGCTAGCCAACCACTGGGGAGCGCGCCCTCAATGTCGAAGGCCATGAGCTCGTCGGCCATGCTCGAGGGGCTCGCCCCGAGCGCGAGACCGAGGATCTCCAGAACGACCAGCATCCCCAGGATCGCAAGAGCGATCGCAAAGGGGAGATTCTGATCGATGAGCAAGAAACTCATCAACATCTCCTTTCGATGCGCGGAGCCCTTTGGCCGATCCGCGATACCGGTACCATGCGCACGGAAGCGCGATCGTCAGCCTCAACCGGACCGGAATTCAACCGCTGATCCTCGTCCGAGTTCGGATCCGCTATAGGTACAACATGACCACGCACCTTGCCGAGGTCGAGAAGCGCCGAAGAGCTCGACGACGGGCAGGGGTAATGGCGATGGCGGGGACGGGCGCGAGCCTAGGCCTGGCCCTCACGGTGGCCGGGTCGCTCGCTCCTTGGATGTTCACGGCCACGATAGCTGCGGCCGCCCTCGCCTTCGTTTCCACGTCCTCCCGGCAGGAACTAAAGCCCGACGCGCCGATGCGCGAGCGGGTGCGAGCCCTCAACCGCATCGACGGTCTCCGTCCTGGGGGCCTCGCCGTCCCCCTCGTCAGTCTGGTTGGCCTCGTCCCCCTCGGACTGGGAACCCTGGCCACGTCGACCTCTTGGGGCGGTTCAGCATCCGCTTCTCTCCTATTCTGTGCCCTGCTCGTAGGACCAGGTCTCGCCTTGCTGGCTCGAGGTGCTCTGCACTTCTCGAGAGAGCTCGAGGTCCGGTCCGGTATGGGCACTCCCGAGGTCCGCAAGTTCTCCTCCGACACTCTTTGGTCCAGCGCTCTCGCCACGTTGGCCCTACCAGGCTTGGTGGTTTTGGGAGCCCCCCAGCTCCTTTGGGCGGTAGCGGTGCCCACCCTGACCATGTTGGCGGGAGCGCTCGTCGTTACGCCCGCCGCCTTCACTTGGATGGCTAGAGTTCACGCGCGAGAGCAACAGATATTGCAGAGCTACCGAACTGAGTACGTCGATACGGATCATTCCGAGCTCGTCCTCACCCATGCCGCGGTGGCCCTGGATGCCCACGAGGCTCTCGAGTTTCGTGCCGGCGCTCTCGAGTCCCTCATCGAGCTCGGGAGCCACCACGCGTTCGGGAAAGTGCTCGATGAACTCATGACCTCGGGACCTGCTCCCCTGGCCGCGAAAGCTCTTCAGGCCGCCGAGTCACGTCGCTATACCCCCCCGATCGCGGTGCTCGATACCACCATCCGACGCGGCCACCCCACGTTGTGCGGTCCCGCCATTCGCCTCGCCGTACAGCGGCACCGAAAGAAGGTCCTTCCCTGGCTACTTCGCTGGCTGGAGCTGCCGTTAAACGGAGTACGGGTGCCCGTGCTGGAGGCTCTCGGTCGTGTCGGTGATCGGGAGACAGTGGCCGCCATTCACGCCTCGATGACGCAGCCCGGAGCGGACTTCTTCCCCGTAGCGGCGGCGCGTGCCGCGATGGCCGAGATTCAAGAACGGCTGCGTCTCGCGCCCGCCACCGGAGCCCTTGCCGTCATCGAGCCACCGGGAGGAGAGCTTGGGTTGGCCGATAGCGGTGAGTCGGACTGAAGCGCAATCCAAGCTGACCACAGCCCGAGAACTTGATCAGCGGAGCCCCGCCCCTCGGTTCCCGGGCTGTGGTCAGCTTGGATTGCGCTTCAGTCCGACTCACCGCTATCGGCCAACCCAAGCTCTCCTCCCGGTGGCTCGATGACGGCAAGGGCT
>JBCBRU010000787.1:0-3791 GCA_039819565.1 Myxococcota bacterium | reverse complement strand
GGAGGGACCTGGGAGAGGGCTTCGATACGTGGCCGCCTCGAGACCCCGAGTCCGAGCGCGGAAGAGGGCTTTCGCGTTCTCCGGCTGGACGAGGGCGGCGAGGAGATTGAAGGCCACGTGTTCTCGTCCTCCCAGCTCGCAGCCCACTGGGATGAGCTCGATGCCCTCGTGGGCCCGGAATACCAAAGGGTCCCGGTCCGAGTGACCCGGGAGACGGGGTTGGAGCTCGAAGCCGAAGCCTATGTGCTCCGGCCTCGGGCCGTCCTGGAGCCTCCTCCCTGGGCGGTGATGCTCGCCCTCGTATTCGCCGGAGAGGCCATCTTCCTTTTGCCCTTCGTGCTCGTGCGCATCTTCCGACCGACGGTGCTGGATGTCCTGGGCATCGACAACACCCAGCTGGGCACCGCGTTTTCGGCCTACGGAGTGGTGGCCCTGGTCGCCTACCTCCTCGGCGGCCCGCTTGCGGATCGCTACCCCGCGCGCAAGCTCATGGTCCTGGCGCTTCTGTCCACCGCGGCTGGAGGCGCCGCTTTCTACGCCCTGCCGGGCACGACGGGTTTGACCTTCTTGTACGCCTACTTCGGCGTGACCTCGATCCTCCCCTTCTGGTCGGCACTGCTCCGGGCGACCCGAGAATGGGGCGGGAGTGAAGCTCAGGGGCAGGCCTACGGGCTCCTCGACGGAGGACGAGGATTGGTCTCGGCGCTCATCGCGACCTTCTCGGTGGGCGTGTTCGCGATGATGATGCCTGATGCGCAACAAGCGACGCTCGAAGTCAAGCAAGCCGCCCTGCGATCCGCCATCCTCTACTTCGCGATCGGGACCGGGTTGGCCGCGCTCCTCGTCTGGAGGTTCATTCCCGAACGCTCCGGCCAACGTCAGGCCGAGGGCCAAAGCCTCGACCTGGTCATGATCTCCAGAGTCCTCGGCAAGCCGACGCTCTGGCTTCAATCCCTCATCGTCGTCTGCGCCTACGTGGGCTACAAGGGGACCGATGACTTTAGCCTGCTCGCCCGAGAGGCTCTCGGCTACGACGACGTGCAGGCGGCGACCCTCGGCACTCTGAGCTTCTGGGTTCGCCCCGTAGCTGCCGTGATCGCAGGTTTGATTGCGGATCGCGTCGGGCGAGGATCGACGGTGCTGGCCGTTTCGTTTGGCTTCCTCGTGGTCGCTCAGCTCGTGGTGGCGGGGGGGACGGAGGCGGCCCACCTGGTCACCGTTCTCGCCGGACTGGCGGGCACCTCGGCCTTCGTGTACGCGCTTCGGGGAGTCTACTTCGCCATTTTCGACGAAGCGCGGGTGTCGGTGACGGTCACCGGCACTGCGGTCGGGGTCGTATCCGTCCTGGGGTACACCCCGGATATCTTCATGGGACCGGTCATGGGCCTCATCCTCGACGGGCATCCGGGGGCCGCCGGACACAGGCTTCTCTTCTTGATGCTCGCGGCCTTCTCGGCTCTGGGGCTGGTCGCTACGTTGGCGTTCAGGTTCGTCTCATCGCGCGCGGCCTAGGCGTGGCCAGAGGGCGCGCCACGAGCGGCTCTCGTCCATCCATAACGGCCTCCCGAGCATCCTCTCGGGGTGATACTAAGGTAGCAGGCCCAACCTCTGAGGGGCGGGCCCGACCAAGGGACAGATGCACGACAACGCGAAGCTCATCGAAACCTTCTACACGGCCTTCGGGAATCGGGACGCCGAGACCATGGCCGGTTGCTACCACGACGACGCGACGTTTACGGACCCCGCTTTCGTGGGCCTGGACGCGAACGGCGTCCGAAATATGTGGCGCATGCTCGTCGAGCGGGGCAAGGACCTCGAGATCCAGTTCTCAGGGGTCGAGGCGGACGACCAGCGCGGCAAGGCCCACTGGGTCGCGACGTACACCTTCTCGGCGACGGGGCGGAAGGTAAAGAATGAGATCGACGCCACCTTCGAGTTCAAAGACGGCAAGATCTCGAAGCACACGGACAGCTTCGACTTCTGGAAATGGACCCGTATGGCGCTCGGCCCCTCCGGCACCTTCCTCGGGTGGTCGGGCTTCATGAAGAACAAGGTCCGCTCGCAGGCCATGAGCGGCCTCCGCAAGTTCATCGACAAGCGCGGCTGACCCTGATGAGGGCCCGACCAGAGCTGAACGCAACGACCGCGGAGCCGCCCCGCTGCACGTCATGACCGGTGCGTCGACCGGGCTGGGAGCGGCGTGCGTACGCGCTTTCGCGGCGCGGGGTGACGTCGTGGTGGCTGTCGCGGTGAGGCTACCTTGCCCCCCCACGTCGCGGGGACAAAAGCAAGCCTCGACGCCGGATGCGAGCGCGGCGATAGAAGACGAACGGCCCAATCTTTGCGTAAAATCACAGCTGTGTCCCGAACGCGATCAGCCCTAGCGGCATGCGCGGCGCTGCTCTCTGTCGCCGAGAGTTCGCCCGCGCGCGCCGACTTCGACCCCGCCACCGGGCGGGTCGATGTCGGCAGCGCCTATGCCCAAATCTCCTTCGACAGCGCCGATGAACTTTCCAGCCTCGGGAGCGGGTCCTACTTCAACTTCAACCTGCAGAGCGTGGTCCCCGGCACCGACGACTTCCTCACGGGCGATGAAGAGACCATCGAGGGCACGGGCGCGCTGCGGCTCTCCACGAATCTGTCGGGGTTTGCCGTGGCCGTCGACGGCTTTGGAGAGGACCTCCGCGGTCGCCGAGTCGAGATCCGCATGTGGTACCGGGCGGAGGGCAGCTACCCCGTGGCCGAGCTCGTGTACGCCCCCATCTCCGGTGTCGAAGCGCTCGGCGACCAGGCCACCTTCTTTGCTCCCCTCGCAGTGGTCCGGCTTCAGCCTACGGGGCGAGCGACCGATGACGGTTGGGTCGAGATCTCGACAGGTCCCGTCGACTATCATCTCACTGGGGCCTTGGAAGCGCGCGTCCTCCGCGTCTTCGATGCGCGGCTATGGGATCTGGCCCTCTTTCGTCAGACCGCACTCGTAGGCTCCGCGCGCCTGGACGGGCTGGAAATCCTCGACCTCGGGCCTGCCGCCCAGGGGGACCAGGTCTGCTCCCGCGCTGCCGAGGCCGCGACGTGCGGCGCGGGCGGTGTCTGCCTCGTCGGCCACTGCGTAGATGGCAAGCCGCTCCTTGGTAACCTTCCTCCGGCAGGTTCTCAGGTCCGGAGTGACTATCTGGCGCGCCAGGCTTTCCGGCTCGCCGCGTTCAATGGGGGCCGGGTACCGCAGGCCAACATGCGGACCTTGGGGCCCCAGCTGAACGCTCTCGCCGGCGAGGAAGACCTCGTGCGATTCTGGTCTCGCTATCGGCGGATCTATGACGACGTCGCCGATGGACACCTCAGCGAGCCTTCTTTCGACTCTTCGGTGCTGGGCGGAGGAGGCGGTGACGTCGCCTGTATCTACCAGGGGGAGATCGACCGTCTCCCCGGAGAGACCTTCATCGGTGACCTCGTCTTCGAGGTCGACCCGCAAGGTCCGCTCGCCGGCCGCATTCAGGCCGGTGACGTTCTTCGGAGCATCGACGGCCTCAGCGTGGATGACTGGGTAGCTCTCTCCGACCGAGACCTACGCTACGGCGGCGATCCTCGCGCCCGGCGCTTCGTGGTCACCCCGGATATTCTCGATTCCGCGCTCCGGGCGGGCTCCACGCTCCGCTTCGAGCGCTGCGCCTTCGCCGAGCGTCGGTGCACCGCGGCCGAGGTCGAAACCATCGAGATCGACGGCGCCGCCCTCTCGGCTTCGCTTCGCCAAGGGCAGACGCCGCTTTGGTGGCGTCAAGCGGGAGTGCAAT
>JBCBRU010000786.1:0-3811 GCA_039819565.1 Myxococcota bacterium | reverse complement strand
GCCCCGAGGGCGGCGCCGATGGGCCCCTCTGGGGCCGTGACCAAGCGAGAGGGATAGGTCGCTACGACGGTCAACCCATGGGCGAGCGCCGCGTGGCGGAGCGCTCGCAGCGGCTGAGGGCTCGGCGCGGGAGCGAACAGGTCGACCCCGACCAGACCGCTCCGAGGAAGCTCGAGTCCTTCCAGCTGAAAGCCGGGCACCTGAGCGTCCAGCGCCAGCGGAGCACCGGACAGGCGGTCGAGGTGCTCGGTCGCTGCGTCGTCGCTAAGCTCAACCCAAGCCCGTCCGGAGAGGACGGCGGCCACCCGTCGCGCGGCCTCGGTGCGATGGGTATCGGGCAGGAACAGGTGAGCGGGAGTATTCGCGGCGGCCGTCTCCACGGCCATCTGCACGAGGAGTTGCGTCTTGCCGGAGGCGTGAGCGCCCGCGACGAGATGAAGGCCCGGGCCGAGGTCGCCTCCGAGGGCGAGCAGGCTCCGAGTGGGCAGACGAGGCATCAGCCGCCCTGAGCGACAACGCGTTCGAGCTCGGCCTTCACCCGCGCGTACTCGCTGTACAGACCCTTGAGGTGCTCGTCAGCTCCGTTCACTTGCCCCTGGTGTCCCATGTCCTCGAGGGTCTTGGCGAGACCCATCAGGCCGTTGGCGCCCATGTTGGCGCTCGAGCCTTTGAGCTTGTGGGCCGTCTTTCGGAGTTCGGTAGGGTCGGCCGCCTCCACGGCGCCGCGGATCTCTTCGAGTCGAAGCTCGGCATCCTCGAGGAAGATCTCGACGAGCTCGGCCAGGAACTCCTCGTCTCCGCCCGTCGCGTCGTGGATGCGCTCGAGATCGATGGGGCTCGCGCCCGAGGTGAAACCGCTCATGCGCAAAGAACATCGGTCGCTGACCGCGGGGCTCGACCCGTGGGCGACGGCATCGGGTGAAAATGTGTCGGGATGAGATTCCGCATCCGGTGCGAAGCGGACGAGATGGGGGCGGAAGGCGCCGTCGAAACCCTCGATTCCCGGGGCTAGGAGCCGAAGAAGCAGCGACGATGGCCGAAGAAGCGAGTCCCCGCGGCGAGGCTTCCTCCGGGGCAACCCTCGTCGACCTGCGTCAAATGCTGGACGCGCTGCCTCTGCCGCTCATCGAGACGGACACGGACTGGCGGGTGCTCCACGTCAACTTCCCCGCTCGACTCTTACTGATCGGGGCTTCCGAAGGGCTGCGTGACCTGCTGGGAGACTACGAGGCGACGAACCTCGAGGGGATGGACCTGAGCAGCTTCCTCCCCGAGAGCCACCACCATCCGCGCGAGGCTCATTTCTCGAACGTGCTCCGGTTCTCGGGCTTCGAGATAGATGTCGCGGTCACCCCGATCCCCTTCGACGCCACCCCGGACTCACTGCGGGGTCATATCCTCCGCCTCGACGACCGCACCAATCTCCGGTTTCTACGTGAGACCAGCTTCAACCATCGCGCCCAGTCCGAGGCTCTGGATAGGTCCGTAGCCATGGTTGGCTTCGACCTCGACCGACGCATCATCCGCGCCAACGAGCAATTCATCGACCTCATGGGCTACTCCGAAAGCGAGCTCATGGGCATGGAGCACCGCGAACTCGTTCCCGAGGAGGAGATCCGGGCTGGGGCCTACGACCGACACTGGGCAACCCTCGAGGCGGGAGGCTTGGTCGATTCCGAAGTGCCGCGGATACGCAAAGGCGGGGAGAAGGTCTGGCTGGACGCAACCTACGTTCCCATCCTGGACGACGACGGCGAGTGTACCGGCTATCTCAAATACGCCCGAGACGTCAGCGTGGTGGTCTCTTCGCGCCGCGCCATGCAGGAGGTCGTGCAGGGGGTCACCCCCATGGCGGGATTGCTCTCGGACCTCTCCGGAAAGATGTCGGAGCTCAGCCGGGATTTGGAAGACGACGCGAAGGCGACGGAACGAAACTGCGCGTCCGCCGCGGAGCGCTCCGAGACCTTGCAGGGAGAGCTCGGACGCCTCGAAGCGGCCGCGAAGCCCATTGAGGCTTCTGCGAAGGAGACCTTGTCTCACGCCAAGCTCGCCGCAGAAACGGCCTCGGAGGCCCTCGAGAGCACCGCTCAAGCCTCTGACCGCATCGCTGAGCTGGGGGAGTTCAGCAGCAAGATCGGAAGCATCGTGCTCACCATTGGCGAGATTGCCCAGCAAACTAACCTGCTGGCCCTCAACGCCGCCATCGAGGCGGCGCGGGCGGGCGACTCCGGGAAAGGTTTCGCGGTGGTCGCGGGAGAGGTGAAGTCGCTCGCGCAGGAGACGCGAGCGGCCACCGAGCGCATCGGCGAGCAGATTCGTCGGGTGCAGGAGCTGGTGAGTTTGGCCGAGAAGGGCATCAGCTCGGCTCGAAATCTCGTCGAGGGGATCGCCGCCGATCAATCGACACTCGAAGGTCAGGTTGCGAAGCAGCGGGAGAGCACCGAGACCATCTCCCTGGCCGTGGTCGAGGCTCGAGGTCTCGCAGACCAAATGCACGAGCTCATGCAGTCGGTGTCGACCTCGTCGCAGCGGACCAGCGGCAATGCCTCCGACGTATCCTCCTCGGCGGAGAGCCTCAAGGACCTCGCGGCCACCATCCAGGAGCTCATCTCCGTCCTGGACGATGCGGAGGAGGGCGAAGACGAGGGGGGCGCGGGCGGGGGCGAGGCCAAAATCGAACTATTCTGAGTCTCTTTCTTCGAGATCTCCGCAAAGTTGGCCCACGCAAAGTCTCTCGAGTCGAACCAGCGCCCCCAAAACCGATGTCATGGGGCGGGTTCTTCGCCCCTCAAACTCTCGGAAACAGGAAGATCGATGGCGCTCGTCAAAACCAACAAGATTACCCCAGATAAAGATCCCGAGGCCGCGCGCGGCACCGCCGCAACCGATAGCCGAAAGCGCGCCCGCACCTATGCCAAGCAGCAGAAGGGGGCCGAGCAGATCGCCGCCGCTACCCAGGAGCTCTCGGCGGGGGTGACCCAGGCTTCGGCCTCCGCGGACCGCCTTCAGACCTCGATGGAGCAGATCTCGACCGGCGCTCAGGAGGCGGCTCAGACCGCAGAGACCTCGCGTGAGGCCACCACGGAGTCGAACCGCTTGCTCACCGAGGCGGCCGCCGCGGCCCAGCAGAGCCTCGACAAGACCAACCTCCTCCAGGAGTTGGTCGGCGAGCTCGGCGGTACCGTCTCCGAGAGCATCGAGAACATTCGCACCGCCGCGAACCGGCAGGCCCAGTCGGTGGAGATGATCCAGGAGCTCGAGAGCCAGGCCGCGAGCATCGGGGACATCGTGCAGGCGGTGGCCCGCATCGCCGACCAAACCAACCTCCTCGCCCTCAACGCGGCCATCGAGGCGGCCCGAGCGGGACAGCACGGTAAGGGCTTCGCGGTGGTGGCGGACGAGGTGCGGACCTTGGCCGAGACTTCAGAGAAGAGCGCGGAGCACATCGAGCAGCTGGTGAAGACCATTCAGTCCGAGGTCAGCGGCATCGGCGCCTCCATCCGGGAGACCGCGGAGACGGCGAGCAGCGAAGCGGAGCGGGGTCGGGAGGTCATCGAGCGCCTTACGGGCACCAAAACCGACATGGCCGAGGTGGCGAAGGGGGCGCAGGCAATCCTGCGCGGCGCCGAGGCTTCGAGCGCGGCCGCCACCCAGGCCCAGTCCTCTTCCGAGTCCATCAGCGCCGCTTCGGAGCAGCAGGCGGCGGCGGTGGAGGAGGCCTTGCGTACCCTGGAGGCTCAGACCGCGAGCCTTCAGCAGTGCGATAGCTCCTCGCAGCAGCTCTCTGAGCTGGCGGACGAGCTCCGGGAGT
>JBCBRU010000785.1:0-3814 GCA_039819565.1 Myxococcota bacterium | reverse complement strand
TCGGTGGTCACCGACCGTCTCGACGCCTCCTCGACCTATTGTTCGCTCTGCTCCCGTCTACGCCGCGGCATTCTGTATACGGCTGCGGAACGCCTTGGCTGTAACAAGCTCGCTTTGGGCCACCATCGAGACGACGCTCTGGAGACGTTCCTTATGAACCTCTTCTATGCGGGGAAACTGCAGGCGATGCCAGCGACCTACACCACCGACGACGGCCGATTCCAGGTCATTCGACCTCTGATCGATAGCGCTGAGGCAGACATCGCTGCGTACGCTGAGCAAGTGGGCTTTCCCATCATCCCTTGCAACCTCTGCGGCTCCCAGTCTGGACTCAAGCGTGATCGCATGACCGCCCTCCTCGACACCCTAGAGAGAGAACACCCCCATGTGCGAGCGGTCATGGCCCATGCACTGAGCAACGTCCGCCCTACCCACCTGCTCGACCCAGAGGTCTTGGAAGCGTGGAGAGAGCGACCGGCGCACGTTCGACCGGACCCGCAACCGGAGGCACGAGGCCAGCACGCCGCCGCCGAGCCGGTCCTGACCTCCGCCGGTCGACTGCCGATCCTGAGGTGATCCGTGAACGGTGATGCCTTTCGCGCCTCTCACCCCTCGGTGGAGCATCTCCGCAGCACGGCTCGACGCCGTATGCCCAGCTTCGCGTTCGAGTACCTCGAAGGAGGCTGTCACTCGGAAATTAACCTCGCACGCAATACTCGAGAGCTCCGCGAAGTCCAGCTCCGACCGCGCTACGTAGGCGACTACGGTGGGGCTCAGCTCGCAACGGAGCTGTTCGGGCGCACGTGGTCGGCGCCGTTCGGCGTGGCCCCCATCGGTCTTCAGGGCCTAATGTGGCCGAGAGCCACCGAGTACCTGGCCCGAGCTGCCCACGGCGCCAACACCCCCTTTATCCTCTCCACGGTGGCCACCGCCGATATTGAGACGGTCGCTGAGATCACGGAAGGCAAGGCTTGGTTTCAGCTGTACCACCCGGCGGAGAACGACCTTCGGGACAACCTCCTCGCCCGGCTCGAAGCGGCCGGGCTGGATACTTTGGTTCTTCTCGCAGACACCCCTACCTTCGGCTATCGCCCCAAAGAGATCCGAAACGGTCTTTCCATCCCTCCGCGCATGTCGGTCAAAAATGTCCTCCAGATGTGTACCTGTCCAGCCTGGTCCGCCGGCCAGCTGACCGCAGGAGTCCCCACTTTCGCGACCATGAAACCCTACTTGCCGCCCGGCCTCTCCTTGAAACACCTGGGGCCGTTCATGAACCGGACGTTTTCGGGGCGGCTCACCGAATCGCGGATCGAGGCTTTACGGGAACGATGGAAGGGCCGTCTCGTGGTGAAGGGCATCGTCACCGTCGAGGACGCTGAGCGCTGCCTTGAACTCGGCGCGGACGGACTCATCGTCTCGAATCACGGCGGACGCCAGCACGATACGGGAGAGTCCACCGTGGCCTCGCTGATTCGCCTCGCCCAATCGGTGGGGCATCGCACAACGCTGATGATGGACAGCGGGGTGCGCACTGGGGCCGACGTGGCCCAAGCACTGGCCGCCGGCGCGCACTTCGTCTTTCTCGGCCGAACCTTTATGTATGGCGTCGGTGCCCTCGGCGCGGCGGGCGGTCCCCACACCATGGCCATGCTCGAGCGTCAGTTGCGCCAGGTCATGGAGCAAGTGGGGTGTCCCCATCCCCACACGCTTCCCGAACATCGCATCGCCCCGGCCCCCGTGTGAATCGAGATCCGCCGCCGGGACCTATTGGGGCGGCAGCGCCCGATCAGCTCCCGTATTGGGCCACCACCGCCTCTACATGCCTGCGGAAATCTGCCTCACGGTATCGGGAGAACTGATCCCAGGTGGTAAGCGTGGTGGTGTCTTCGACGCGGTCTACGAACAGCTGACCAAACAGGTGGTCGACCTCGTGTTGCACGGTGCCGGCCGTGATACCCGCGAACTCCCGATCAATGACGGCGCCACGGGCGTCCAGCGCCTGCAGACGGATGCGGGCGTGACGTCGCACGATCCCCCGCAAGTTGGGCACCGACAGGCATCCCTCATAGTTTTCGAAGGATTCGTCACCCAAAGGGGTAATGACGGGATTGATCAGCACCGTGAGCGGCACCTTCGGCTTGTAGGGATACCGAGGGTTATCACCGATCTCCATCACGCACACCTGCCAAGGCTCCAGGATTTGGGGGGCGGCCAAACCGGCCCCGTGAGCGTCCCGCATGGTCTCGACCAGGTCGCAAACGAGGCTCTCCACCCACGGCTTCCCGATGTCTTCGCGCGGCACCGGCCTCGCCGCCTCTCGAAGCTGAGGGTGACCAATTTGAGCGATCTTTCGAAGCACTTGGAGAGCTTATGACTGCCGGGCGGCGTTGTAATCCTTCCCCGAGCCATCGCTCGACTTCTCCGGCCCGACGCGCTTTGTCCGTGCGCCGTGAAGATTGCCACCTGGAACGTGAACTCCATGCGCGCGCGTGAGGATCTCGTCCTCGATTGGATCGAAACCCACGAACCCGACATCGTCTGCCTCCAGGAAACGAAGGTCACCGACCAGGAGTTTCCTGAAGACGCTTTCGGAGACCTCGACTACGACGTCGTGTACTACGGCCAGCAATCCTACAACGGCGTGGCCATCGCCGCTCGAGAGGAACTCGAAGACGTGGTTCGAGGTTTCCCGGGGGACGGCGTAGATGACGAGCGGCGGCTTATCGCAGCCACCGTAGGAGGGATACGGGTGATCGACATCTACCTTCCCAACGGACAGAGCTACGCTTCTAAGAAGTATCGTGACAAGCTCGATTGGATGGACCAGCTTCAGGCTTTCATCGACTCGGGGCCCGGACCTGAGACCCCGGTCGTACTCCTCGGCGACTTCAACATCGCACCCCGAGACATCGACGTGCATGAGGACTATGCGACGGGCGAGGAGCTGTTCGTGAGCGGAGAAGAGCGCGCCCGATTTCAGCGGCTCCTCGATTGGGGCCTGACCGACAGCGTGCTCCACTTCGATAAAGCGGCGAAGCAGTTTACTTGGTGGGACTACCGTGCCGCCGCGTTCGAGCGGAACCTGGGGATGCGCATCGATCACATCCTCGTCTCAAAGCCGATTTTGGATCGGTCACGGGGGATCTTTATCGACCGCGAGGCGCGCGCCGCTGAAGGCCCTAGCGATCACTGTCCCGTGATCCTCGAGCTCGACGGCTAGGGGTTCACTGGGCCTTTCGACGCAGACGAGGGGTGGGCTAGGCTCGTGGCGTGTCCCGGCTCCGGCCATCGCGCCCGGTCGGGCCGCGGGCGCTTCACCGCGCCCTCTCGGATCCCCGCTGGACCACCCGCCTCACCGCCATCGAGACGATACGGCGGAGACGCGACGTTCGCTTCCGTGGCCGCCTCTGGCTGCTCTCTCGCTTTCATCTCGCCCCCTCGCCGGTCCGTAGGGCTGCCCGTAACGCGTACCTGGAGCTGGAGGCTTACGCCCGCGAGGGTCGTGGGCGGCTCAGTCGTTCGGACGACCCTCGATGAGTTCGCTGTCCCCCCTGCTCGTCCCCGGTCAGGGTGATGAGTTACATAATTCGCGGGCGCTTTTCGCCCCTGGCGCCCCCGCCGGCTTCGCCTCTCGTCGGTTGCATATGGCCAATATGCGCCCTTCTCACGTGAACGCCAGGGGCGAAAAGCGCCCGCGAATTATGTAAGGAATCATCCTGACAGGGGACGAGATGCGCCCGGCGTGAATTGTGAGCCGCCCCTCCGGGTGATGGATCTCGCCGCGTGGTCGTTCCGGCGAAGAGGAAGCCTACCG
>JBCBRU010000784.1:0-3814 GCA_039819565.1 Myxococcota bacterium | reverse complement strand
TGGTGAGCGCGAGCGGCATCGAGCGTCTGTGCGGCCCGAAGAATCCGGGCGTCGAGGCGAGGATCATCGCCGGGACGGAGTTGCTCCAAGAGCTCGCGCGCATCCTGACTGGTCCCTCCGAGAGCTGCCGCCAGTTGGTGATAGACGGTCTCCCCTCTCGGAAGGAGCAAGGTCTCGTCTCGGGCGTCGACCCAAGCGCGTCCTCCTCCGATGAGAGCCTCGACGCCGCGCTCGAGGCGTAGAGCGAGCGACCGATTGACGATGCCCGCCTCGATGGCGCGGCGCAGGATCGCCTGACAGGTCGAAAGCTCTACCCGGAGCTGACCTTCGAGTCCTGTCGGGACATCTCCGTCCTGACCGTCACCAGAGAGGAGCTGGTGCCAGCTCGAACCGCTCGAGCGCCAGTACCCCAGCGGGTACTTCGAAACCCACGCCGCCCCCGCCTGCATCTGCTGAACGGAGTCCGCCAGGTCGTGGAGGACCGAGGCCAAAGTGAGGGGGGGCTGATCGGGGAGTATAAACCGCGGTTCAGTATCCTCACTCAGAAAGTCGTCACGACCGAAGCCGAGCTCCCCCCGAACGAGGCCAGCGATGAAACGGCTGGAACCGAGACCATGGTGCACGATGCAGGCGTCGATCGCTTCGGCTACCTCGGGGGGAAGGCCGTCATCGACCTGAGCGAAGATGGCCGCGCGGGTGCGTTCCCCGTAGTGGTTGAGGCCGACGACCAAGGGTTCCGAGTCGATCGTCTCCACCCGCGAACCGTCTCGTAGGTAAACCGCGTAGCGATCTGCGCGAAGCACTTCGCCCGATGCCTTATTGAGATCGTGTACGAAGCCCCCCGCCAGCGCGATGGCGAGCTCTCGAGCCGGAGCCTTGGCCCATCGCGCCAACACCACCAGATTGTCGTTCTGGGCCATGACGTGCGCCGCGTTGCCGGCATCGGCGCAGGCCGGATTGTCCGGGTGGATCAGCTCCGCAAGGAGGGCCTCGACGCATTCGAGCGGCACATGGTCGCACAGCTCGGGCCCAAGGGCCTTCCAGAGGTCGAGCCCACGACGCCGCCAGTCCGAGATGCGCTTGGCTCCCCACTCGAGATCATTCGGGGGCGTCATTCGGCCCCCTCATCATAGACGTGACCGAGGCGAGTGGGGAGGAGAGCGAGGCGGAGTCGGGCGCTATGGGCGATCTGCCATCTCCGAGCAGGGAAACTTGCGAGGAAGGGGGCTACCCCGCGCCAAGCCGACACAAGGCCGCGCCCGCCCGTCATTGCGCCCCCGTAGCTCACTTCGGCAAGAGATTCGCACGAATCGCGCTCGCGCTCATCTGCACATAAATATATGTAATCACTTCGATTTTCGAAACCTGCATCGTTCGGATACGCGGCACCCGGGCTCGCCCCCACCCCTCGACGCCGTGCTCTCAACGCGGCGCGTCCGGCGCCGAACTTCACTCGCGACGCCACTGATGGCGTCCCATCGAGCGCAGCACGATGCGGCGCTCGAGAAAACCAGTTCCACGGAGGAACGATGCTCACCATTTCGACGAACGTCCCTTCCCTCAACGCGCAGCGCACTCTGGCCAAGAATCAGATGGCGCTCAACCAGAGCTTCCAGCGTCTCTCGACCGGTCTTCGGATCAACGGCGCCAAGGACGACGCCGCGGGCCTGTCCATCTCTAACAAGATGACCGCCCAGGTGCGCGGCCTCAACCAGGCTGTCCGTAACGCGAACAACGCCAGCTCTCTGGTGCGAACCGCCGAGGCGGCCCTCAACGAGCAGCAGGACATGCTCCAGCGGCTCCGCGAGCTCGCCGTGCAGTCGGCTTCGGACACCAACACTGCGCAGGACCGTACCGCCATCCAGACCGAGGCCAACGCGCTGATCTCGGAGATCGATCGCATCGCTCTCCAGACCACGTTCAACGGTCGTACCCTCCTCGACGGTAGCCTCTCGAACATTCAGTTCCACGTGGGCGCGTTCGAGGACCAGGCGGTGGGTCTGACCGTGAAGGGCTCGCGCTCGTTCAACCTCGGGTCGGTGTACACCGCGGACATCACGGCCAACACCGTCGCTTCGGTGAACGGCGACCTCACGCTGAACGGCGTGTCCATCGACGGCACTGCCGCTACGGACGATTCCCTATCGCCCGCGGCGGATGCGGACCACTCGGCGATCGCCCTCGCTACGGTCATCAACGAGAAGTCGGCGGACACCGGCGTCACCGCTGAGGTGAACGCCAACGTGCTCACCGGTGTCGCTGGCGCCGGTGGTGCCCTCACCATCGACTTCGAGATCAACGGAGCGAGCATCTCGATCGTAGCGGCGGTGGGCACCCAGGCCAACGATGCGGACAGCACCGTTCGCAACGCGATCAACGCCGTTTCCGGTTCGACCGGGGTGGTGGCGACGCTCGGCGCGTCCAACCAGCTGGTCCTCACCGCGCAGGACGGACGCAACATCGTCACGACCAACTTGAGCTCGGCTGAGGCCGCCGACATCGGCCTCGGCGGGTCCGACTCGGTCAACATCGGGACGGTCACGCTCAAGAGCGATGAGGCCATCACCGCCGGCACCAGCGGCACGATCACGAACGTGATCACGGGCGGTGCGGCGGGCGCGTTGGGCGCGCTTCGCGCGACCAACCTCGAGACGCTGGCCTTCGGTACCCAGGCCGGGGCCAACACCGCGATCGATCTCATCGACGATGCGATCTTCCAGGTGTCGGACCGTCAGTCTGAGCTCGGCGCGGTGCTGAACCGGATGGATGCGGCGGTGTCGCAGTTGTCCACGGCTTCCGAGAACCTCTCGGCGGCGCAAAGCCAAATCCGTGACGCCGACTTCGCGGCGGAAACGGCGGCCTTCTCGAAGAACCAGATCCTCCAGCAGGCTTCCAGCGCGATGCTGGCCCAGGCCAACGTGGCCAACCAGATCGCCCTCACCCTGCTCGGCTGATCCCGCCTAGGCACCGGCCCGCGAAAGGGGGCCGGTGTCTACACGTACCCTTTCGCTCACGCGAACCGGTACTTCGCTTCGCTTTAGCGCCTCGTCTTCCGGCGCGTTGCGTTCGCCGTTGGTCTTCATCGTTGGCAATAGGAGTTTCTTCTCGGCCTCATGGCGCATGCCGAGCAAAGAGCGCGAAGTGCACGGGAACGCCCCAGGTGCCGAGATACCAAGGATTGTCGCGAGCGAAGCTCATGACCTGCGCTCGGTCCGCGCGGAGCGCCGCATCGAAAGCTTCCGCTAGGCCGCGCAGGCCGCGAAGCGTCGACGCCAGGTCCCGATCGCATAGCCACCGCTCAGATCCTTTAGAGAGCGCGTCGACCCATGCTCTCACCGCGTCGGCGACGGCCCGGCAGACGTCCGCGTCCGAGGTCACGATGGCTGCGTGAAGCGTCTTGAGAAGTGCGTCCAAAGCTCGGGTCGCAGACGCCAGCTCCTCGAGTGGACCGGTCCAAAAACACTGATGGCCAAGAGCAAAACCGGTGCGGGCGCGGAGCTCATGAGCGGTCGACCGCGCCACCTCGTCGGAGAGGCTGAGCCGCTCCCGATACCATCCCACTCGCAACCCCTCCCGATAGCTGGGCACGGAGGCGCGAAGGCTGAACTTCGACTCGGCCGCCTTCGCGAGGAGCACCGCGGGCGCCACCTGCTTCGGGTATCGGGCGAACGGGTTGGCCAGCGTGTCCACGTACCAGGCTCGGAAGGGGCGACGCCCCGACGCGGGCTTCCACTTCCGCTCCATGAGGGCTCGGGAGCAGGCTTCGTGACTCTCGCCAAAGACCAAGCTCATCGTCTGGGCCAGCGCGCTCACC
>JBCBRU010000783.1:0-3823 GCA_039819565.1 Myxococcota bacterium | reverse complement strand
GCTCGAGGGCGGCCAAAACGGCGGTGACCTCGGTCTCTCGAGCGGCGGCGAGCCGCCGGTCTTCGCCCGGTTCGAGATCGAAGACCTTTCGATAGATGGGGGGCAAGTCGGGGCGGGCAAGGGGAGAGGTGGTGAGGGCGCGACCCACCGCGGCGGCATCCGGAGCCGGCTCCGGGGCGGGAACGAGGTCGAGGAGCTCGCCCAAGCGGCGCTGAGCGCGAGCGAGCGTTTTCCGGCCGCGGCTCAGGCTTCGACTCACCGCCGAGCGCATCGCGGCCCCCCGGACCCGGAAGCTGCGGCGGACCCTTCGCACCGCTCCGGCGCGCGGTTGCTGAATCAGGGCCTGAAGGTTCCCCTGCACCTTCTCGATGGCCTCGGAAGCGGCCGTCTCCGCCCCGTCGGTCGCCTGTCCAAGCTCCTCTGCGAACCGCTCCACGGCCTCTTGGCCCCGCGCCAGGGCTCGCAGCGCGGTCGCCTGGCGCGCCTCGGGCTCCGTCTCCCAAGTGTGGGCCGCCTCTACGCCGTAGGCCGCGAGATGGGTGGCGTCGCGAAGGCGGCCGTCCGAAGCGAGGATCAGCGCTTCGGCGGGAGCCATGGCGTCCCGCACCTGTCCGATGAGGTTGGCGATGGCGAACTCCATACGCTCGGCGAAGGGGAGGGTGGGGATGTTGACCCGCTCGGGCCGGGCGTGAGCGTCCCGGACGGTGCCGGGGGGGAGGAGCTCGAGGCGTTCGGGGGCGGCGCCGCGGAGGCGCGCGAGGTCATCGGGGAGGCGAGCCCGACGGGTCAGTCGACCAAAGGCGGCCCGGGCGCGGCCCAAGCGGCGGCGCTCGGGCTTGGGGAGGCTCGCGCTGACCTTGGCGAGCGTGGCCTCCAGGTCCACCGCTTCTTGGGGCCCTTCCCGGAGCTCCTCGTGGATGCTCTCGAGGCGCTTTACGATGCCGTCGGCCACGGGAAGCAGTCGCTCTCGCACCAGGGCGAGCGGTTCTCGAACGCGAAGGCGCAGGGCTCCCGACAAGACCGCCTGCGCCTCCTCCACCAGAGCCTCGGCCCGGAGGGTGGCGCGACCGGCGGCGGCCACGCGCTGCCAACGACGGGTGTCCCGTCGGGCGGCCTCGATGTCCGAGACGAGCTGACTCTGAATGTTCGACAGTCTGAGTTGCGAGGCTCGAGCGCCCGGGGCGCCCGCTTCGCTGGCGAGCTCGGCGAGCTCGACGAAGCCCTCCCGAAGTCGGCCGAGGAGCTCGCGGCGTACCGCCTCCACCCACTGCTCACAGATCGCTTCGAGGGCGACGCGCGCGGTCTCGGCGTCGCGCTCCCCCGCGATGACGGAGCGCACCGCGTCCAGGGCGTGAGCGTGGTGGTCGTAGTGGGCGTCGCTGATCGCCCGCAGAGCCGAGGCGATGCGGGGCTCGAGCACGTAGCGGGCAATGACGCGGAGCCGCACGGCGCGGGTCCGGCCCCCGCTGTGCCGGAGACGGCGGACGGCGCGAAGCCGCCATCGTCCGAACCGGGTGAGGGGTCCGTCGGAAGGTCGAGGCACGAGGAGCGCCTGGGACAGAGGAGCCACGAGTCGAGCGGGCAGCTTGACCAGTCGCTCTACGAGACGCACCCGCAATCCCTCCAAGTCGTCCTGCCACTGGGGCGCGTGGGGCTCGGTCTGATCGCTGAGGGCGCGGCGAACCCCCACCGTGACGAGCGGTTCGTCCAGCATTCGAATCAGCAGCTCGTGGGTCTGCTCGGTGAGCGGGCTGACGGTGCGGGTCAAGAAGGCCTCCGCCTCGCCTTCGAGATCGCGAGCCAGCGCCTCGACCGTGCTCACCAGGGGCTCGGTTTCGAGGAGGGTGGGCAGCTGGGGGAGGAAGGGCGGGACCTCCTCGGCCATCTCGGGGCGGGGAAACGCTTGAGTGACCTGGGTCTCCTCGATCTCCGTTTCCATCTCCAGGGTGGCATCGGGGCTCGTCTCCTCGGGTTCTGCCTCCGTCGAAGCCTCGCCCGAGCCCCGGAGGGCCCAGCCCACCATGATGGGGCCAGCCAGGAGATTTAGGGCGACGACGGCAAAGCCCGTCTCCTGAAGGGCCACGGAGAGCTGGGGGAGCTTCTTGGCGGCCAAGGTGACCAACCCGAGGGTGATGCCAGCTTGGGGCCAGTAGCCCAGCCAAGCCCAGTTGCGCACCGGGGCTTCTTCCCCTCCGAGCCAAGCGCCGAAGCGCCCCGCGAGAAAGAAAGCGAGCATGCGGGCGAGGACGAGGGCCCCCGCAAGAGGGAGGAGCGCGAAGCTCGCTTCGAGATCTACGGTGGCCCCGGCGGTGGTGAAGAAGACCACGAAGACGGGAAGGGCCACCCGCTCCAGCGGATGGTGAAGCTTCTCGCCGAAACCGGAGAAGTTCTTCACCACGAAACCTGCGGTGATGAACACCAGCAAAAGCTCGAGGTGGAGGGCGTGCGCGACCTCAGCCCCCACGAGGACCACCACGAGCACCACCAGCAGCATCTCCTGGTGCACGAAGCGGAGGTACGCCACGAGGAGGCCGCCGATCCCCGCCCCGACCAACAGCGAGCCGCCCAGCTCCTCTCCCACGTGCACGAGCACGTGAGGGTCGAAGCCGCCCTCTCCGCCGAGGACGGCCGCTCCCAGCGCCAGACCGACGGCCAGGGATACGACCACTACGAGATCTTTGACCACCGCGAGGGCGAGGATGAGGTCCGTCAATCGACCTTTCGCGCGAGCCTCGTTGGAGACCGCGAGCACGATGGCCGGCGAGGTGCCGATGCCGAGGATGGCGAGGATCAGGGCGACCACCAGCTGGGCTTCGGTGGATTGAAGCTGAAGAAAGCCGAAGGCGAGCTCGAGACCGAAAGCCGTCCCCCCGACGAGGAGGAGGAGCAAGGGGAGCTTCGCCACGAGGGTGGCGAGGAGGGTGATGGCCACCTTCCGGATGGCCCCGAGATCGAGCTCCAAGCCCGCCGTGAGAGCGATGAGGCCGAGGGCGAGGGTGTTGAACACCTTCATGTCGTCGACCACGGATCGCGACAGGAGGTCCCAAATCTGAGGGCCGAGCCCCACCCCGCACAGGATGTATCCGGTGATGCGGGGCAGACCGAGTTGCCCCCCGAGTTCTCCGACGGTGAAGGCGGCGAGGACCACGAAGCCCACCGCGGCGAGGGTGCCCGGGTCCACCTCGCCCGCACCCGGAGGGGCGGCGCGCTGAAGGAGGAGGAGGAGGCCGAGAGCGACGAGGAGAACGACGAGTCTTCTCACGCACGCGCTCCCTTGGGGCTGGGCACGAGCTCGGACACTTCACCGGCGTCGACCCACAGCCGCCTCAGCCCGGGCAGCGCGAGAAGCTCGGAGAGGGCCACCGCCCCCAGGACGCCTCCCAGCACGTCCTGAGAGCTCGTCAAGCCTACCTGCGCATAGTTGACCGCGATAGCGACCGCGACGCCGCCCAGGGGCACGAGGCCGAAGCCCATGCGAGGCATGCGCTGGACGCGAGGCACGAGAGAGAGCGCGAGCGCGGCCGCAGCGAGGAGGACGCCTTGCCGGAGCACGTAGAAGACGGCGGGGATGGCCAGAGAAGCCCAGCCGGTCGGGCGCCACATCGCGCCGGCGAAGATGAGAAGGACGATGAAGGCCGGACGTTCGAGGCGGACCAGGCCCCGGGAGTGATCCCGGCTGCGGCCGGCCGCTACGGCCACGGTGACGCCCGCCACGAGGTTCAGGAGGAGGGCCGAGACCCCCATGCCGCTGGCCATCCCGCTCGTGAACACGATGATGCCCACGGTGCCCAGGAACATCCGCTCTTCGGATTTTTCGGCGCGG
>JBCBRU010000782.1:0-3824 GCA_039819565.1 Myxococcota bacterium | reverse complement strand
GAGAGGCGCGGCCGGGGGGTATCAGAATTTGCGCCGGGCGCATCGAGTCCCCTGTGATCGATTCGAGCGTGAAGCGCGCCGGTGCGAGCCGAGCCCGCAGGCGGCGAGGCGCCGCGGGAGCTTTTGGACCGCGCTCTAGGGACAGACTATGGAGGCCTGCTTGCGGGACTCCCGGTGAATGGCGGTGCTGGCGCGGGTCATCCTCGTGATCTGGCGGAACTGTTCGCAGGCCTTCCGGCTAGCTCCGCGCTTGACGGCCACTCGAGCCTCCCGGGCGAGATCTTCGGCCTGCTGCTCGAGGCGCGCGAGGCCGGCCAGGACACGGGTGTTGCGGGCGTCGAGCTCGAGCCCTGCGGCCCAACGCTGAAAGGCCACCTCATAGCGATGGGTATCGAACATCACTTCGCCCTGCTTCGCGAACGCGTCCGAGAGATCCGCACGCAGCTCCTCGACGAAGAAGGAGCGAACCCCCTCGGGCAGAAATCGTCGCTCCGTCTTTTCGAGGTCCAGGAGCATGGCCCAGGCTTGATTGGGGTCGTTGGCCACCTCGGTGCGAGTCCGTGCATAGCGGCGACGGGCGTCGGCCACTCCGCTGAGAAAACGGTCGAGCCGCTCCCTCTCCGTACGAGAGGCGGTGCGACGAGCGCGCTTCGCGGCGCCGACGGCCCCGTCCGCGTCCCCTCTCACGTAGCGCTGGACGGCGGGGGCGGAGCGCGAACCATACATGGACGCCACCGCTTCGGCGGAGGTGGCTGCCCCGCGAGGGGTGTTGGGTCGCCACGCCTCGAAGGCCATCTTGCGCTTTCTCATCTTGGCTTCGACGGCACGTAGCCCTTCGAGGGCGGCCTCGTGGCGGGGGTCGAAGGCGAGCACGAGTCGATAGCGGGCGTGGGCCCGCGACCACGTCCGCGCGCTCTTCACCTCCGTCCGAGCCCGCGACAAAGCGTCCGCGATAGCCCCCTCGCGGAGCTTCTCGGCTCGGGCGCGGGCGTCCGGGGCCTGGGGAAGATCCTCGGGCACCTCCGATAGGAGGGCGTAGGCATCTGCCAAGCGATCCTGCTTCAGAAGCGCGTCGGCTCGGGCCAGCGCCTCATCCGCGGCGTCGAGCTCCGCGATGCGCTCGAGGAGCTGACGCGCCGGCCGGTGGATGGGGTCGACCTCGAGAAGGGCCCGGGCCCGCCCGGCCGCTCGGGGACGGTCGTCCGCCGCCATCGCGGCTTCGGCCGCGAGCATCTCCGCCGCAACGAAGGCTGCATGATCGAAGTGCGGATTCACCGCCGGCAGGTCCCGCGGCTTCCCGTCCGGCCCTCGGGGCGAGTACGGGGCGGTGGCGGTCTGGATGCGGCCCCACGGTGCGCCGGGAGGAATCTCGCTCGCGCTCCCGGCGCGCTCCGCTTGCGGTCCCGGCCGGGAGGGCGTCCTGGCCCCCCCGCTTGGGTCGCTCCCGCCTCCCCCGGTAGAGGTCCGGGCGGCCGTAGATCCCCGCCCGGCCGGGAGCTCCGGGCGCGGGCGGTCGCGCTGCCACAATAGCGCGGCCAAGAAGGCCACAGTGGCCATCAAGAGGCCGACGCTGCCCAGCACCAAGAGCCCGGTGCTGGCCCGGGCGGGGGCCTGGTGGCTGCGATCCTCGAGCGCCGGCACCGCCCCTTCGACCCCTTCGTTTTCGAAGCCGAGCTCCACCTCTCCGATGCGGAGCTGATCGCCGGGGAAGAGCTCGGCTCGGGTCACCCGGTGGCCCTGCACGTAGACGCCGTTAGCGGAGTCGAGATCGATGAGCTCGACGCTCGCGTTCCCCACCGCGATCTTGGCGTGCTGACGGGAGACCGAGCGATGCAGCACCGTGACGTCGCACTCCTCCAGCCGGCCGATCACGTTGTCGCCGCTGCGAAGCGGGAAGCGCCGCCCCTCGACCGGGGACGAGCGGCCGAGGAGGGCGGGAGGGCGCTCTCCCTCTTCGGGAGGCGGGGCGAGCGGGGCCGCGGCGCCAGGGGCAGTCACGTCCTCGGAGCCCGAGGGCGGAGAGAGGGTGATGAGGTAGCCTCCGACCGCGACCTCTACGCCGGGCTGCACTCTGGTCCGGCTGTCGATGCGGACACCGTCCACCCGAACCCCGTTGCTCGACCCGAGATCTTCTACGTGGGGGACGCCGTCGATCCTCCGAAAGGCGGCGTGACGGCGGGAGACCTTCTTGTCCTCGACCCGAACGTCGGCGCTCTCGTCGCGACCAATGACGACGACGTCGTCCAGAGGCACCTCGCGAACGTCGCCGTTGGGGGCGCGAACGACGAGCAGCAGCGACTCGCGGTCGGTCACCGACTCAGGCGTCGAAGACGGAGAGGTCGAGCTTGGCTTCGCCGCGCTCCGCGAGGGTCCGCAGGAAGCTCGGCACATACCCCGTCGCCACGAAGGTGCCGGTGATCATGGACTCTTCGGTGCCCGAGGGCACGAAGCGGAAAATGGGCTCGATCTGAAGGCTGCCGCCCTCGAACACGAGCTCCGAGACCTCGGTGACGCGGCGGGAGGCGTCGCTCAGCTTTCGCTCCTGAAGCACCACCGGGAAGGCCCGAGCCAGGAGATCCGGAGGGGCGCCGTTGAGCCAGGTCTGAAGACGAGCCACGCTGTCCTCGACGGAGACCCCAGCCACGACCGCCGCCCCGCCGTCGATGCTGGTGGAGAACGCTTGGACCACGTCGCTGAGCTCCTCTTCGGAGAGCTCACCGATCAACACCCGCTCGGTCTGCGCCGCCGTCGCGTAGTCGAGGACATCGCGCAGCGCCACCCCGTTCGTCAGGTTGAATCCGACCGCGTGGACGTGGCCGCGCAGGTGGAGCTCGACGCCGCGCTCGGCCGTCACGACCCGCTCGTCGGAGGGCACATGGGACAGGAGCGCGTTGAGGGTCGCAGTGCCGGTCACCCCGGGCCCTACGGAGAGAAGCAGGTTCCGCCGGAAGCGCAGAGCGAGGTCGAGGAAGCGAATGACGTTCTCGCCGAGGGTGTCGTACTCGCGCAGCTTCTCGAAGGTGAAGAAGTCCCGCGTGGTCTTGCGGACGGAGAGGCTCGGGCCGCGAAACGCTAAGGGCGGCAAGGTCGCCAGCAGCCGCGCCCCGTTCCGCAGGCGGGCATCGACCATGGACATCGGGGCGCGCACGTCGAGCCCTCCGAGCCCGGCGAGGCAGCGCACGGCCCGCACCACGCCCCGCTCGGTTTCGTAGCGGATCTCGGCGGAGGCGAGGCGACCGTCCCGATCGACGAGCACCTCGCGCTCGGGCGTGACGACGATCTCGAAGACGGCATCGTCGGCGAGGAGGCTAGAGATCTCGTCGAGCCCCACCGCCCGCTCGACCGCCTCGTCGACGAGCTCGCTCTCATCGAGTCCGGCCGGGAAGTGAGGGCGCAAGCTCGCGGCCCGGGCCGCGGCCCAGCCCCGAGCCGCCTCTCGGAAGCCCGGGACCGCGTCCACCGGCACTCCAGGCAGGTCAAGCGCCTCGAGGAGGCCGTGGTGAATCTCTCCCGCCAGCTCCTCATGGGTCATCGGCTCGGCCGGAGCCGCCACCGCGACGGGCGGCGGGGCCGTGAAGGCCACCGGTTGCGGTAAGGCCCCAGGGTCCGCGACCGCGATGTGGGGCGGCGCCGGGGTCGGAGGCGTGAGCGGCACGGGCGCGCTCGCGGGCGTGGCCGTGGGCGCGCCGTCCTGGGAGGGCGGAGGGGTCTCCTCGAAGGCCGAAATGGGATCCAGGGCCGGTGGATCCTCGAGCGGAACCGGCTCCGGATCGAGGGGCACCGGCGGATCCATCACCGGCTCGGGGGCCGCGAAGGCCGAGTTG
>JBCBRU010000781.1:0-3824 GCA_039819565.1 Myxococcota bacterium | reverse complement strand
GGGCGCAGTGACTCAGAAGCTCCCTGACCGTAAGGGCCAGCTGCTGGGGATGGAGCCCATCGGCTCTGGCCGGACCCGACTGACCTTCCGCATCCCCTCCCGAGGGCTCATCGGGTTTCGCTCCCAGTTTCTCACGGAGACGCGAGGCACCGGCATCATGAACACCCTGGTCGACGGCTGGGCGCCCTACCAAGGGGCCGTGGCCCGCCGGCCGAACGGCGCCCTCGTGTCGGATCGACAGGGAAAGTCGACCCCGTACGCCATCTTCAACCTCCAGCCCCGCGGGCGCCTCTTCATCTCCCCGGGCACCGAGGTCTACGAGGGCATGATTTGCGGCGAGCACAACCGTGAGAACGACCTCGAGGTGAACATCGTCCGCGAGAAGAAGCTCACCAACGTCCGCGCTGCCGGCAAGGACGAGAACGTCATCGTAAGCTCCGCCAAGCAGCTGAGCCTCGAGGACGCTATCGAGTGGATCGACGACGACGAGCTCGTGGAAGTCACGCCGGAGTCCATCCGCCTCCGCAAGAAAGAGCTGCGCGCCTCCTTCCGCCCCAAGCGCTCCGCGCGGGAGTCCTAGGAACGTCTCACTGAGGGCCGGTCGCCTATCGTCGACCTTGGGGCTCCGCTCGCCCCTCACTGAGGAACGGTCGCCTATCGTCGACCTTGGGGCTCCGCTTCGCGAGAAGCCCTCGTCTTCCTTCGCGTCGGTGAACGCGACGGGGGCGCCTTGCCTCGGTGTGTTTCGGCAGCGTTCACCTTTGGCTCTGTCCAGACGAGGGCGGCTCCACTCGCCCCTCACTGAGGGCCGGTCGCCTATCGTCGACCTTGGGGCTCCGCTTCGCCCGAAGCCCTCGTCCCTCACTGAGGACCGGTCGCCTATCGTCGACCTTGGGGCTCCGCTTCGCGAGAAGCCCTCGTCTTCCTTCGCGTCGGTGAACGCGACCGGGGCGCCTTGTGCCTCGTTGTGGTTTCGGCAGCGTTCACCTTTGGCTCTGTCCAGACCGATCTATCACCCCGGATCAGGTTGTGTTCGTAGATAGTATCTTGTCGCTGGTTTAGGTTTCATGCGGGCGCCGCGTCGACTCATGCGCGGAGGTTGAATTGCAGCTCTGGTGTTCCCGCGAGGACTCCAGGGGGGCGGATGTATCGCTCATCGCGACCGAGGGACTCCGAACGACGTTTTTCGCTCGAACGCTTTCGAAGGCCGACAGGGTGCGACGGCGCAGGCTTGTCTCCCCCAACTCATCCGTTTTCCGCGCCATCGGTCAGTCGGCCCCTTTTTTCCGTTCGCCCATTCCGACGCTCCGGGGGTACTCGAAAGTTGGGATGAGGCTTATGCGCAATAGATGGGTGGTTCCAATGCTCGTTTTCACTGCCTGCGTCGCGCCCAAGCCGGGGACGGAGCGAAGGTGTCCGGGGAGCGATCTCACGACCACTGACGAACCATGCCAACCCTCGTCCCCAGTGTCGCCTGACGTGGATGGTGATGGCATTCCATCCGAAGACGACTGCGACGATCTGGATGCGGCGCTGGGTTCGAGGATGCGCGATGCTGACTGCGATGGGGTCCTCGACGGTCTCGATGAATGCCCCCTCGATCCTAGCCTACATAGGGCCTCGCCTCCGCGAATCCAACTCGACTTTCCCGCGTCGGTAGCTTCGACGAACGCGACGGCTTTATCGGTTCGCGGCACCGTAACCCTCTCCTGCGGGGCTGCCATCGACGAAGATACGGCCCGCGCGCAGCGGACCGGGATGTTGATTCCCCTCGAGCTGACGCAGGCGAACCAGGGCGTCGTGCGGTGGGCCTTCACGGCGCCCCTGGCCGAAGACAGCGAGAATGCCTGGTCCATCGAGGTGGAGGACTCGAACCAAAGACGAGCGCAGCTCGACTTCACGGTGCTTCAGTACCGATCGGGGACGGCTCCGACGAGTATGGGGTCGCCGTGGGATTTCGTCGTCGATAGGCGGGGCGAAACCGCGTACGTGTTGGACCGAGAGCTCCCGGGCATCTACGCGGTCAACCTCGACACCGGGGAGAGCCGCGTGCTGTCTGGAGGAGGGGTGGGGCAAGGCGCCCACTTCACGAATCGACTGAGCAGTATTGGACTCGATGAGCCCAAACGACGCCTCGTGGTCACCTCCTCGTCGAGGCGGCGCTTTCTTTCGGTCGATCTGCGCTCGGGCGATCGGAAGGTCATCTCGAATGGCACCGCTCCGGGTCCGGCCATCAACAACCCGCTCGGTATGGCCGTAGGCAGCAACCAGCAGCGGGGGTTCTACGTCGATATCGATGACCAGGGCGGCAAGGTCGTCCAGATAGACTTCGAGAGTGGAAAGCGCTCCGTGGTCTCCGACGCGGCGTTCGGCGAAGGGCCGCTCCTCGAGGACCCGAGGTACCTCGCCTTGGACACGCCGCGGAATCGGCTCCTCGTACTGGACGCGAGCCTGGATGCCTTGATTGACGTGGATATCGTCACCGGCCGCCGAAAGGTCATCTCCAGCGAAACTATCGGAGTGGGTCCCCTCTTGAGGTCGCCCAGGGGCCTCTTCAAAGAACCGTCGAAAGAGTTCGCGGTCGTCGCCGACGGAAGACGCATCCTCCGAGTCAACCTGGAAACCGGCGAGCGAGAGCTGGTGTCGTCGAGGGTGGTGGGCGCCACCGTGGACGAGGGTGCGGAGCTCGTCGAGCCTCGAGCCGTCTGGGTAGGAGAAGGCCGGGAGGTCATCCTGGCCGTCGATAGTCGCCGAAGCATGTTGATGTCGATCGCCTCGAACACCGGCGATCGAAGCTGGATTCAGCCTCCACCTTCTCAATGGCCACCGCGCGTGGGGACCGGTCCCCGAGTCTTCAGCCTGGCCGGAGCGGTGCTGGACTCTGACCACTCCCGACTCTTCGTCGCTGACCGCGGCGCCCAGGCCATCGTAGAGGTGAATCTCGCCACGGGAGCCCGGACCTACCTCACGGACCCGCTGAGCACGGAGAGCCTCTTGACGCCCCGGGGGCTGGGGCTCGACGCCTCGATGTCTCGCCTGTTGGTCACCGATAGCGCCCTGAGCGCTCTTCTGGACGTCGATCTGGAAACGGGGGCGGTGGGCATCTTCTCCAGCTCGGATCTCCAGCCGACGAGCGAGCAGGTCGAAAGCCCAAACGGGCCCGTGGTCTTGGAGCCGAGCGGGACCTCGGCGGTCCTGGTGGACACTCTGCGCCAGAGCGTCCTGAGGGTCGACCTTCGCACGGGGGAGCGCACCGTCTTGGCGCGAGCCTCCGAGCCGGACCAAGGGGCCGTGCGGGCCATCGCTCTCGACAACGACCGCGGGCAGGCCCTGGTCACCCTCGGCAGCAGCGATCGTCCTCAGGTCTTCGACGGCATCATGTCCGTCGACCTCGTGTCCGGTGAGACCCGTCTTCGGCCCACCCGCGATGTCGTGACGATATCGGACGGGCAGGGCGTCGAGATGACCAATCCTCGCGGCATCGAGGTCGACGGAGATCGAGCCCTCGTGTTCGACGCGGATCGCGACGCGATCATCGCCGTCGACCTCGACACCTGGGACCGGACGGAGATCTCCGGACCGGGTTGGGGACGGGGGGATGTTTTGACCGTCGAGAACAATAACACCAACGCACTCACCGTCGACCGGGAGCGTCGCGTCGCCTTCGCGGTGAGCGGACGAGACTCACGCGTGAACATGGTGGATCTCGAGACCGGCGATCAGGTGACTATCTCCTTTTGAGTCGGGACGGGGCGTTCTGGATAGGTGCGAGAATGGTTGAGTGGGCTGATCTTCTGGAAGTGTTCCTGCCTCCCGGCTCGGTG
>JBCBRU010000780.1:0-3835 GCA_039819565.1 Myxococcota bacterium | reverse complement strand
CATCTTCTCGTCGCTGATTCGAAATGGTCAGCTTCGCCGTGTAGCTGTCCGCGGTCTCGGAGAGCACCAGCTCGCTTGCGTTGGGGTAGAGCAGCTCGAGTTGCCGCTGAAGGTTTCTGGTGCCGATGGACGGCATAGAAGATTCGCTCTCTGAGCACGTGGGCTTCGTGTTGCTTATCTCGAATACGACGCGTCCCGCGTCGCTGACGAGATGAATCCTCACGCTGGCCTGGCCCAAGGTTTGACGGGCGCCGTGCTTGAAGGCGTTTTCCACGAGCGACAAGAAGAGGAGGGGAGCCACGCGTGCCGGCTCTTTGACCTCCTCCACGAAGGTGACATCCACCCGGTCCCCGAACCGTAGCTCTTCCAGGGCGATGTAGTCGCTGATCATTCGAATCTCGCTGGCCAGAGATACGTAGGTCTCCTGACCGTGATGCAACACGTAGTCGAGAATACCCGAGAGCCGCTCCACCGCTTCCGCCGTCCGCTCCGACCGGGCCAGCGCCAGAGCGTAGATATTATTGAGGGTGTTGAAGATGAAATGGGGATTCAGCTGGTTCTTGAGCGCGTTTAGCTCCGCGGCGCGCTTCTGCTCCCGCAGCTCCAGCAGGTCTCTCTGCTTTTGGTAGAAGTCCGCTGCGATCAAGACGGCGGACGGGAAGAACAGCATGGGCAGCTTTCCCAGCGCGATGTACCGGATCATGCCCGAGAACCCCATGCGCTCGATCAGCGTCAGGTGACTTAGGTTTTGAACATAGTAGGCGCCGTAGGTGTCCGGGTACGTGGGTTCGAGGTAGAGGACGCTCACCAGGATGTAGACCTCGGCGGCAGCAAACACCAGCGCGACCATCGCCAGCACGAAGCCCACCCGCTGCTCTCGATCGAGGAAGTACGGCACCAGGTACTTCACCGCGAGGATAGAGACCAGCCACTGCAGCACCGTGGCGAGCCCCCCCACTTCGAGGGCTTCTCGTACCGACGAGTAGCTCTTCCACACGGGGCCCAGGTTGACCAAGAACACGATCAGCCAGAAGCCGATGAGCATCAGCTGATGATGTCGCGATCTTCTCGGCTCGTGAATCCGCATCGCTCGATGCCCCGGGGAAGGGACCGGAGTGTACCGCACCCCGCGCCGCCCCACCGAAGGCCGGATGAACCGGCCGTTTTCGTCGACGAAGCCGGAGCATCCGTCGATGGGCGTCCCCTTCGGCCCGGCTCGGGCGCTCGCCGATCAAACGGTGGGCTTCGTCTACGTTCTCATCCCTCCGAGGGTGGGCGGCGTAGGCGGACACCTCGGAGCTCGAATGAAAAGCGCGTTCTTCTCAGCCCTCGTCCTCACCACCCTACCCATCGTCCCACCGGCTCTCGCCTCACCCTCAGCGGGGGCCTCGGGCCTCGAGCCGGCCCCCTCGAGAAAGGCCGTGTTGGTCACGGGCGCGAGTTCGGGCATCGGACATCGCATCGCGCGGACCTTGGCCGACAACGGCTATTACGTCTACGCGGGGGCCCGTAAGGCCGCCGACATCGCGGCCCTCAGCACGCACGCGCAGATGGAGGGGATCCGGCTCGATGTCACGAGGCCGGACGAGATCACGGCGGCCGTCGAGCACATCGAGCGCGCCGGGCGCGGCCTCTACGGATTGGTCAACAACGCCGGCGTCTTCCTGTACGACCCGCTGATCGAAGTCAGCGAGAGCGACATGGACTTCATCACCGACGTCAATGTCATGGGCCCCTACCGGGTGACGAAGGCTTTCGCTCCCTTGTTGATAAAGAGTCGGGGGCGAGTGACCACCATTGGCTCTGTGGCTGGCCTCTTCTCCGGACGCCTGTTCGGTCCCTACGGCATGACCAAGCATGCTGTGGAAGCCTACTCCGAAGCGCTCTCGCAGGAGATGGCGAAGTTCGGGGTCGAGGTAAGTATCATCGAACCGGGCAACTTTCGCTCGAAGATCATGCGAAACATGGCGCTTCGGCTCGAGTTGATAGATCGTGGAGAGAGTAAGACCCAATATCGGGACGAGATCGAGCGCATGGCCACGTTCGTGAAGACGGACCGCTCTCACCACGCGGACCCTCTGCCTGTGGCCCGCGCGGTGCTGAACTTCTTGACGGTGCCGCGGCCCAAGTTCCGCTACCTCGTGACGCCCAACAAGAAGGAGTCCGACTACGCCATCAAACGCTCGCTGCAGAAGGTTGTAGAGCTGAACCAAGGCCATCCGTATAGGATGAACAATGCCGAGCTCCTCGAGCTTCTCGAAGGACTCGTCGAGGCCTCGGGCGAGTGAGCTCCTTCCGAAGCACGATCGCTTCGATAACCCTCATGAAGCCACAAGAGCAGAAGGCGGCCTTGGCGGCGTTCGGGATGGTCTTCATGCTCATGGCGGCCTACTTCATACTTCGGCCGGTACGGGACGCCATGGCCAGTGACTGGACCGATACCGAGCTGAGCCGGTTGTGGAACCTTCAGTTCTTCCTCAGCCTGGGCGTCGTAGGGCTCTATGGCTTCGCCGTCTCACGCGTACCCTTCCGCTATCTGATGCCCGCGATCTACGGCGCCTTCGCCCTGACTTTTCTGCTCTTCTACCTGGTCACGCCGCTCTTGAGCCAACGGACCAGAGTAGAGAAGGGATTCTACCTCTGGGTAACGGTGTTCAGCCTTCTCAATATATCCGCCTTCTGGAGCTTCATGAGCGACACGTTTACGCAAGACCAGGCGAGGCGGCTCTTTCCCTTTATCAGCGCGGGGGCCAGCGCCGGGGCCATGATGGGGCCCACCATCCCTCTGCTCTTCAGTCAAAGGCTCGGGCCGGATAGCCTAATGGTGATCGCTTCGGTCGCTCTGCTGCTGGTCATTCCCATGGCGATCTGTCTAGGTCGGGCCAAGGCCGCCGCGGCCGTGGCTTCGTCTCCCGAGCGCGACCGGCGTGACCACTCCATGGGTGGGCCCTGGTGGAGCGGGTTTCGGGACACGCTTCGAAATCGATACCTCCTGGGTATGGCCGTGTTCATTCTGCTCTACGTCTTCGTCGGGTCTTTCGTTTACTTTCAGCAGAAGAATATCCTCGCTGAGTTCACCCGTGCCGAGCGGGCAAGTATCCTGGGAGGCATCGACTGGGGGGTCAACCTCCTGACCTTTGTCTTCGCTTTTGCGGTCACGGGGCGAATGGTGGGACGCCTGGGGATGGGGCTGACCCTGGCCAGCGTTCCGCTCGTGCTGGTGGTCGGCCTCGGCGTTCTCGCCTTCGCGCCCGTGCTCACGGTGCTCTTGGGCCTTCAGGTGGCCCGCCGAGTGGGCAACTACTCGGTGACCCGCCCCGCCCGCGAGATGCTCTTCACCGAAGTGAGTCAGGAAGAGCGCTTCAAGGCCAAGCCGGTGATCGATGTGGTGGTCTACCGAGGCGGCGACGCCGTGAGCGCTTCTCTCTTCGCCCTGCTCACCGATGGGCTCGGCCTGGGGATAGCGGTGGTGTCCCTCGCGGGCGCGCTCATCGCGGCGCTGTGGGCGGGTATGGGCATGCAGCTCGGCCGGCAGTACCGCTCGCAGCGTATGGGATCGTCCACACACCCGGTATGAAAGCCGACGCCCACGTGATCGATGCGCTCAGCAAGAGGTCAGGGCTGGCGACAGCGGTGCGAGGCGGGGGGAGGGATCTCTACCGGGGCGCCCGAGATCCACGTGAAGGGGACCGTCTCCCACACGTCTTCGAGCAGATCACACCAAGACGACCGCACCGGCTCGAGATCCCTCCCCCCGCCTCGCACCGCTGTCGCCAGCCCTGACCTCTTGCTGAGCGCATCGATCACGTGGGCGTCGGCTTTCATACCGGGTGTG
>JBCBRU010000779.1:0-3837 GCA_039819565.1 Myxococcota bacterium | reverse complement strand
TCGAGTACGGGCGAAGCCTCCAGGCTTCAGACCCGGGGGATCAGTCGATCGTCCCCCCGTAGCGTCGATGGATTCGAGGGTTCAGATCCACGGTCTGCCGGAGAGGCGAACCCATCCTCTAGCGGACCGAGCGGCGCCGCCGCCGAAGAAGCGCGAGACCTCCCAAGAGAAGCGCGAGGCTGGGGGAGGCTCCGTTGCTTCCCGTGGCGCGGCAGCCGCCTTCCTCGAGATCCGGGACCGACGGGGCCACGGGGTCACCAGGGTCATCCGGGTTACTCGGGGCTGGGGGCACGTCGTCTCCGTCCGCAGGGTTGCTCACCGCCGTGGTGGCAGCGTCGCCAGGACGCCAAGCGCAGTCTCCGTCGCCGAGCTCGGTCCCGTTGCTGGCGTCGTCGCCGTCCGCATCGAGAGCGCAGAGGGAGTCCCAGTCTACGTTCGCGGATGAGACCGGCGTGCCGACGAGAAACTGAGCCGCCTGCTGGCCAAACGCGTTCAGCGGGGTACCGCCTCCGTTCGTATGGCAGGTGTTGCAGCCGTTGGGCGCGCTCGGGAGGTCGCCGATGCGAAAGGGCCGAGCTTCGGCCAACGACGGCGCGCTCAGCATTACGGTGACAAGGATCGATTTCGTCTTGAGGGTGCTCATCTGCGGGTTCCTGGGGAAGAGCTTAGGGAGCCGCGGCGAGGTCGCGGAACGACGCAGATCGAATGGCACCTCTACGCTTGGGCTATGCCCCATCTCCGGACGTCGTCTCGCGACGGGTGTCGCTCCGCTCCGGCGGGGGGCGCGTACCTCGGGACGAGAAAAGAAGGGCGGCCGGGATTCGCTCCCGTCCGGGACCCTGTGTAAAAGCTAGCGGACTTTGGCGGGAGCTTCGTTGTCGAGGGCGCTGAGGTAGAGCGGGCCAGGCTCGTCCCGGTTACGAACCAGCATGAGCTCGTCGAGGCCTCGGAGGAGATCTCGTCGGCTGACCTGGCCCCGCAACTTACCCTTCTTGTCGACGACGGGAAGGCGGCGGAAGCGCTTGGTCGTAAAGAGGTCGGCCAACGTGGGCAGCGTGGTCTCCGGGAGCACGGTGTAGACCTCCTTGGTCATGAGCTGGCTCACCTCCAGCGGAGGTAGATTCTCCATGGCTCGATGAACGATGTGGTTCACGCAGTCCAGCTCGCTCAGGATGCCGATCAGGCCCCCTTGCCCATCGACCACCGGAGCCCCGGAGATGTTGTGGCGAAGCAGGAGCTTCACGGCCACCATCACGTTCATCTCGGGCTTAAGCGTGACGAGGCGAGTGGTCATGATGTCAGCGGCGGTCTTGGTTTGCGGCATCGCGATCCTCCTTGGGCGCGGGACCGAGGGGGCCTCCGCACCTGAAGAAGACCACGCCCCAAGGCGTCCGGAAAGCCCAGGCGCACGAACGGATCCACCCCGTGACGATGACGCAATGCGCGACGCGAGTCGCTCAGTTGCTGCTGATCGTCGATGATAGGAGGTAGCCGACCCTCACGCGGGGGCAACGTAGCTGGCCCCGCCCCGCCCCGCACTGCGGACCGGTACCATCGCAGGCTCGAAACTCGAGGCCATTGGCGCATTCCCGGCAGGCCTGAGTGCTGCAGACCTGGGTCCCGTCCAAGAACAACCCTTCGTTGAGACATCCGGCGGCCTCGCGAAAGATGGCGACCTCGGTGCCATTGAGCGAGCCCCGACCGACGCAGTTCGAGCAAGGTACGCCGGCGGCGCCCGGAGCCCCGTTGCACACCTCGAGGGCGCCGTTGGCAGCGGTCAGCTCGACCCCGCCGGAAGGGCAGGTTTGGCTCTGAGCCACGGCCTGAGAGGTCACCGACACACCGGCGGCTCCGGTGGCTCCGGTGGCTCCGGCCGGTCCTCGAGCGCCGGTGGCTCCGGCCGGTCCTCGAGCGCCGGTGGCGCCGGTCGCTCCGGCTGGCCCTGCTGGTCCTCGAGCGCCGGTGGCGCCGGTCGCTCCGGCTGGCCCTGCCGGTCCTCGAGCGCCGGTGGCGCCGGTCGCTCCGGTCGCCCCTGCGGGCCCTCGGGTCCCCACGGGCCCCGCCGGGCCGACGAGACCTCGGGGTCCGACCGCGCCCGCGGGTCCTGCGGCACCGGTTGCTCCGGCGGGTCCGACCGGTCCCACCGCGCCTCGAGGCCCGATCGCCCCCGCCGGTCCGGCCGGGCCCGCGGCACCCACCGGCCCGGCGGGTCCGACCCCTCCCGCCGGCCCCGCCGGCCCGATGGGGCCCGCAGGACCGACGGCTCCAGCGGGTCCAGCGGGTCCGGGAAGCCCTGGCTCGTCCGAGCTCAGAGCGTGTACGGCGAACGGCACCAGCCCGATCTTGAAGCGCGGACTGAGCTCGGGATCCCCGTCGAGGGCCACCCCCAGGAAGAGGTCCCCGGTGGCCTCCGAGAAGATACGCGCAGGAATGTCACTGACCGCGCCGATCTCCAGCGCGACCCAACCGTCCGCGACCACGACGGTTTGCTGCTCCTCGAAGAGCGGGTTTCCGGTCTCGTCATAGATACGGAGCTGCATCGCCACCATACCGGTGGCGGGCGCGCCGTCGGCTTGCGTCAGGAGGCCTTCAAACGGGAGGGTCACCGCGAGAGCTTCGGGGCTCGTCCCAAGCAGGGCTAGGCTTGCGGCGGCTCCGAGGAGGCGGCGAATCCAGAGGTTTCGTTTCATCTCTCTTCTCCTCATCGGGACAGCGGTCGAAAGCCGCCGCGGAGACGGTGGCGAGCGCTGGTCGCGGTTTGCACGGTGTGGGATCCGATCCAGCCCCTGAGCACGCGGCTCGAGCCCGTCGTCTCCTCGACGGCGGAATGAAGCTGAGCGGTCGACAGGACCCGTGTTCCGGTGTCTTCGGGGGCCTTGGCGGCGTCGGTCTGTCCGGCGTCCATGTTGTCGAGGTTCCCGGTGATGACGGGGGGATCGGTGCAGGCGCCCAAGGCCGAGGCCAAGAGCAGCAGGAGCACGTTCCGCATGGCCTCAGGGATAGCGGAGGGGGGAAGTCAGCAAGAAGTGCGACTTTGCTGCGGATGACCCCATGAAGGCAGACCCAGGGTGCAGCGGATGCGGGACGAGCTGGGGATGTCTGTCAGCAGCGAAAGATGGGCGGTTAGTTTCCGATCGAGGGGGCCAGCAAGTACCCCGCGGTGACCCGGGAGCAGCGCTGTTGGCTCCCGCAGCTCGGGCACGTTCCGTCGCAGCGGCGGAAGTTCGGCGCTCCCGTGACGCATATCCCGCACTGCTGGGTGGAACAGGTTCCGGGGAGAAGGAACAGCCCTCCGCCGCAGCCCGCGGCGTCCTGAAAAACCTGGGTTTCGGTGCCGTTCAGCGACCGGCGACGCACGCAGTTGACGCAAGGGACTCCGGCCGGGCCAGGGGCCCCGTCGCATACTTCGGTGGTACCGTTGGCTCCGGTCACTTCCACCCCTCCGTTAGGACAGGTTTGACTCTGAGCGACGCTCCGAGTGGTCACCGAGACGCCGTTTGCGCCACGCGCGCCTTGAGGTCCTCGGGCACCGTCCTCTCCGTCGGCCCCGGCTGGCCCGGTGGCGCCACGAGCCCCCGCCGGTCCCCGGTCGCCGGTGGCGCCGGCCGGTCCGGTCGCTCCCGTCGGACCGCGAGCGCCGGTGGGACCTCGCGGCCCCATCGCGCCCGCCGCTCCCGTGGGTCCGCGGGGCCCTACGGCGCCGGTGGCTCCCGTGGGTCCGCGGGGCCCTACGGCGCCGGTGGCACCCGAGGGTCCGCGGGAGCGGCGGGCGCGATGGGGCCGCGAGGTCCCACCGGCGCTCGCGGTCCGACGGGAGCGACCGGACCGGCCGGCGCC
>JBCBRU010000778.1:0-3854 GCA_039819565.1 Myxococcota bacterium | reverse complement strand
GATCTGAAAGTCTCCGTCCTCGGCGGTCGTGTTCGAGCAATGCTCTTGCACCACCGCGTAGAGAAACTTGAACGCGTCCCGCGGCTGCTGGAGCTGATCGAGGGCGTCCACGACGTCCTGCCGGTTCACGTTGTCCTCGAAGAGGGCCATCATGTTCGCGTCCGGCCCCTTGTCGGCGTTGCGGGCTAAACAGGCGCGGTAACGAGCGTTGCAGAGGTCGTAGAGCATCGCCCCCGACCACTGGAGGCGCTCGATCATGTGCTGCTTGTCCAGGCGGGCCTCCCGAAAGAAGTCTTCCCGCTCCCGGAGAATTTCGCCGCGCAGCTCGAGGGGCAGGAGCAGCTTGAAGCCCACCCCACGCATCTGGAGGAACTTGTTGTTGAACATGGGCCAAATGAAAGCCTTCATGCGCTGCGCATCTCCGTTGATGGCGGTGGGCTCATCCAACCGGTCCACGAGGACCATCATCGAGCTGTAGCCCACCGCGTCCAGGAGATCGACGAGGGCATCGAACATCGCGTAGCGAGCGGCGTCGCCCTCGTCGATGGGGAGATCTCGTTGCGTTTGAAAGCCGAAGGGCACGAGGCCGAGCGCTTCCTGAAACGTGTTGGCATCGCGGTCGTCCACCCGGATGGACCGCGCCAAGCGACGGGCTTTCAGCCACAGTCGCCGCGCTCCAGCCGCCCATTTCGCGAGTCCGAAGTAGGCGGCGCCGAGCAGGAGAAGGCCGGCGGGAATCAGCGCGATCTCCTGCGAGACCCCGTACGCGTCCGCCTGCATGAAGGCCAGGATGGCCCAGCCCAAAGCGATGAAGAGAAGGAACAAGGTCCACGCCTTGGCCGCCCAGATGCCGGCCGAGCCGGGCACCCGGAGGAGGCTCTTGAGGCGCCGCGCCCGCTGCCCCACGGCCCCGGGGCGGTCGTAGCAGAACTGGAGGGCGAGGATACGGCGACGGGTCTCCTCAGGAAGACTACGGAGGGACTTTCGGACGTCGGATGGCTTGCCGAAGGTCGCGGCGTCCGCTCGATCCCGCAGGAGGCTATCCACGATGGTGGGCACCGTCCGAATCATGATGCCGTCCATGTGATCGACCAGCTCGACCTCCCTGAGGGCGGTCTGCGGGGAATCGTCGTCGACGGTTCGCATGAACCGAGCGATGAGATCGTTGAAGTCGTCGTAGGCCACCATCCAGATACGTGGCCCTCCATCGAGGGCCATGTCTCGCTCCTTCAGGATGCGCTCGATCTGAAGGCGAATAGCGGTCTTGCCGGAGCCTCGCTCCCCGAACACGACCGACGACGAAGGATGGTCCAAGTCTCCGAGAATTTTGTCGAAGTCGGGGTGACGGCAGTCCGACTCGATGCGCTCGAAGATGATATCCTGGCGAGCTTCCTCGCCGCGGAAGGGATTCGCGGAGAGGCCGTGATGGCGAAGAAACGCGTCGTTGTTCATAGTGAAAGGCCGGGTCGGCCATTACCACGTTTCGGGCTCGATGGCGCGACTGTCACCTTCCCTTTGGACCGACGCATGGGGGGCTGCAGAGTCTTTGAGAGAGCACCCCCGGCGCGCGGAGTCGTCTCTCTGCGCGGCGCGCAGGGCCGTGTCCGCGCCTTCGGAGGGGCAGCTACCGGAAGATGAACTTCAGGACTTCCTCGGAGATCATGAACTCATCCCCATCCTTGATGCGCTCCTTTTGAATCTTCACGCCGTCCTTCCAGACGCCGTTCGCAGAGCCGAGATCTTCGATGAAGTGCTCGCCGTTCTCCAGGCAGATGCTCGAGTGCTGACGCGACACCTTGGAAGAGGGAATCACCAAATCGCAGGTCCGGCTGCGACCGATGACGAAGGTATCCTTGTCGATTTTATGCATGTCCCCGCCGCTGCTCAGTACGTAGAGCGTCTTGCGCGCCTTCTCCGCGGACTTGGGCTTCGGAGCGGGGGCGGCCTGAGCTCTTCGAGGCTCCGGGGCAGGTGCCTGCTCCACTCGACCCGGACCGATCTGAGGCTCCAGGGGAGGCACCTCCTTCGCCATCGGAGTGAGGAAGTTGAAGCGCCGGGCGAACTCGTACACGGCCTGGTTGACGACCGCGTGGCGGTCTGTGCCACAGTCCTCGGCGATCCGCGTGAGGCAGTCCCAGAGGTGGTCCGCGATATCGAGGTCGCGGCGCGTTCTCCTTGCCATCCGGGCTTGCACGTTAATCAGAACGACTGTCGTGTCAAATCTGAGGCCGATACGAGCGGCCCGGGTCGCGGTTAGGCTGCGAAACGCAACCCGGCATCGCGCACTTCGGGACGTCGCCGAAACCGGCGCGCCGCAAGCAGGCTGCCGCAACACCGCTCGTCTGTGGGCGGCCGTGATGGTGTCTGTCGGATGGGTCGGCTGTATGCCCCTCGAGCTTCGAGACCGCTACGCCGATCAGGTCGAGTCCTATCTCCCCACACCTTTCGCCCCCCTGGGAGCGGTGTATCTGGACCCCGAGCAAGCCGTGGGTCCTCCGGATGCGCGAAGTGTGGCTTTAGGCGCGGGGGCGAGCGTGGTGCTGCGGTTCTTTAGACCGGCCCCGAACGGCCCCGGACCGGACCTGCGTCTTCACGAACTCGGGCCCGATGGGGCTCGCGCCCGGGTGGCCTTCAGCGCCGACGGCGTCGAGTTCGTGGAGGTCGGAGACGACGCGGTCGGCACCGTGGTCTTCGACCTCGAAGCGGCCGGCCTCGAGGAGGCCACTTTCGTCCGCGTTCGGGGACTGGACGACGCTGGGCCCGAGCCCGGCTACGACCTCGACGCCGCGGAGGCCCTACATTGACACCGTCGGATCTTCCGGTTTCCGCCGTTCGAGACCTCCCACCGCTCTCCCCCGGCGACGCGAGCGTGTACGTCCACTTCCCCTACTGCTCGTCTAAGTGCCCGTATTGCGACTTCAACAGCCACGTCGTGGCCCACGACGACGTCGTCTACGCGGACGCCGTTTTGAGCGAGCTGGACCGGCGAAGCCCACGGCTGCGGGTCCCGGCCGGAGGCTTGGCCTCCGTGTATTTCGGAGGCGGAACGCCGAGCCGCTGGCACCCCGAGCAGCTGGGGCGGGTGCTGAGGGCGCTCGCGGATCGTTTCGGGCTCCGCGAGGGGGTCGAGATTACGGTCGAGGCCAACCCGGAAGATGTCGGCGACGGAGCGCTCTTCGCGGCGCTGCGCGATCAGGGCGTGAATCGGTTTTCGCTCGGCGTACAGAGCTTCCTCGACGACGAGCTCGCCGCTCTCGGCCGGATGCACGACGGGGACCGAGCTCGCGCCGCCGTCCGAGCCGCCCGCGCCACCGGAGCCAGGGTCTCGCTCGATCTCATTTACGGCCTACCGGAGCAGCCCGCGCATCGGGCGCTCGCCTCCGTCGAGGCCGCCCTCGCTCTCGAGCCGGACCACATCTCAGCCTATACACTTACCATCGAACCCGACACCGTCCTGGCCCGCCGGGTGCGTCTCGGAACTTTCCGCCCGATGCCCGACGAGCAGCAGGCAGATCTCATCGAAGCGGTGACGCACCGTCTCGAGGCGGAGGGCTACCGCCGCTATGAGGTCTCCAGCTACGCCCGAGAAGGTCGCATATCTATCCACAACACCGGTTACTGGGTTGGCGGGGCCTACCTCGGACTCGGGGCGGGGGCCCACGGCTACCTACCCCACGCCGCCGGCGCGGTTCGCTACGAGAACGAACGCCTCCCCCAACGCTACCAAGACGCCGCTCTCGCCGGGGCGCTGGAAACCCGCTTCGAGGAGGAGCGAGGCCGCCGCGGCCAGATCGAGGACCGAGCCCTGGTCGCGCTCCGCAGCGCGTTCGGTGTCGACGCGGACGCCTGGGCTC
>JBCBRU010000777.1:0-3860 GCA_039819565.1 Myxococcota bacterium | reverse complement strand
TTGAGGATGTCGAGCATCCTCGGGGCGCCGCGCACCAAGGGGAGGTGACGGATGGCCTGCACCGCGCTGTCTTCGGATCGACGACATGGCGCCCGGGTTTCATCCGCTGCGGCGGTTCACCGTCGACCCCGCCTATGCCCGGGAGATTCTCGCCGAGCTCGAGCGAGAGGACGAGCACCGGGTCGCTCTTCGCGCGGCCCACGCTGTATTGAGAGCGGTGGGTCCCCAACAGGTGGGCTCCACGGAAGCCCGACGGCTCTTCGAAGTCCTCTTGAAGATGTACGACGCGGCCATCATCGACGAGAGCCTGAGGTTGGCCGGCTACATCCTCGGGGGCGTCCTCAGGACCGCGGAAAGCCCCGAGCGCACCGCCTGGCTCCGAGAGGCCCTCGCTGAGGCCCGCTTGCGTCAGGTCGCCTCCAACGTGGCCGCCGCTTCCGACCCCGACATGCCCGGCTTGGTGGCGTTCTTTCGGGCGTGCGGCCCGGCCGCCTCCAGAACCGTGCTCTCGGTGCTGTCGAGCTTCAAGGCACCCGAGAATCGGCGAGCCCTCTCCGATGTCGTGCTCGAGCTCGGGGTCCCGGACACCCAGCGTCTCCGCGAGCTGCTTCAGGGAGATCGAGAGATGATGGCCCGGGAGGCGATGTACATCCTCACCCGCTCTCGGAGCCCCGAAGCCCGGAAAGTGCTCGCCGAGGCTGAGCATCATCCGGCCGCCGAGGTCCGTACCACCCTCCTCGAGAACGCTCACCTGCTCGGTAGCCTCGAGGCTTTGGAGCTCGCCGAGCGCCTCTTGGACGATCCCGATCCTCGGGTTCAGGTCGCGGCCGCCGGTGCCCTCGCACGATTTCCCGGTCGAGCCTCCGCCCAGCTATTCGAGGCCCGCGTGCTCAGCGAGGACCTCGATGCCGAACCCCCCGAGGTCAAAGGAGCCCTGCTTGCAGGCTACGCAACGGTGAGCCAGTCGCGAGCTCTCCCGATCTTTGCTCGTCTCGTTAAGCGCGGCGAGGGCCTGTTCACCAGTCGTCGGACCGAAGACAGCGCGGTGCAGGCCATCCGTCACCTCCCCTTGGTGCGCGGCGCCCCGAGGATGCTCGACATCCTCAAGAAGGCGGCGATTTCTCGCAACCGACGCATTCGCGAGACAGCTCGGGAGATCCTCGAGGCGATGAAGGCCGGCCGCGCATGAAGGTCCCGACCACGCCCGCCACCGGTCCTATTTTGCGGCGCCAAGTCCCGGCCGACGGCCTGACCCGAGACCTCTCCGAGAGATCCCTCGAGCAGGGACGAAACTTCCTGTCCGCCATGTTCATGGCCGTCCGCACCGCTCAAATCCACGACCCCGGCAACAAAGCCTTCATCCACGCCGTCGATATGGTGCATCGCGCGACGGACGGGTTGTTCGCGTCCACGGGGGGCTTCTCCGTCCAGTTCGTGGAAGATGTCGCCTTTCTCAACGGCGTACGACTCCGCTTCGAGACGAGCGCCTTCGCCGCGGTTCGGACCCTCCGCCGGATCTTCGAACAGCACGACTTGGGCGGCATCACGATGCGCACCCCGCCGAGTCGGACGGCCATCCACCGACTGATCCTGCTCTTCGCGACCTCACGGGAGGGTCAGCAGCAGATCACCAAGGAGGACCTTTCGGAGGTCGACATCGGTCTGCTCGGGGTTCAGCAGTTCGCGGACGGCGCGGGAAACGTCCAAGTGGACCGACGCGTTTTCGCCGTCCAATGCTACGGGAAGCTGGTGCTCGCGGTTCGCGAGCAGGTGGAGCGACTTCGCGCTGCGGCCCGCACTTCATCTCCGGAGTCACGAAAGCCCCCTCGACTGCGTGCGGTCCGGGTGATCCAAGACCTGGTGGAGCTGTGCGGGGAGCGGCCCGACTTCTTGCTCCGTCTGTCGAGCAACCGACGAGGGGCCTCGGCGGTAGAGCTGGCCGGCGCCAATGCATGCACGCTCAGCATCGCGTGCGGCTACGCCCTCGGCTTCGATCGACAGAGCCTGGTGGACCTCGGGGTAGCGGCGCTCTTTCATCATCTCGACACGGGGCTAGGCCGCCCCTTGCCGGTCGACGCGACCGGGGCTCCGACCGCCATCGCTAACCTCCTCGCGGAGGGGGGAATGGGCATGTCGAGCTACACACGCGCTTTCGTCGTCGCCGAGCGCCCGACCCTCGACGCTGCGCCCACCCGCGCGGAGGGCGCGACGGACGGGCGCGCTGCAGAGCCCTCTTCGGGATCCTCGCCGGCAGAGCGGGGAGGCGAGCGAGGCGGCAGTCCCTCCCGGCCGGGTCCGCGGGCCACAGGTCCTGAGGCTCATCCTTTCTCTCGCCTCCTGGGCGTGGTGGCGGCTTACGATCAGCTCACGTCGGGCTTCGGTAGAATCGAGCCCGTCCATCCCCTCGATGCGCTCGCGCTCCTCCACGGCCACGAGCGTTTCGATCGTCGGCTCGTGGACCTCCTCATGAATCTTCTTCGGGCCTTCCCCACCGGGGTCGAAGTCATCCTCGACAATGGGCAACGCGCGCGTGTCCACACTCAAGCGGGCGGTTCGCGGTGGGACCGGCCCGTCGTCTCGCTCCCTGAAGAGAACGACCGCCATCTTGACCTTATGGTGAGGCGGGACAGTCGCTTCCTTCATCGCATCGTGGGGACGCGTGTCTTCGTTGAGGCGGGCGCTCCCCGAGACGAGCCCCTCCCCCTGAAGCTTCGCCCCACGGCCGCTGAGACCGCTCCGTCGGAGCGGGAGCGACTCGACTCGGGATTCGACGAAGGGGCCTTTGACGGCGACGTTCGGTCCACGATCGAGGACCTGGACCTCGAGCTCCCGGACGACGACCTCTTCGAGGAAGACCCCTTCGACGAAGCTTTCCGGGAGGGCTAGCCCTCCTCGCGAAGCCCGGCCACGATCTGGCCGAGGCCTCGAAACAGGGCCCGCCCGTCCCGAGCTACGGCGTGACGAGCCCGATGGAGGGCATCCTGGCCCAACGGGTCTGCCCCTCCCAGGGTCGCCGCCAAGTCGAGCTCCAAAGCGGCCTCGTGGAGGCGCTCCAGTAGGGTCCAAGCCTGGTTGGCGGCCACCGCCGGGAGCAGGATGCGCTCGTCTTGGAGGATCTTGCGCAGACGACCTCGGGCCGCCGCGGCCCGATCGCGAAGGCTATCGAGGATGGAGGCGTCGTCGCCGACCGCCTGCACGAGAGCAAAGGTCTCGCTCAGCAAGTTCTTGGAGCTCCGCTCCAGGTCGTCGAGGACCTGCCGCTGGCGCTCCATCTGTAGCTCGAGATGCGACTTAGACACACACCTCCTTTCGCGGAGGGAATCGCGGAGATCAACGACGAGAACGACGATCCTGTCGAGGATCGGCACCGGCGTATCGTTCTGTGCTATCGAAGCCCGAGTGCGGGCCTGGCTGTTCGTCGCGGCGCTTGGGGCGAGCTGCTATCCCGCCGGATGGCCCCCCGATCGCCCTGGCTTCTCCATTCATGACTTCGCCTACGACATCGGCCCCTATCTGGTTCGCGTCGCCCCAGATCGGATGGCTGTCGTGTGCATGCACGATCTGAAAAAAGCCCCGGAAGTACGCTGGTGGATTCGGCCCTCGGACGGAGCGGCGCCGGAGTATCACCGAGTGGTGGCAACGCGGCAGGGCGACCTCTGGGTGGCCATTCTGGAGGAGCTTCCGCCGGATCGAGAGCTCCGCTACGCAATGGAGTCGGAGCTCGGCCTGGTCGGTCCCTTCGATTTTCACGCCGATCGAAGCCGCGAGACGGAGTTTCGGTTCGCGGCCATCGGCGACACCCGAACCGGACACCAGGTTCACCGGGTGCTGATCGAGCGGCTCGCCAAGGAAGACGTCGA
>JBCBRU010000776.1:0-3867 GCA_039819565.1 Myxococcota bacterium | reverse complement strand
GCTATCTATGGCCGTAGGGCTCGCCGCCTCGGCCTGTGGTCCCGAGCTCTCCTCGTCGACCGACGTCACCCTCGCGGATCTTCGGGGGGGACCTCTAGAGCCCGGGCTTCGGCAGCTTGGCGATCCAGCGCTCCGGCTCCGGGCTCTAGAGGTCCCCCCCGAAGATCCGCGAGGGTGACGTCGGTCGACGAGGAGAGCTCGGGACCACAGGCCGAGGCGGCGAGCCCTACGGCCATAGATAGCAGAGATAGGTTCGTGGATAGTCTCGAGTGATGCATCGCGCGTCCTTGTCTCCGGAGTACGGGGGAGGGGCGCGCCGCAGCGATTTTGGTAGGGTGGTCTAAACGCGCATCGACTCGAGGAAGGACTTCAGGGCTTGTTCGAGGGTCCGGGTTGCCTCTCGAGCCTGACCGATCTGGTCGGACACGGAGGCGCTTTCGGTCGAGGTCTGCTCGGCGAAGTTGGCCATCGTCTCGACTTCGTCGCTCATCGCGCGCACATCGAGCGCCGTCTTCTCCGTCCGCTGAGCGATGGCCTCGGTGGTGTCGTTTTGCTGGTTCTCGAGGCTGGAGATGGAGCGAATGGCCTCGTCGATGCCCGAGATGGCGCTGCGCACATCCCGCATGGCCGTGCGCGCTCCCTCTGCGGTGCGCTGCACGACTTCGACTCGGCTCACGATGCTGTCGGTGGCTTTGGCGGTGTCGTGCGCGAGGTCTTTCACCTCGTCCGCCACCACCGCGAAGCCGCGGCCTGCCTCTCCCGCTCGGGCGGCCTCGATGGTGGCGTTGAGGGCCAACATTCGGGTCTGCTCCGCGATCGAGCGGATCAGCTTCACGACGTCCGAAATCTTGGTGCTCTCGTGGGCGAGGTTTTCGACCGTACTCTCCGCCGACTTGGCCCCCTCGCTCGCCGTTCGCGCGGTCTCGGCCGCGGTGGAGACCTCGTCGGCGAGATTCGAGGCCGCGGCGGAGATCTTCTGGGTGCCCTCTGCCACCTTGTCCACGCGCACCGCCGCCTCTCGCGCTCGGGCGGCGCCGTCGCGCCCGATGATGCTGGCCTCACTGCCCCCGGTGGCGAGGCGCGCGGCGGTGCTCTCGACCTCGTCGAGGGCGGCCGTGAGGGCGTTTACGCTGCCCATGACCTGGTCCTCGAAACTCTGGGCGAGGGCGGCGCGCTCCGCCCACTCCTGCGTGTTGACGGAGTTGATGAAGTGCTGGATGGCCTGGCCCGCTTCGGAGTGGGTGGCGAGGAGGAGGTAGCGCATCTTCGAGGCCCGGCGGGGGTCGTCGCGTCCGAGGCCTTCGTCCAGAGCGGCCACGAGCTGGCCGGCGAAGACGCCGTAGGCGCGCAGGTAGGCCGAATGATCGAGGCCCGACCCGATGTAGTCGCGGATGATGCCTTTCAGAAGGCCCTCGTACTCTTCTCCGTAGTCGCCCTCGAGCATCAGCTCGAGCTTGCGCGTCTCCCGCTGGATGAGGGAGTCGGGGATCTCTTCCGCCGGGCAGTCCCAGGCTTCGACGTAGGCCTCCCGGATGAACTCGCCCACTTGGTCTTGGACGACGGCCAAGATCGATTCGCCGACCGTCATATGTGCCTCCTGGGTTTCCATCACGTCCACTCCTCCCCCGATGCCTTCGGACGTTCTCGCGGTGGCTAGAGCGGACGGTCCACCCGCCACCCCCGAAAACGCGTTCCGGTACACCGGAGCCGGCCAAGATCTGCGCAACCCGAAGGCCCTTCACCCGATACCGGAGTGACCGCGGTGGGCGGTTGTAGGACGATGGCCGATACCAACAAGATCGAGAGCCTCCAAAACCTCCGGCGCGGCGGGGCTTCCACCCCCGCCGACGAGGCCAAGAGTGCCGCCGGCGTGGTGTGGACCCTCGTGCGCGACCAGCTCCTTCGCTCCGGCCAGGACCCCCAGCGAGCGCCCGGACCGATGCTGCGGGCGGCGGTCAAGAGCCTGGCGGGAAACCTCGCGGATGCCATCGAGACCAAGGACGGTGGCGCGAGCGCCCCGAAGGGCACCGGAAGAGTCCCCGCCCAGGCCATCAAATCCGCGGTGGAGGTGCTCTTGGACCTCCACGCCAAAGAGAGCTTCGCCCGCACCAAGCCCGCCACCGTCGATGAGCGCAACGGCGAGCTCCACCGCAAGGTCGAGCTCGCCGAGAACGCGGACGGAACCTTCCGGGCGCTCGGCGAAGCCTCCGCCGAGGGCCACGGGCTGGCCATCCTCACCCAGGGCCTGGGCCTCGATCTGAAGGGTTTGGAGGCTCCCGTCGCCGACATCGTGCGCAAAGCCGCCACGAGCCGAAACTTCCACAACCTCGGGCGCCTCTCGACGTGGCGCAAGGTGGCCAGCGACGCTCTCGGCGCCTTCCTCACCACCTCCGGCAACCCTCACATGCGGGCGGCCGCGGCCGCTCTCAGTGGAGCTCACGCCCTCGTGAGCGAGACTTCGGGCCCCCCTCCGAAGACCGACGACACCCTCGAGCGCGGACCCCGCCCTCGCAACGGTCTCGAGAGCCGGGCGGGAGCGCTCAGCGGGGTGGGGACCATCCACAACGCCACCAACATCCGCGCCGCTCTCATGACCGGCGCGAAGCTCTCGCCGGTCATCGAGAAGACGGCGAACGGGGTGGCCCAGGCGGCCTACGCCGCGCTCGGGGTCGAGCCGGACAAGGCCACCCGCACCCGCATCCACGCTCGGCTCACCGAGCTGCTCCGCGATCCCCAAGCGCCCAAGGGTCATGCCGAGCCCCGGGTGCTCCTGCAGCGGGCCCTGGCTGCTCTCGCCCAGCGAGATCCGGGGCGGGCGAGCCTCGTCGAGCTCGGCAAGCTCGTGGAGCGCACCCTCGCTCGGCGCCCGGACAGCGGGGCCTCGGAGGTCCTCGACGAGAGCCTCGCTCACTTCGCGGCGGCGGCCCTCGGCGACGTCGTGGCCCACGACCTGGGGCGGGCCCCGGTTGGGGGGCCCGAACTCGAGAAGGCCCTCGACGCCGCCATCGACGAGATCGTGGAACGTCGAGATCCTCCCCCCGTCGAGCCCGAAGCAGGACCTCGCAACCCCCCGGATCTCACCCGGTGGCGAGACCGCACCGACCTCCCTCCGGCGCTGCTTCGGGCCGCCGAGGGGGCTCTGCGCCGCGTCGGCGTGGGCCCCGACCACCCCCTCTCCGACCCGCTCAGGAACGCCGTAGCCGAGCTGCTCGGCCCCGTGACCGCGGCGGGCGTCGCTCCCGAGCTGGGCCTCGCTATGGCGCTGAAGGGCTTCCTGGTCGATCACGCCGGAGCGAACCGAAGCGAAGCGGAAGCTGTCTTGCGGAGCCTCGAAGAGACGGGGGGCGCCCTCGCCGAACAGAAGGCTCTCCTGCAAAGCCTCGAGCAGCAGAAGGGCCGACTCGAGGAGCAGTCGCGTCGCGGCCCCGTCTCGGAGAAGGCCCGCCTGGAGCCCCAGATCACCCGCCTCATGGGCGAGATCTCCATCCTCGAGGCTCAAGTTCGTAGCAATGAGCAGACCTTCGCGGGCGAGGTGCAGGTCCAGCTCGACCACGGACTTCACCAGCTCATCGCCTGGATGACGTTCGGAGGGAGCGAAGGCTCGCAGGTGAACGACGACGGCCCGCCGGTCGATCCTGAGAGTACGCCCGAGGTCGAGCCCCTCGAGATGGGTCCCCAAGAGAGTACGCCCGAGGTCGAGCCCTACGAGGTGGGGCATATCACCCTTCAACAGCGGCGCGCGATCGCCATCGACAAGATCCTGGAGGATCCGAGCCTCAGCATGGAGGACGCCATCTTCCTCTTCCTGCTCACCTACGCCGCCTTCACGGACCGCGAGCGCAAGAACAAGATGAAGGAGCTGGCCGG
>JBCBRU010000775.1:0-3914 GCA_039819565.1 Myxococcota bacterium | reverse complement strand
GGTGGCGCCCGCGAGTTCGAGTCCCGAAGGCGTCTCCCCGAAGAAGAAGAATCCGAACAGGAACGCGAAAACGGTGCCGATGAGGGCGATCAGGGCGGTCAAGGAAGGGCTCACGTGGTGTAGCGCCGCCATCAGGCACAGGCGGCTCACTCCGGGGCCGAGGATGCCGGCCAGGCCGGCCGCGGCCCAAAGGGTCCAGGACGCCGACCACGCCGCCCGGCCCTCCGGCCAGCCGTGGAGGACGATGACGGCCAGCACGAGCCGCAGCGCGTTCACCGCGGCCGGCTGGATCCGATCGATGACTCGGCGAGTCACGATCTGCATGAGGGCGAAGGCGGTAGCCCCCAGGAGCGCCCATGCGTAGCCTACGGTCCCTCGGGGCTCGGCCGCGAGCCACTGGGGAGCGGCGACGCCGAGGAGCGCCACGCAGCCGCCCACCCAGAGCCGGGACGGCGCTCGCTCCGAAAGCAGAAACACCGCGAGCGCTGGCGTCAGGATGACCTGCGCTTTAAGCACCACGCTGGTCATGCCCGCCCCGATGTCGGGCAGAGCGCCGCCGATGCCGAGGTTCCCCGCAATCGTGAAGGCAGCCAGGGCAATGGCCAGGACCCCAGCGACGCGATCGAAACGCAGCATCCGATGGCCCACCTGGGCGAACGCGACGGCGCCATTGAACACGACGGCCACCACGAACATGGCCGTCATGGCCGTACCGCGGGGCGCGAGCTCCACGGAGTAGCGATAGGGAACGAGAAAAGCGGCAGCGAAGAGAGCCGCCAAGAGCGACCAGCCCACCCCCCGCGCGACGCTCCCCGTCGGGGCGACCTCCGTCGCTCTCATGGGCAGGGACGCTGCCGGGGTGGAGGCACGATGACCAGCGAGGACGACGTCGAGCGCCTCTTTACTTGGCGGGAACGAAGCTCCGCGACTTTGCGGACCGATGCCCCGGCCCAGCCCAAAACCTCGATCAGAGGCCCCATCCGGTAGCGTAGACGGAGATGGCAGCGTGGGCCGCGAGGGCCAAGAACATCAGGAGAGTGAGGGCGATGTGGACGCTCCGCCACCAGGCGAGGAGTTTCTTGATGACCGCGTAGGCCCCCGCTCGGCGCTCCACGTTCGCCCGGGCCGTGACGAGCCGTCGTGCCGTCTCCCTCAGCCCGGCATCGCCGATGCTCTTCAGGCGGCCCGCCAACCCGAAGCGGCCGCGCCATCGCCGGAGTTCGCCGGCCACGAGCTCCCGGGTGGCCGCCACTACGCTGAGACTCTCGAGGTCGGTCCCCGCTTTCTCTTGGGCGGTCATCAGCTCGGCGAGGACGTTGCCCGAGACGGTCAACGAGGACCACACGTCGGCCACCTCACGAATGCCCTGCTCGACTTCGGTTCGGCGACGATCCGTGGCCGCCTCGTAGCGCGGGATCGCGGTGTAGAAGAAGCGGCCCACGAGCCCGGAGAGCACCACTGCGAACACGGACCACCATAGCCCCACCACGAGAGGTCGGTGGACGATGTCAAAGATCGCGAAGTGGGTGTGGAGCAGGCTCAGGGCCGGCCCCGTCAGTCCGAAGACGACATGAAAGTCGAACCAGGTCCGCGCCGACCCGAGCCGTCGAACGCCAGGAAGATGAAGCCGCAAAGTATAGAGCGCCGAGACGAGCATCATCCCCGCCCCGAGGTACCCAAGGATGCGGAGGAAGCCACGGACCGGAGACAACTCCGAAGTGGGCGCCCCGTCCCATAGGAGTGGGCCAGGTGCGAGTTCAGGAGCCCAAAGGCGGGCCGCATACTCCCAGACCGCGGCGCCCACGATGGCGAAGGCCAGCCCAAAGAGGACCATGAAAGCCCGCGCCCCCTGACGCCCCGTGGACTGAGACCACCCAAGGTCGAAAGCGCCCCGATCAAAGTAGCGCTCCGCGTCCTGGCGAAAGAGAGCTTTCGGGTCGATCTGAATGATGGCTCCGGTGGGGCACGCGGAGATGCACGCCATGTCCGAGAAGCCGAAACAGTGATCGCACTTATTGGCGATGCGCTTGGGCTTCTTCTTCTTGGGAGCCTTGGGCTCTCCCGGAGCCACCTGGGTTCGAGGCCGCTGCTCCTCGACCATCTTTACGAGATCCGGCGTCTCAGGGGTCTCGATGTCGACCATCTGCAGAGCCTCGTGAGGGCAGGCCTTCGCGCACTTGGTACAACCTACGCAGTTGTCGTACACGACAACCTCGGGATGGGATGACTTCTCGTCGTATCCGATCGCCTCGAAGTTGCACACTTCGATGCAGCGGGCGTCGGCGCAGCTACGGCAGTTGAGAGTGAGCTGAATGAGCCCCACCCGAGGACCGAAACGCTCGATGCGGGCCACTCCGTGCCGGTCTTCGCAAGCGCGTACGCACTCATCGCAGTCGATACACTTGTCCGTCTGGATGATCTTTATCTCGTGCGCGTACTCGAAGCCTTGGCGGACGTACACATCCAAGAGCTCCGCGCGTGCATCGAGCTGAAGGACAGCCTGCCTATCCACAGCGCGATTGGTGAGCGTATCGAAGGCCAAGGCGAGGGTGGGGTGACGTTCACTCAAAGCCTCGATGTGGGCTTGGGGAACGGAGAGATAGGTCACCGGCAAGCAGCTGAAGAGGGCGAGCTCGAACTTCCCCCCGGACCCTCGCGCCACCGCCACGTGGTCATCCCGAAAGACATCTCCGGGCTCGAACAGCGCCACCACCCGCTGGCAGACCTGCATGACGGGCGTGATGCGTTTTTTTGAGTTGGCGGGAGGCTTGGGCACGGTTCCCGGATCGAACTCCGCGAAAGCTACCTGGCCGCGTACGAGGATACACCAAGCCGCGGCTTCCGCCTCGGAGCGAGGAAGCACCCGATCTTGCTTTTCCTCCACGAGGTGCCCCGCCGCCGCGAGCTCGGTCAGTGCCTCAGCGCTGACCTCCTCGAAGCCTGGTAGTCCCTGCAGGAGTACTTGCCGCGGGTCGACGGATGACGCGCTTGCGCTCACCGGCGCCGCCTCGAGAGCTTCGCGGCCTCTTTGGCGTGCGGCCCCTGCGGAGCCAGAGCGAGGTATCGCGCGAGGGCTTTTCGCCCTTCTTTACGGGTGCGTTTTCTGCCGACAAGAGCCTTACCAAGCATGAAGTGAGCCTCTGGAGGAGCATCGTCGTCCTCCACCGCCCCCCGTAGAAGGGCGAGTCCTTTGGTGCGATCGGAGATCAACGTGAGGCTTCCGAGACCGGTCAGGACGCCGGGATGCAGCCGCTTCACGCCTTCCGGAAGGCGTCCGGAGGAGAGCTTGGGGGAGAGCTTGAGCGCCGTTTTGACCTCGGCCAGGGCCTCTTCTTCCCGCCCTTGTCGATACAGGACCTCCGCCTTGAGGACGTATGCCGAGGGGTGGTCGGGTTCGAACGCTGAGAGCGCTTCCAGATTGGCCAGGGCTCCCGTGTCGTCTCGGCGATCGAGACGGATCTGAGCCTCCTCCACGAGGCCCCGAGGCGAGCGGCCGCCGGCCGCACGAAAAGCCTCATAGGATTTTAGCGCCCCGAGCGGGTCCCCGGCCCGGTTGAGGGCTCGGGCCCGCTCGAGGAGCGCGGCGCTGCCGCCGGCATCGGCCTCGATGGCCGCTTCGAGGCGCGCGGCAGCTTCGTCGTAGGCGCCCTCCTGACGAAGGAGCCGCCCCTCGACCCACCCGGAGTACGCCAGAGCGAGATGTGAGTTGGCGGTCTCGAGGTGACTGCGGGCGGCGTCGGTCTCGCCGGCGGCAAGCGCGTCGTCCGCGAGGGCGAGCCCCACCGCCGCCTCCGTCGCGGCGCTCGGATCCGCCCCGTTGGCTACCGCCCGCGCCGCCGGCGAGACCGACGCCGCCCGCAGTCACCTCGAGACCGCCAACTCACATCTCGCTCTGGCGTACTCCGGGTGGGTCG
>JBCBRU010000774.1:0-3930 GCA_039819565.1 Myxococcota bacterium | reverse complement strand
GCCGGCGATCCTCGTTTCAAAGCTACGGTCGACTCCCAGGATACGAAGAACTCGTCTACGTATCGGGTAACCCAGGCGAGCTGGAGGACGTCCTCGTTTTGGAGGAGGCCCGAGAAGCGAAGCCGGGCAGCGAGCGCGGCGGTGGTGGCGGGGATGTTGGGAATACGGTCTCCGCTGAACTCCCCGAAGGGTCCGCCGGTGGACGTATTTCGAAAGTCCTGATGGGTGACACTGGCGTCTAAGGAGAAATAGCGGCCGGGGGAGATCCACGTCAGGGCGGACTCGGCCCCGACGTTCCTGACCGAGTCGACGTTGGCGTAAGTGAAAAGTAGCCCCTCACCCACCAGGAAGATGAGATCTTCCGCGTCGCGGACGAAGCCTCCGATACGGCCCCGGAGTTGTCCCCAAGGGGCTGCCCACGACTCGAGCTTCAGGGCGGCGTTGCCGTTATGGCTGCGCTCTGGCCGCAGGCCCGTGTTGGGTTCCACCTGCCCCGGCGTTCCAAACAGCTCCGTCTCGTTTGGGAGGCGAGTGGCGTACTCGTAGGAGGCTTCGATCGCGAGGGGACCGACGAGAACCCAACGTAGAAAAACGCCGCCTCCAGGGTCGAGCGAGTCGAAGGTGTTCGTGCCCGCGACCCCCATGCCCGCGATGACGTCGGTCTCACCCTGTTGGGCGTAGCCCTTGCCGAAGACCACCGTGGTGAGCCGCTCGTCGAAAAGGCGCAGCTCATAGTCGACGCCTGCCACTGCGGTGAGGAGACGACGGTCGGCTTCGCCAGGGTCCTTGATCCCCCCGGTCAAGGGCTCTCGCTGGTCCCCACTCGAGAAGGTCAGGGTCGGGGCGGCCGAGAGGCGCAGAGTATGATCATCCGCCACCTCCCACTCGAGCGTAGCCCGCAGGAAGGTCGATAGGTTGGTCTGCGCGAGGTCACTCGCGAAGTCCCCGAGCTCGCCCGCGACGCCTTGCGGCTGAGTCCGGGCGCAGTCTCCCAGGAAGTTGTAGATGCAGTTGGAAACGTCCAGGAAGCTCCGCTCGGCTCTGGCGAGGCCTAGGTTGCCCGCAAAGCTGACCTGCTCGTCGATGGGAATATCGAAACGGAGGACTCCCCCGACCACATCTACGCTCCGCTCGACTTCGCCGATGGCGATGGATCCGGTGGTATCGGTGGGTTGGCCTTTGGTGAAGCGTGAGTAGTATCCCCTGAGGGTGAGGGTCCCGAAGCTTGGATGCTCGGCCCAACCCACCTCGGCCGAGCCGCCGTAGCTCTCGAAGTCGTCGTTGAAGCGGGGGAGAGACTCAATGGTGTCGCGCCCAGAGGCATCGATGACTGGAGCATCGATGTCGTAGTCATTCTCGGCGGCGTCGAAGAAGCCGTAGGCGCGGACGAAGAAACCATCGTCGTCGAAGACATGGCTTCCTGTCACGGCGACGCGATGGGTCCCGAAGGAACCCGCAACGTAGCTCGCCGAGAGCTTGGTCTCGAGAAACTCGGCGCGGGTGACGAGCTCGATGGCTCCTCCCAGCGCGTCCGCGCCGAGCCGGGTCGGCACCACGCCCCGATGCACCACCAGCTCGTCGATGATCCCCAGAGGGATATTGGCGATGCCCGCTGGAAGCCCTCCGAGGTCGAGAGGGATGCCGTCGATGAAGAAGCGCACGGCGTCCCCCGAGAGGCCGTTCAGAGAGAGGCGAATCTCAGAGCCGAGTCCGCCTCGACGCTGAAGCACGACGCCTTCCTGTCGAGCCAAGATCTCGCCAAGATCCGCGGCCTCGAGCTCGAAGCGCTCAAAGCGGATCCTGGTCGCCGCCTCGGGCGTCTCTCGATCCCGAAGGCTGCGTTGGCCCCGAACTTCGATGCGCTCGACGTCGTCCGACGAAGACGCGGTCTGAGTGGACCCAACCGCTCCGGGCCCCGGGGCAGCGGCGCACACCAGTAGAATCGTGCTCCAAGAGCCCGGCATACTGCGGTGCGTATTGAATTTCATTCTCAAGATCAAGCGTTGCGAACAACGTTCGGATACTGCTCTCGACGGGCTGCGAATCAATAATTTCGGGTGTTTGTATGGGAATGAGGGCCGAGTCGGAGGACGGAAGATAAGTGACTCAGGCGTCGGAAGTAACGGGTTCACCGGGACTCGGACGGTTGAGCCGCGAAACGATGACGCGCCTGAGGGGTAACCGCGCCGACCGCAAGGGTCGGGTGTCGGTTCCGGGCCTCACCCTGAGGCGACCTCGAAGGGCCCGCTTCCTGGCAGCGTTGATTGACTTTGATAATCAGGTTCAATAGCGCTCAAACACCATGGCACGCGCTGTTCTTGCCGTCTCGGTGCTCACCGCCGTCATCGCCTGTAGTGATGACGACGCGGATACCGGAACGCCCACCGATCCCCCCGACACTGGAGCTGCGGACTCCGGGGTCGAAGATACCGGCATCGAAATGGACGCAGGCCCGGAGGATGCGGGGATGATGGACGCGGGGATGATGGACGCCGGCGAGGGCATGAACGCGCTGGGCGAGACCTGCCGAATGGGTGGGTCCGACTGCCCTGCCGACCACACCTGCACGATTTTCCCCTTGGTGGGAGGCAGCGCCGAGCGGGGCTACTGCAGCCCCATGTGTCAGACCACCGAGGACTGCACCACCGGCTTCGCTGGCCCCGGCACCGCGCTGTGCTTCCAGCCTCCCCAGTGCTCGATCTCCTGCTCGACCCCTATGGGCGAAAACGAGTGCCCGATGGACCTGACGTGCCTGCCGACCGGCGGGCCCACCAATGCCTGCGGCGTCGCTGCGAACGTGCTCGGGCAGCTCTGTGGAGAGGGTGAGCCGGACTGCCCCGCCAACCACACCTGCGCCATTTTCCCGCTCGTCGGCGGGAGCACCACCAAGGGCTACTGCACTCCCGTCTGCCAAACGACGGATGACTGCACGGCCGACTACATGGGCCCCGGCAGCCCGTCATGCTTCCGCGCCCCGGAGTGCTCGATCTCCTGCACAACCCCGATGGCTTCCGGGGAGTGCCCGCCCGGACTCACATGCCTGCCCACCGGTGGCCCCACCAGCGCCTGCGGGGTGGCACAGTGATCACTTCGGTCCTCCTCGCGGCCGCGCTGCTTGGGCCGAGCGTCCCCGCGTCAAAGCCCGCCCGCATCGTTGCCGTGGGCGGCTCGGTCACCGAGATCGTGTACGCCTTGGGGCAGGAAGCTCGGCTCGTAGCCCGCGACACCACGAGCACTTTTCCCCCGGCCGCCGAGAAGCTCCCGGACGTCGGGTACATGCGTCAGCTCTCGCCCGAAGGGGTCATCTCGGTGAACCCAGATCTCATCCTCGCCCTCGAGGGGAGTGGCCCGCCCGAGGCCCTTTCGGTGCTCTCCGAAGCCGGCATCCCCTTCGTCAACGTTCCCGGCACGCCCTATGACCGCCAGGGTCTGAAATCGAAAATCCTAGCCGTTGGGAAGGCCCTGGGCGAAGAGGCAGCCGCGGAGAGCCTCGCCAAGAAGACAGATCAGGCCATCGAAAAAGCGATCGCCGAACGGCCGAAGGCGAAAGCTCCCAAGCGGGTGATGTTCGTCCTCTCCACGAGGGGCGGCCGCATCCTCGCCGCCGGGCGGGAGACGGCGGCGGCGGGCATCATCGATCTCGCGGGGGGCAAGAACGTCTTCGACTTCAGCGGGTATAAGCCCGTGACGGATGAGGCGCTCCTCACTGCGGATCCCGAGGTGATCGTGCGCATGAGCCGCCCCGGTCTCGACACCCCCCACGCAGAGTCCGACGACGAGATCTTCAGCAACCCCGCCGTGCAGCAAACGACGGCAGGAAAGGCGCGCGCCCTCGTTCGGGTGGATGGACTCATGGCCCTCGGTTTCGGGCCCCGCACTGCGGAAGCCGTGGCCGACCTGGCTCGCAGGATGTACGCGCCGGCCGCTCCG
>JBCBRU010000773.1:0-3934 GCA_039819565.1 Myxococcota bacterium | reverse complement strand
TCCCGAGCGAGCCAGTCGCGGGAGCGAACGGCCCCTCGGGGCCGACCGCGCGCTCGATATCGCCAGCTACCTCCTCGACCCCTTCCTGCTGCTGGCCTCGATCGGAGCGATGGCGGCGGCGTGGGGCGTCGAGATGTGGGCGCTCCCCCACCGAGAAGTCCCACACGCTTCGCCACGCATAGAAGACGACGATGGGATCGACCGCCCCGCCCAGCGCGAAGATGGGGCTCTGCAGGGTGGTCCGCCCCCCGTCCAAGTCATTGCTCGCGAAGAAGCCGCGGAGCTCGGGCCCGGTCATGAAGGCCAACTTGCCGTCGTCGGGGGTGTGATCGTCTTCGGGCTGGGTCAGGACCCCGGCCGCGGAGGCGAGCTCCGGGTCCCCGAGGGCCCACATCCCGCCGGAGGCGCTGTCCGTGAAATCCGGGTCGACCGTCCAGCCCACGTCCTCTTCGACCGGGACGAAGCGGAGCGGGTTGGTGCCGACCGGGAGTTCGAACTCGCCGGTGAAGACCGGTCCTTCCTGGGTCACCATCTCGGCCGCGAGGGTGACGGCGCCGCCGCACACGCTGCTCGTGACGGTCACCGTGAACGCGTCCGCGAGGGTCGCGGTCTCGTTCTGGACCAGCGGCGGGGCGGTGAAGGGCCCCCCCGTGACCAAGACCGACGGCGACACCGGACGAAGGCTGACCTGCACCCCCTCAGTGGTCCCGAGGCCGGTATTCTGGATGGCCAGCCGCACCCCCAGGGCCTCCCCGGGAGCGACCAGCCCGTCCCCGTCGTCGACCAGGAGGGGACGTCCCAAGGCGAGCTGCGGCTCGGGGCACGGCTCGTCGACTTGGGTACACAGGTTGCCCGCGCCCCAAGCCTTCCAGGAGGCGGGGAGGTCGCGCTGAACCTGCTGCAGCAGCTGAAGCTGCGGGGCCCAGGCGCTCCGCTCCGACCCGGGGGCGGTCACGAGCACGAAGGCCACTCGATAGTAGGGATCCTCGGTCACGTGCGACGGTTCGCGGGCGCTCATGGCCTCGACCACCTGGGCCAAGCCCACGGGGATCGGCACCCCGCGGATCTCCGCGCCCACGGGGATACTCGCGCTCGCGTCCACCGCCATCCCACCCACGGTGGCCTCGGAGAGATAGAACAGCACCGGCACCTGCTCGAGGGCGGGGAGGTCTCGGCGGGGGAGCCGGCCCATCGCGTACAGATCCAAGGGAGCGAAACCCAGATTGACGCCCGAATTAACATAGGTCGCCACGCCGTTCATGTCCGGGGGCTGGCGGCGCTCGAGAAAGTTGCCTCCGAGCACGGAACCGTCGGACTGGGCCAAGGGGCTCCAACCTTGGTCGCCGGGGCCCAGCAGAGCGCTGGAGTCCATGCCGTTGCCCATGCGAAAACGGAGATACATGCCCCAGCGCGCGGCGAGAAACCCAGCCACCGCAGCGTGAAAGTCTCCTTGCGGGGCATCCAGGCCGGCGAGGCTCCCGCCCCCCCATACGAGGGGGCTGTTCATGCCCACGTAGCCGGAGAGCCGGCCCTCCGCGGGGAGCCCGAAGCCTTCCCGGTCGTTCCGGAGCTGGAGACCAATGCCCCGCACATCGTTCGACAGAGACTGGTAGTAGGCGCGGTCCGCCGGAGCCTGGTCTTCGAAAGTCGTGAAGAAGACGAAGGTGTCGAAGCGATCCGGGACCAGGCCGAGGACGTCCTCGAGGAGGGCCCGCTGATTGTCCTCCGTCAGCCCGAAGGCACCCGGGCCGGAGCTCGAGACCCGGCGCGCGTCCCCTTCGATGACGATGACGTCTCCTTCCACGGAGACGGCGCGGCGACTGAAGCCGACCGGAGACACCACGGGAGCGAAGCTCGGCTCCGCCGAAAAGCCGCCCGCGGTCGCGGTGTCGTGCGCGTAGAGCGTGGGCGCGACCTCCTCGGTCTGCACGCCGCAGCCGGCGAGAAGCACCACCGCCCACGCCGTCCGTTTCCCCATCATCACGTGCCTCATACCACCGACCGCCTCGCTTCGGCGGGATGGTGCGAGGATTCCGGAGTGGGGGACCTCAGCGGGGGTTAAAAGGTCTGCTCGAGGAAACGGCCGAGCGCCTGCCAAGACTTCTTGTCGGCGTCCTCGTCGTACTTGAGGGGGAGAGAGAACTTCTTTCCGAAGGCGTCCGCGCCCGGGTTGGTGAAGGAGTGGACGACGCCCGCATAGGAGTAAAAGGTCAGGTCGGCTTTCGCCTCGACCATGTCCCCGACGAAGGCCGTGATCTGCTCCTTCTTCACGAAGGGGTCGGCGCCCCCGTGGGCGACCATCACGCGGGCCTCGACGGTTTCTGCGGTGCGCGGGGGGAGCTGAAGACCCCCGTGAAAGCTCGCTACGGCATCGAGGTCCAGGCCCAGGCGCGCCATGGTCAACACCACCGAACCGCCGAAGCAGTAGCCGATGGCGGCGATCTTGTCTCCGTTCACGGTGGGATGTTTGGCCAAGGTGGCCTGGGCGGCCATGAAGCGCCCCTTCGCGAGATCCATGTTGCTCAGGACCGACGTCGCGAACTTCCCGGCGTCCTCGGGATGCGAAGCCTGCTTTCCGTCTCCGTACATGTCGAGAGCCAGAGCGGTGTAGCCCATCTTGGCGAGGGCTTGGGCGCGACTCCGCGCGTAGTCATTGTGTCCCCACCATTCGTGGACGACGAGCACCCCCGGACGCTTCCCCTTCTGGGCGTCGTCCCAGGCCATGAACCCCTTCAGCTTCACTCCGTCGTGGGTGTAGGTGACTTCCTTCGTCTTGACCGCGGCTTCCGCTGAAGCGGTGGCCAGGAGCAAAACGAGCGCAGAGAGAACCGGTCGCAAGATGGGATGTACGCGCATGGCGCCCGAGTACTCGCCCCCTCTCCCCCCCGCAAGAGGAAGGACGTCGTAATTCCGGCGATGAGGAGCCGCTCCGCGGACCCTTCGCCCTCGCTTAGCTCCGAGGCTCGACCCGCATCGGGAGCTCGCCAGCGACGCGCAGCGTCACCCACGGGGCCGCCCGTACCTCCTCACCCTCGATGAGACGCAGCCGAAACCGACGGCCGAGGGCTACGAGAATGAGCTGAGCCTCCAGGGTGGCGAAGTGATGCCCGGTACACATGTGCGGGCCGCGGCCAAAGGGAACGAAGGCGTAGCGGTCGATCTTTCTTGGCGCTCCGGCCGCGAAGCGGGCGGGCGTGAAAGCCTCCGGATCGTCCCAATGGTTAGGGTGGCGGTGGAGGAGGTAGGGGCAGATGAACGCCGGAGCTCCCCGTTCGAGGCGGAAGCCCTCCACCTCGTGGGCGGCCGAGAGGGCCCGCGCGATCGACCAGACGGGCGGATGAAGACGCAAGACTTCCTGCACCAGGAGCTGCGTGTAGTGCTCCTCCGCCCCGAGCGCGGCCGCGCTCGGCCGTCCCTCGGGAAAGCGCCGATCGATATCGCGGTGCCAGCGCCTCTCCACCTCAGGATGTCGATCGAGGCGTAGCCAGGTCCAAGCCGCGAGGGCGGCGGTCGTCTCATGCCCGGCCACGAGCATGGTCACCACCTCGTCGCGGAGCTGGGCATCGTCGAGACGAGCCCCCGTCTCCGGGTCCTCGGCCTCCAGGAGCACGGTCAGCAGGTCCTGGGGCCAGCGCTCGGAAGGGAGGCGTCGGCGATCGGCGAGGAGCTCGTCCACCACCCCGTCGAGGGCCGCGCGGGCCGCCCGCATGCGGCGGTTTCGGGCCGGGCTCATGGTCGCCGGACCCGAAAAGAGGCTTGGGGTGAGGGCCCCGAGCCCTTCCACGAGGTCGGTCACGGCGCCGTCGATGACGTCCTCATGGGCTTCCACCGCGGCCGAAAAGAGGCTTCGAGCCACGATGCGCAGCGTGAGCCGCATCATCGCCGCGTTGATGGACACCGGCTCGGACGCGCCCTCCCAGGACCGAGCGAGGCG
>JBCBRU010000772.1:0-3939 GCA_039819565.1 Myxococcota bacterium | reverse complement strand
GGCGAGGGCTAGGGCCGAGCTGCTGTCGTCGGCCGTCCACGCGGCTCCGCGGACCTCAAGCCGGGTCCCACCCAAGAGCGCCGCCTCTCCCGATACGACGACGCGTTCGAGCACGATGCGCCCCTGCGCCGTCGAACGGCTGCGGAGCCCTGAGTGAAGTCGCGCCTCGGCGAAGCGGAGCTCGCCTCCGCCTTCCAGCTGGAGGGGCGTTCTCACTTCGATGCCGCGGGCGTGGACGGAGCCTTCGCTGGCTCGCACGGCGGCCGTAGGGCCCAGCAAAGTAAGCGCTTCCAGCGTGACCAAGGCTCCATTGTCGGGCTCGACGGTGGTTCCGATGCGGACCTCGGTCGGGCACGTCCCGAGAAGCCGAAGGCCGTCTGGAAGGGGGGCAGGGACTGTGTACGTGCCCGGTCCAAGACTGAGCGTGGCCGGCATAGGGGTGGCCGCGAGGGCCTCCGTCACGCTTCGGAACGGTGCCCCTTCGGTCCCATTTCCGCCGGCGACGGCCTCCGACGATACGTAGGCCACGGGGCCGGCGCCGGGGTCTCGAAACGCCGTACCCGGGCAGGCACGCAGCGGTTGGCAAATCGAGGCGTCCAAGGGCTGCCAGTGCCCGTCTGGGCAGTCCTGGCGAGGTTGCGGAGCGCATCCGGGTCCGAGGGTGCTCGTTTCCGTCCATCCGGCCGGGCAGACGAAGGCAGGGATGCGCGGAGGCTGGACGGCAGACAGGGGTTCGACGGGAGAGGTGGTAGGGCAGGGGGTCTCACACACCAGCGTCTCCTCGTCGAGGCGGCGACACGAGTCCGCCCCGCAACCGCTGGCTTCGGCGATGCGGAGACGCGAAAGCTCGTCGGGTAATCCATCGAGCGTCTCCCACTCCGAACTGGGGACTACGAGGCGATGGATCGAGCGGGGTGAGGGGAGGCGTCGACCGGTCGGAAACAGGGGTAGTGGTCCCTCCTCGAGCCCTCTTTCCGCGAGTCCACCCTCGAGGCCGAGCAGGAACAGCGCGTCCCCGTGGCGGGCTACGAGAGAGGGAAGCTGGGTTGCATTGGCGACCGCGAGCGCGGTCGGTTCCTCCTCAGGCAGGCCGAAAACGAGAATCCCGGCGCCGTCTTCAACTGGGGAGCTCAGGGGCTCCTGATCTACGCAGCCCCAAAGCAGCAGCAGCGGCAGTCCGGCGCTCGTGGCCCGCATCCGATTAAGGACCTTCAGCCCTCGAGCGCGTCGAATCGATCGAAGCGCATGGTGAACGTTCCGCGCCCACCCGTGAGGGATCGCAGCTTCGTCGAGTAGCCGAACATGGACGTCATCGCGGCGGTCGCTCGGATCATCGACTGAGCTCCGTCTGCGTCCACGCCCTCGATACGGGCTCCCCGCGCCGAAAGGTCCCCCACGACCGAGCCGGCGTTCTCGTCCGGGGCCAGGATCTCTACAGCCATGAGCGGCGCCAGCATCACCGGGCGGCCCTGCTTGAGACCGGCTCTGACCGCGTTGCCGGCGGCGACGCGGAGAGCCACCTCGTTGGTTTGTTCGGGGTCGGTATCGAGGCGCTCCAGGGTGATGCCGACGTCCTGAACGCGATAGCCATCGATCGGTCCCGCCTCCAGAGCCTCGATCGAGCCCTCGCGAATGCTCTCGAAGAAGCGATCTCCGAGCGGGTGGAGCTCCTTATTTTCTTCGCTTCGGCCATCCTCGAACTGGATGCCCTCATCGCGGCCGAGGGGGCGCAACTTAACCTTCGCTTTGGCGTACACGCGCTCTCCTTTCTCCTCGTCCACGATCCTCTCGAAGGTCTCCTCGGTGGTGACCTCGTCCCGGATCGTCTCTCGGTACACGACGGAGGGGTTGCCAGTCTGGACCTGTACGTTGAACTCACGGTCGAGCCGATCCACCAGGACCTCGAGATGTAACTCGCCCATTCCCGCAAGGAGCGTCTGGCCCGTGTTCTCGTCTTCACGAACCTCCACCGTAGGGTCTTCGTCCGCCAGCTTGGCTAGGGCCTCATTGAGCTTCTCGAGATCCTTGTTGGTCTTGGGCTCGACCGCGATGGCAATGACCGGCTTGAGGAAGGCCATCTCTTCGAGCTGGATGGGATGGTCGTGGGGGCACAAAGTATCTCCGGTCTTGGCGAAGCGGAGGCCCGCGGCCATGACGAGATCTCCCGCTCGTGCGACCTCCAGCCTCTCCTTCTTATGGGCGTGGACCTTGAAGAGCCGAGCAATCTTCTCTTTCTTACCGTTGGTGGTGTTGAGAAGAGCCTGCCCCGGTTCGACGGAGCCGGAATAGATGCGCAGGAAGACCTGCCGGCGCCCCTCGTCCTGTGCAACCTTGAAGGCAAGGGCACAGAGGGGTTCTTTGCTGCTCGGGGCCCGTTCTTCGCGCTCTCCCGTCTTGGGGTGCTTACCGACCACCGGTGGCACCTCGAGCGGTGAGGGGAGGTAATCGGTGACAGCATCGAGGAGAGGGAGCACTCCCTTGTCTTTCAGGGCGCTTCCGCACAGAGCGGGCTGAATAGCGCCGGCCAAAGTGCCCTTTCGTAGGGCTGCTTTCAGCTGCTCGAGGGGGACCTCTTCTCCGCCGAGAAAGGCCTCGGCGATTTCGTCATCAAGATCGCCAAGGGCCTCGATCATCCGCTCCCGAGCCGTGCCCGCCTCATCCGTGAGGGCGTCCGGGATGGGGCCTCGTTCTTCGGTCTCACCGTGCTCACCCCCGAAACGAACGGCCTCCATGGTGAGCAGATCGATGACGCCTTCATGGTCGCCCTCGACGCCGATCGGCCACTGGATGGGCACTGGTCGGCCTTGCAGCTTCTCTTCGATGTCGTCGAGGACCCGGGCGAAATCGGCCCCCACCCGATCCATCTTGTTCACGAAGATGAGGCGCGGGACTTCGTAGCGATTGGCCTGACGCCAGACCGTCTCCGATTGGGGTTGGACCCCGCTCACCGCGCAGAAGACCGCCACGGCTCCATCCAATACGCGGAGTGAACGTTCCACCTCGACGGTAAAGTCGACGTGGCCGGGAGTGTCGATGAGGTGGATATCGAAGCCCTTCCAAGGGCAGGTGGTCACGGCAGCGGTGATCGTGATGCCCCGCTCCTGCTCTTGGACCATCCAGTCCATGGTCGCGGCGCCGTCATGGACCTCGCCGGTCTTGTGAATCCGTCCCGTGTAGAACAGGATTCTCTCGGAAACGGTGGTTTTGCCCGCGTCGATGTGAGCGGCGATGCCGAGATTCCGGATGCGCGCCATCCTGGAGGGCTTGGCTGAGGCCATGGCGGCAGGAGTTATACCTGTCCGGCCCGAACCGGAAAGCCCGAGTTTCGTCGCCCCCACGGATCATGCTGCGCATCGGCCCGTTCGCCTTTGAGCTTTGGCACCTCGCCGTGTTCGGAGCTGCCCTGCTGTTTTTGGCCTGGGTCGTCCGCGGCTTTATGGTTCGCATTCAAGGGACGTGGGAGCGGGTCGATGAAGACGCGCCGGGGTCGGACCCGGAGGTGGTGTACTTCGCTCAGCTGGGGCCCTTCGTTCGGGGACGACGCGTCGTGTCAGGGGGCTTTCAGGAGTACACAGGTATCCTGCGTGGCCGAACCATGTTCATGACCCGGCGTGACCACGGGGCGGCGATGATCGTTAGCCAGGGTTTCCCTCAGGAGGTGGTTCCCGAGATCGACGGGTCGGTGACGGCCAAGCTTCGACTCACCCTCTCGGCCGACGGTCGCGTGCTCTTCGGAACGTTCACACCGCAAAAAATCGAGTTTACGCGCAGGCCGCCGGCGGTCACTCGGCGAGTGTTTCTAGATGCACGATTTCGCCGGTATCGCCCAGCTCCTCGCGCTCTCGCGCTTTGGTCGCCGAGAAGACCTTAACTGCGTCGAATTCGTTCGGATGGCTCACGTTGGGTCCTCGAAGAACGAACCCCCCGCGAGCCCAGAGC
>JBCBRU010000771.1:0-3950 GCA_039819565.1 Myxococcota bacterium | reverse complement strand
CCGAGCTGAGCCTCAGCGCTCTCGACCGCATCGAGCGCAGCCTCGGCCTCTAAAAGACGGGCCTGGCGCTCCGAGCTCCCCTCCTCGACCTCGGCGCGAAGCCGCTCGAGGTTCGTCTCATCGACGGATGAGCGTCGATGCGGACGAGCAGGCGCAAGTTCGGAGCCTATCCGAGCACTGGAGGCGACGTTTTTTGGAGCTGGATACGGTCCGCTCCGATATCCGGCGCCTAGCCGAGGCGAATCCAGCCCTCAAGAGCGTCGGTATCGATCGGGAGCTCGACAAAGTGAACCAGGTGCTCGAGGGGTGGCTTCGCTTGGCCGCCCACGCGTCCCATACCCGGACCATCGTCGATGAGACGAACCTCGAGCGGCTTCGCGCCGAGGTCGAGGAGGGGAGCTCGGAGCGCCAGGCCCGTCTTTTAGAGGCCGAGGCTGCGCTCGATGCGGTCGAGAGCGCTGAGGCTCAGCTCGGGCGGGTCGAGGACAGCTTGCGGAGCCTCAGAGACCGCGTGGTGTCGATGGCCTCGCCCGGCTCCCTCGACGAGGCGCTCGAGGAATTGCTGCGGGGAATGGGTGCGGCGGAGCGGGCGGCTCGAGACCTCAACGCGCTCGAGCCCTCGGCGGCGACGCGGCGCGCCCGGGCGGCCACCACTGCCGCCGCTCGTTGAAACGAGATGTTGACAGCCTCGAGCGGCGCGGTCATAACCCGCCGCCCAAGCACCCGTAGCTTAGCTGGATAGAGCGCCGGACTACGAATCCGGAGGTCGGAGGTTCGAATCCTTCCGGGTGCGCAATCCCCAAAATCGCTCGCGAATTTCCCGAGGTAGGGCCCGCCACCCCCCTACGGGCGGGCCCCGCGGAGTTCTTAGAGAAGAGCAGAGAGTCCGCAGGATCGAGGGGCCTCCCCAAGCACTCTTCGGCTCACCACCCCTCGGAGCCAGGCAGGCCCTTGAGGGGCCCTCGAATCTCAGAGCTGACCCATCCCCCATAGTAGCCGCCCGGCTGCGGTTCGATCCTCTCACCGTCGACGGAGCAGGCTTCAAGCCCTGCGGGGTGAAAGGCGTATCGCCACTTCAGTTGCTCATAGCCTTGGCCCAAGTCGTCGAGGGGGCGTGGATAGGTCCAAGCCGCGCGCGACACCCTGGACTGACCCACGATGACGTCGAAATAGATGGCCAGTCCCTTCCACTCACACAGCGTGTACGCAGGCTCGCCTTCGGAGGGGAGCAGGGCCGAGAGATCGACGCTGTCAAAGGGGAAGTAATGGACGGGTGCCCCTGAGGTCTCGACGACTCGGAGCGTCTTCGAAGACTGAGCGACCCGCCGCCCCCTGTGCTCTACACGGGCCTCTCTCGCAGAGGCCTCGACGCGTGGCGGACGGGGGTAGCTCCAGACGCTCTCGGTACTCGGAGGCGCGGACTCGATCTGCCCGGGGCGAAGGCGAGGTCTCGAACGCTGGTGCGCGATCTCTGCTTCGAGCGCCCCAAACGGGGGCAGCTTCGACAGTGCGGGGTGCTGGAACATACTCTGAGCCTAAGCCCTTGTCCGAGGCTGGGGCCAAGTCGCTCGGCGTCGACCTCGACCGCACCGTGGCGGACTCCGCAAAGCCGCAGCGACTGCGTGCACGCTTGAGCTGCGGTCGGGAGAATAGACTTCCCGAAATCAGGGCAGAGGATCGGACGGTTGTGGGGACATGACCACCTCGCTCGACGGCGCTCTTGCCCGGCTTGGCCGTGACGTCTCCAGCCGCGATGGGATGCTCGACCTCCTTCGGACATGGGAGAGCGCTGCGGTCGCCTCCGGCGAACCTCTGAGGGAGCTCGTGACCGGCCCGATCGCGGACGCGCTTTTCGCTCCCGGGGAGCCCGTGACGGTCGAACTGTCGGATGGGACCCGGTTGGCGATTCCGTACCGTGGGAAGATTGCTCGGGACATTGCGCTTCGGGATCGAAGCCGCCCCGACCATGCCTTCGAGCCTCAAACGACGAGGCTTCTCTTGCGATGGGCGCGGGGGGCGCGAACTGCCCTCGTGGGAGGAGCCTACGCAGGAGACCACGTCTGTCCGCTCGCACGCCGTATGGTCGGGGGCCGGGTGATCGCCTTCGAACCCAACGACGAGCAACGTGGCTTTCTCCAGCGGAACCTCAGCGAGAATGGGCTCACCGACGTTGTCGTTCGCGCCGAGGCGCTTTGGGATCAGGCCGGAGTCCGTTTGGCTTTCGAAGGCGAGGACGCCTACGCTCGGGTGGTCGAGACATCTGGAGCCGGTCTCGAAGCCACCACCATCGACGCGGTCCTCTCCGAGCTGGGTGTGGACAGCCTCGACGTCATCCTCCTGGACATCGAGGGGAGTGAGCTCCGAGCCCTCAAGGGGGCCAGCGGTCAGCTCGAGCTTCCTCCCGACCGGGCTCCGAACATCATTTTCGAGCTTCACGCGCTGTACAGCGATTGGTCGAACGGGCTCGGGGGCACCGAAATCGTGCAAGAGCTCGCGGGACGAGGATACTCCGTGTTCGCGCTCCGAGACTTTCAAACCAACATCGACACCGCCGGCTGCGCCCTCGAACTGGTGGAGCTCGAGGGCTGCTACCTGGATGGGCCTCCCCATGGCTTCAACATGGTGGCTACGAAACGACCGGAGCAATTTAGCGAAGAAGGCTATCGGGTTCTTCGGGGCGTGAGCCCGAAACTTCTATTGCATCGAGATCCGCGCCTCCATGCCCCTACGGAGTGGCTCTCGGGGCGGCCGAGGTTGGCCTCGTCCTCACAGACGCCAGCCTAGATCCAGAGTCCAGCGGGGGCCGGACGCCGCCGACGCACGTACCTTCCCCTGAGTGGGGCATTGCCCGTTTTCGAGCAGCGAAAGGGCGGCCGCGAGGGAAGCCTCCTTCGGGTCACCGTACTCTCTCGTCACGTCATCGATCGAGAAACAGTCGGGTTGGATCCCTTCATAGAAGCCGCCCTGGTTCTCCGCGTTGACCACTCGGAACGTGGTGGGCACGAAGACCTGCTCGCAGTCGGAGTGCTGAAAAGAGAGACTTCCGACCGGCTTCCCGAAGGTTCGAGAGCCGACCAGGCGTACCGGAATTAGGGGTTGGAGCCCATTGATGACCATCTCGCTCGCGGAGGCGGTGGACTCGGTCACGATGAATACGACCTCACGCAGGCGGGTCAGGGGGCGAGCGGGCCCTGAGCAAGACTCCGCGTCAAACCCGTCACAGGACGGGACGCTTTGAAGACGGAAGGTGGAGTCATATTCAGAGGATTTGACGGGATTAAACTCGAGCCCCATCAGGAGGGTGTCCGGAAACTGCGGCCCGACCAGCAGGCTACCCAGCTCCTGAGCTACCCGAAGGAGACCTCCTCGATTGTAGCGAAGATCGACGATCAACCGGGTTACTCGCTGCTCCTCCAATGCGCCCACGGCTTCGAAGAGTTCCCCGAGCACTCCGCGGGTCGTGAAGCTTCTCAGCACCATGTACCCGATGGGCTCCGGGCCTGGGACGAGCACGGCGGCATTGGGGACCTCATTGAACTCGATCGGACGCCGCACGATGCGCACCGAGAAGGCGGTGCCGTCTCGACGTTCTCCCGCAAGAGTTACCGCCTCGCCCTCTCGCGGCTCGCCAAAGGCCGCGTCCACGGCCGCACCTTCGGAGGTTCCGGCGGGACGGGTTGCGACGAGGTCTGCCACTCGACTCCCGTTAATGGCGAAGATCCGGTCCCCGCGACGCAGGCCCGCTTCACTGGCGGGCGTGGGCGCTTCTCGTGGGCCCGAGCCGAAAACCTCGATCAGCCGTAGAAAGCGTCCGTCCTCGGGGCCTTCGAACTGCTGTCGGAAGCCCAGGCCGACGAAGTCCCCGTCGTTGGCCTGCTCGAAGGCGGCGACGCTGGTCACATAGGAGTATCTATCTCCGACCTGGCGGTCGTCCGAACTGGGGTCGAAGT
>JBCBRU010000770.1:0-3957 GCA_039819565.1 Myxococcota bacterium | reverse complement strand
GCACCGACTGCGGTGGACCCCTTCGCGTCGTCGATGTCGTCCTCCGTCCCGATGTGGTCGAGCGGATCCTCAACCACCTTTCAAAACCGACGACCCGGTATGGCTTCGAACCTTCCCGGAACCTCGACTTCGCCGCCTGAGAATGGCCCGAATCGAAGCATGGCCCCTTGCACATCCTTCGACAATCGAAGAACCTATAACCCGATCAAAGGAAAAATCAAGATACTTTGTCTGACCCTCCGGTAGGAGAAGGCGGCGGCGGCCAAGGCCAACGTCCGATATTGAGCGTTACGTTAAAGTGTGCAGGTGGGCTTGCATTGCCTGCGATGAAGCTCCAAAGCATCTTGTGCAAGCTTCGGAGTCAGCTCATGCCGCTCCGCAGCTTCCGCCTACGTCCGTTGACGTCGGGCCCACTCGATGAGTGTGTTCACCCATTGTGCACGATGGTAGATAGGGGAGTCCTCTCCAGCCCGACCGTCGGCGCAGGGATGTTCGAGGAAGGGGAGGTCGGCCACGACGCTCCCTCGACCGTCGGCGAGAGCAGCCTCGATCCAATAGGCTAAGACATCCAGGCCGCCGTACCCGAGCGACGGTCTTCCGTTCAGCGTGGCGACCTCCTCAACGGCCAAGCCATGAAGGACCTCAGGCTCTAGGCTCATGAACCATCGCTGGAGGTCCGAGGGCGGAAGGGCACCCATCCCGCCGCTGCGCGACGAGAGAAGCAGCCAGGCCAGCCGCGCCTGCGCTCCAGCGCAGGGATCTCGGTCCTCTGGACGAGCGTTCGCGTGGGTGGAGTTCGAAGTCTTGGGTTTCATCGTCATCTTTCCTCTCCGGGGTGACCTGGTTCGAGGCTTCCTTGAGAAGCGGGCCAACCCGTTGGCCCGGTACCTGCCGGGCCACCGGAGGGGAGGAGCGGTCAGACCCTCTTTCTTGTTTCGCGAGGAATGAGGGCGAAGCCCTCAGGGGAAGAAAGATGGGTTGACCGAACCGAGCCGGAGGATGCCGGGCGCGAAGCGTCCGGCGGGGGTTCGGGGGCGAAGCCCCCGTGGTGTCACCTCTGTCGTTCGATTTTAGGGAAGGTGCGAGGGGCACTTCTCACACGCGGCCTCAGATTGGGCGAGCACCGGCCGCGGGAACGGGTCAGTCGCCGGTGTCCGTCGGATCCTTCGGCCAGAGCTCGTCGATGCCGATCTTTACGGCCTTCTGCAGAATGAGGTTCGGGTCGAACTTGTTCGAGCGCCGATTGAGATGGTCATCCATCGCCATCTTCATGGCGCGGGTGTAGACCTCCTCATCCACGTGGAAGCGCACGGGCCGAAGGAGCTCGTGCTCGGCGGTGTCCACGGCGTCGATCTTGAGGCGCTGAAGCTCGGCCCGAACGATCAGGATGACGACATGGTCGTCGTTCACCCGGTGCTTCCGGGCCCACTTCTTGATGCGGTCGAGCTACTCCGGGTAGACGCCGACCGAAGTCCCCTTGCCCTTGGTGACGGACTCGACCCAGTCGACGAGCTCTTCATCGACCTCCAGGGTGTCGAGATGGCGCTCGAGCGCGCGGCGTTAAAAAAGGCCGCGGGAAGGCTGGCTTTTGCGGGGCTTCAGCTCATCAAAGGCCGGCCAAAGCCCGAAACCGTCACCCCCGGGGATAGTGAGGAGAAGGCTGCCGATAACTAGCTGGAATGACTATGGGCACAGCTGGATTCGAACCAGCGACTTCCACCGTGTGAAGACGGCTCGGGGCCCAGTTCACCCATCGGTTTCGCGTGTTATCAGGCACTTAACTGATACGGAACGTCGCACACCGTGTGCTTTTGACGCGCGAAACCGTGACCCAAACCGTGACCCCACCGTACGCAATCAGAGTTGCAATCATGGCGAACCCAGAGGTTTGGGACGGCCGTCGCGACATCGCGGGGAACACCGCGACGCCCCATGGCGAGAAGCATTAGGCGACCAAGGCCGGATTGCTGGTAGCACTTCGGACGACCCGGCGGCGCTTTCGGCCTAACCCGAGAACCGAATCTGCTCAGAGCGGTTCACCCGTTGCGAGACTGAACATGAAGCACCTGAGCAACGGTTCTGTTGCCCTGCCTTTCGCGGATGGCGAGGTCTTTCTAGAGTCTGTGGAAATCGAATTAAAGAAAAGCCTAATGATTTCAATGCATTGAGAGTGGCGACGAGGCCAGGGCTCAATAACACTGCCGAAGACTCCCCAGGACTGGACCGCACGCTCGTCGAGGCCGCGCTTCTGGCCCTCGACGCCGGAGACTTGGGCCTGGTCAAACGTCTGCTTCGCCATGCCCTGAAGGTGTAACTTGGAAGCGGAGAACTCCCTTGGCAGCCCTGACGGCCTTCCGGTCTCATCCGTGCGCACGATCGAGCCGGCCTGCTGGAGCTGCGTCCCGTCCGACTTTTCGAGGATCGGTACGAGAGTCGGACCCCTCCCGTCCAGCCAGACTCTTAGGGACGTCCGGAACCTCCGGCACAACTCGTGCTCCCCCCGCGCCCGCGGATGGTGGAGTACGAACCGCGAAGACCGGAGCGTTCGGACCTCCACCGCATTGTCCGTGAGTACGGCACCGAGTTTCTCGATGCCCTCGAAGACGCCGGCGTCCACCTCCCCCGGTCCGTGGTTGACGGGCTCGAACGCTTCCTTGGGTGCGGAGTGCTCTCACACGGCTTTCTCCGAATCCGATGCGACGACTGCCGCCGAGAGAAGCTCCTCGCGCTGAGCTGCAAGGTCCGAGGACTCTGCCCCTCCTACCCCGTTTCTGGACCTCGCTGCGCTCGGGCCAGGGGCACGTACCTCGGACGGAGCGCAGGCACGCCTGCGCTCCGCCTCAGAGGGTGCGGAGCGAAGTCGATGACCCGCCAGACGGCCCATATCATGGACCGTGTTCTCCCCGATGTCCCTCTTCGTCAGTGGGTTCTCTCCTTGCCCTTTGAGCTCCGCCCCATGGTCTCCCTCGACCGAGAACTCCAGAACAAGGTCCTCAAGATCTTTGTGGAAGAGGTCTTCCGACACTACGGCGCCGACCCTCCGTCGGGCCTCCAAGCGGGCGCGATCTCCTTCACGCAGAGGTTCGGTGGCGCTCTAAATCTCCACGTCCATTTTCACGTGTTGGCTCTCGACGGACTCTACGTGAGAGAGGAGGGCGATGCTCTTCAGTTCGAACCGGCTCTGGAGCCGAGTTCCCACGACGTTCGCGACGTCGCCCATCGAGTCCACGACCGCTTCATGGCCTATCTTCTGAGGGCGGGTCGCATCGCCAGCGACCACGTGGTCTTCGATGACCCGCCGACTTGGCCCATCATCGACCGCACCGGACAGTCCGGCTGGCTCCATGGAGATGAACCCGTTCCTGGATACCGCGCCAACCTGAGACCTGGAGCCGGCCAGGACGTTCGAGGCTTCTCCGTTCACGCCAGCGTATTCATCCCCGCCTACGCGACGGCCGCGCGAGAACGCCTTGTGAGGTACATGTGCCGACCTCCTTTCGCCGCCGAGCAAGTACGGCTCCTGCCATCGGGGCAGGTCGCCTTCGAGCGCCGAACCCCAAAGCCGTCGGGCGAGACCCACATTTTCCTTCAGCCCACCGCCTTCCTAAGACGACTTACCTCCCAGATTCCGCCCAAGGGACAAAACCTAGTCCGGTACCACGGCATTCTGGCCCCCGCGGCCAAGGATCGAGCACGAGTCGTCCGCGAGCCCGTCTCTTCCAAGCGCAGCATGTCCTCCGGCGGTCGGACCCTTCCTCTCCTCGCTCACCCCTCGAGCTGGGCTGTGCTGATGAAGCGAGCCTACGAACTCGACCTGTCCACTACGAGCTCGACCTGTCCACCTGCACCGACTGCGGTGGACCCCTTCGCGTCGTCGATGTCGTCCTCCGTCCCGATGTGGTCGAGCGGATCCTCAACCACCTTTCAAAACCGACGACCCGGTATGGCTTCGAACCT
>JBCBRU010000769.1:0-3958 GCA_039819565.1 Myxococcota bacterium | reverse complement strand
GCTTTTCGGACGTCGAGCCCACGTTTGGGGCAAAGTTTAGCCCTCTTTGATCACGATTCTCAAAAAGACCGGTTCTCTTAGGGGGTCGGGCGTCGTGAACGAAGGCGATCGGCCTAAAAGAATAGGGTCCGTTTAAGATAACGAACGAGAGGGCGATTCTTTTTTTAGGATAACGTACGCAAGTCTCCCGAGACCCTAGCGTTAGCCTCCTCGGGTCTCGTGAGGGCGGGACCCCCTAGCGTTAGCCTCTTCGGGTCTCGAGAGGGCCGGGAACCCTAGCGCTAGCCTCCTCGGGTCTCGAGGGGGCCGGGAACCCTAGCGTTAGCCTCCCCCGGCGAGGCGCCGCGGGCGTTTTGGGTCAGCGCGCTCTAGGCGTCCGGGTAGATGAGCACGTCCCGACGCGCCTCCCGGAAGGCGTTTTCATCCGCTGTGAAGGTGGCCATGACGTCGTCCACGCTTGCTCCGCCCTCGAGGGCCTCCCGAGGCTTGGCGCTCCCGAAGAGGAGGTCGATAGCCAGGCGATCGGAGACGAACTCGTAGGCGTCGGTGCGCCACTCGAAGTCGTTCGGCGCCAGCGCCCGGGCGGCCGCGAGCAGCGCCACCGTCACTCTCAGACTGCGCACGAGCCACCGATTGGTCGTGTGAATCTGGACCGCTCCGCAGCTGAGGCCGGCGTGCTTTTGAAACATCGGTTTGATGGCGGTCGGGCGAAGCTCAACCCCCGCCCCCACGTCCGGGCGGGCCTTTTCGGCCCAGGCGGCTCCGTCGAGCCAAGGAGCGCCGCAGAGCTCGAAGGGGCGGGTGGTACCGCGCCCCTCGGACAGATTGGTCCCCTCGAGCAGGCACTGTCCCGGATAGATCCACGCGGCTTCCATGGTGGGCATGTTGGGAGAAGGCAGCACCCAAGGGAGCCCGGTGGCCTCGTAGTCCATATCGCGAGACCAGCCGACCATCTCTACAACCTCGAGGTCGACGTCCAGGCCCTTCCGCTTCCGCACCCACGCGGCGTACTCGGCGAGGGTCAGCCCGTGGCGGATGGCCATCGGAAACGCGCCCACGAAGGACTCGAAGCCCGTCTCGAGGGCGGGCCCTTCGAGATGGGTCCCGAGTCCGCCAAGGGGGTTCGGCCGATCCAGCACGATGACCCGGAGTCCCACCTCGGCTGCGGTCTCGAGCGCGTAGCCCATCGTGGCGGCGTAGGTGTAGTAGCGTGCGCCCACGTCCTGAAGATCCACCAGGAGCACGTCGAGGCCTTCGAACATCTCCGAAGAGGGCCGAAGGGAGGCTTCATCGGAGCCGTAGAGCGAATAGATCCGGGCCCCCGACCGCCGATCCCGCGGGGTGGCGCCGTCCGGGACGTCCTCCATGTCCTGCGCGGCCCCGTCCAGACCGTGCTCAGGGCCAAACAGCGCCGAGACCTGGACGCCCGCCTCGAGCAGGAGGGGAACGATATGGCGCAGATCGCGGTCGACGGAGGGCTGGTGGGCGAGAACACCCACGGAGAGCCCGGAGAGAGACGTGAAAGCGTCCGCCACGAGGCGGTCGAGGCCGGTCTGGACTGGCATCGGTCAAAGGATGGCGAAGAGGGCGACGAGTGAACAGCGGCCGGGTCCGGATGGAGCCCGCATTTGTGGCGCCAAAGTCGGTGGATGGGCTGACGCGCGTTCTCACTTCCCCCTGGCTGAAATTCTAGGGAAAAACCCGATTCACGTGGTTCGCGTTCACGAATTCTGGGTCATGCAAGATCGTGGCGATCGGTCGCGAAACACGGCCTGGAGGGCGTAGAAGATGCGTTTGCTTGAGAGTGTCAACCAAACTGGACACTCTTCGGTGTCAGACGCCATTGACGTCGAACCAGATGCGGGTCTACCCTGCCTGCGTTCTTGGGTCGCTGGATCCGGAACGACGATCCTGAGACTCGGCGCGGGCTGCGTCCGGTCGAGATCGAAACAACCACTGGAGGCAATGAAATGTCAGACTTCGATGATCCCGATCGCGTATGGCCGACGGGTTTGACCCTCAAAGAGTCCGAGGAGATCCATAAGTATGTGATCGACGGCTCTCGGCTCTTCTTCGTTTCTTCGCTCGTCGCCCACATTCTCGTGGCGGCCTACACCCCCTGGCTGGGCTGAGAGGTAAAGCAGCATGATTAACGGCAGAATGTGGACCGTCGTGAACCCCGGCGTGGGCGTTCCGATCGGCTTCATCTACTTGGGCCTCACTTCCTTCTACATTCACTTCCAGGTGATGTTCCAGACCGAGTGGTTTGGTGACTTCCTTCGCGGCGCGGAGGCAGTCTCCAAGGCCACCGGGGGCTGAAAAGCCATCTACGTCGGTGACGGGCCCGAGCAGCGGCTCGGGCCCTCGCCTTCCCCTTTTGCTCAGCGCGCGATAGATACGAGGAGAATCTCATGGTCGCCTACGCAGGATTTTTCGATGACGTCGGGAAGGCCAAGGCCATCCACCAGACGCTCAAGGACAAGAACTACGGCGAGGAGGAGGTCCTGCTGATCGAGCCGAAAACGGGCGACGATCTGAAAAAGGCCATCTCCTACGCGAAGAACCGCGACTACATCAGCAAGGCTACGGCCGAGAAGGCCATGGCGGGCCTCGAGAAGGGAAAGAGCTTCCTGGTCGTCAAGGCTCGTCTCGGCGATGGGCTCCAGGTTGAAAAACTCTTCGCCGACGGTGGCGAGATGCTCTCGACCTCTTCCGAGTCCATGAACCACTTCTTCTTCTCCGACCTCATCGGGATGCCCCTTCTGGCTGATTCTCGCGTCAGCAGCAGCGGAGCACCGGCCGCATATCGCCCCTTCACGGAGCGGTTCGGGATGATGATCGTGGAAAAGCGCGGGAGCCAGGAGTCGAGCTTCGGGTTGCCCCTGTCCATGAAGTCACCCACCATGGATATGATGCCGACCTCGATGAAGCCTCTGACGACCGGTTTTCTTCCGCTGCTCTTCGGGCAGAAGACCAAGAAGTAAGCGCCTCCGGCGCTGGAACGGTCGCAATATGACCTCGCTCAGTCGGCGCTTAGTGCAGGCTTGGATGTCCCTCGGGCCGAGCGCTCTCCCCTTCGCCGACGTCGCCACTCCCGACCTCCCCCTCAGCCGCCTTCTCCGGCTCTCCCTGTTCCAGTTCACCGTGGGCATGACGATGGTTCTCCTCGTGGGGACCCTCAACCGCGTGATGATCGTGGAGCTGGGGGTTTCGGCCACGTTGGTGAGCGTGATGGTGGCCCTCCCGCTCCTCTTCGCCCCGTTTCGAGCTTTGATCGGCTTCAACTCCGACCACCACCGCTCGGAGCTCGGTTGGCGCCGGGTCCCTTTCATCTGGAAGGGCACTCTGGCCCAGTTCGCAGGGTACGCCGTCATGCCTTTCGCGCTGCTCGTGCTCGCCGGAAAAGGTCAGTCTCATACCCTCCCCTCTTGGGTGGGTCAGCTCTCGGCGGCGGCCGCCTTCCTGATGGTGGGGGGCGGCGCTCACGTGGTGCAGACCGCGGGACTGGCGCTGGCCACGGATCTGACCCCCGAGGAGTCCCATCCCCGCGTGGTGGGTCTCATGTACGTCATGCTCCTCATAGGCATGATCGTGAGCGCCTCCACCTACGGGTGGCTCCTCTCCGACTTCAACGCCGCCATCCTGGTGCAGGTCATCCAGGGCACGGCGGTCATCGTGGTTGCCCTCAACGTCATCGCGATGTGGAAACAAGAGGTTCGCCGACCCCTCCGCGGACGTAAGCCCGTCGCTCCGGATCCCAGCTTCCGGGAGTCCTGGGCTACCTTCTGTAGCGGCGACGATGCCGTGCGCCGGCTGGTCGTGGTCGGCGTGGGCACCCTGGCCTTCGGCCTCGCCGACGTGCTGATCGAGCCCTTCGGGGGACAGGTCCTCCACCTCGGGGTCGCACACACCACCCGCCTCACTGCGCTCTTCGCCTTCGGCGGCCTGCTTGGCTTCG
>JBCBRU010000768.1:0-3961 GCA_039819565.1 Myxococcota bacterium | reverse complement strand
TTCGACGAACTGATTGTGCTTGTAGTAGAGATAGGCGGCTTTGAACTTGATGGCGGGGAGGTCTTTGTCGTTCCGGGCCGCCAGCCGGAAGTAGAGATCGCAAGCGTCCGATAGATTTTGCTCGAGGGGAGGTAAAGCCTCCGGCTCGTAGCGCTTGGCCTTGTCGAGGCTACGGAGACGAACCCGAGTCACGCTACGAGTGTTGATACTCCCCTTGTTCTTCTTCTCGACCACTCGTCGCTTCCTGCGAGAGGCGCCCGACATCTTGCCCGTCCTCGCCACCTTCTCCCACGCCACGACCTGATTGTAGGCCGCCTGCCGGGCGAGCGCCTTATCGGTACGTCGGCGCGTGGAGGCTGAAGCGACCGCCTTGTAGGCTCCGGCCGCCTCTCCCCACTCGTCGAGAGCCCACAGGACCTCGGCGTAGTAGTAGCGCATGCGAAAGGCCGACTCGGTTTCGGGAAAGGCCTCGAGGTACTTCGCGTAGATATCTCGAGCGAGGCGATAGGTGCGCGCATCTTTTCGCTTCTGAGCGTCCCGGTGGTACTCCGTGACCATGTCCCGGAGCTTGGTCTCCATGAGGTCGTACGCATACTCGACGGCTGCGTCCCCGGCCTCCCCGCGATCCGTCTGGGCCCGGTACCAGGGAGTCCCGGGCCGATAGAAGTCGATCAGTCGTTCGACCTCGACGCGAATGGCTCGGCGCGCGCTCTTCTTCCCGAGCGCCTCTACGATCGAAGCCTGATAGTAGGGCGCTCGCTCGTCCATGGGATAGGTGTCGAGCAGCAGGCGGTAGGTGTCGATCTCGAGATCCCACTCCCCTTGACCGTGAAAGAGCGCGGCGAGCTCCGCCGAGTAGCGCTGGGCGATGGCTTCGCCCCCCTTCTCCTGGAAATACTCGAAGGCCGTCTCGACCTCGCCTTCGAACGAGAAGAATCGAGCGAGATCCCTCAGAGCCTCACTCTTGAGCTCGATCGCTCTGGAGTCGCCGGCCGCGTCCGAGACATCGATGACCTTCTTGAGCTTGCTGATGCCAGCGTCGTAGTCTTCGACGTTGTAATCGCACCAGGCGAGCTTGTACCTCGCGTAGTTTGCAATCTGTGCTTCACCCGTAGCGAGCGCTCGCTCGTACGCGGACTGAGCCCGGCGCACGTCGTTGGAGTTGAAGAAGTGCTCCCCTAGCTGCAAATAAGCTTGCGCCTTTAGCTTGCTCTCCGGGAACTGCTTGATGAGTCGCCAGTAGTGAGCCACGGCGCGCCTGGCGTTCCCGGCTTCGTACTCGTTGTAGCCGAGATAGAAGAGCACCTCATCGTTGCGGGGATATGTGGGAGAGGTCTTCAGCACCCGCTCATAGAGTCGGAGGGCGGTCGTCTTGATCCGCTCCGACTGGCGCAGGAAGACTCTCCGCTTGGGGGGCCGTCCGGGGGATCCAGCGTCGCGCCACTCGGCATGGGCGGCCTCGAAGGCTTCCATCTCGAGGGTGTATTCGTACTTCGACTTCTCCCAGTAGAGCTCGGCGAGACGAAAGGTCATCTCCGGCTTTCGGCTCTCCGAGGCCACGGGGATGAGCTTTTGAAGCTCCTCGATCGCTTCGTTCCGCTTGGCGTCCGCGGCCCGGCCTCGCGCGACCGCCTTCCTGTCCAAGGCCGTCTCGACCTCTAGGGACGCCGCGCCTTTACGTCGCTTCTTCGGAGCATCTCCCGCTCTTGGCGGCGGCTTGAGCACTCCCTTTCGCCCGGACTTTCGAAGTTGAGCGGAAGCCTCCGCGGGCGGGAACAGGATGAGCGCAAGGAGTGCCGCGGATGCGGCATGGGTCAGGACGCGGGTGAGCCCCGCGCGCAGCCACCACCTCATGGCGCCATCCTCGCCCAAAGGCGACAGCTCAGCGTCGGACGGAGAGGGGACCCGTCTCTCCCTCGGCCGGTCGTCGGTCCTTCCTCGTTGGTACGGGCGCCGCTCAGTCCCGCGGGTCCCACTCGGCCAGGAGGAGCAGGAGTCTCTCGATGTCGATGGGCTTGGTGGCGTGTGCATCCATGCCCGCCTCGAGAGCCAGCTCTCGGTCGGAGGCGAAAGCGTTGCCGGTGAGAGCGATGATGGGACGAGCGGTGCCGTGAGCCTCGCGGAGAGCTCGGGTGGTCGCGAAGCCGTCGAGGTCCGGCATCTGGCAGTCCATCAAAATGAGATGAAAGCGCTGCGGGTCGAAGCGAGCCAGGGCTGCCTTGCCGCTATTCACCAGCTCCGCGGTACATCCCAGCGCATGGAGCATCTCCTCGAGCACGGCGAGATTGATGGGGTTGTCGTCGACGACCAGCACCGACAGCCCGGGCCGTAGCTCGGGGGCGGCGAGCTCGCCCGTCACTTCGAACGGCTCCGAGCCCCACCGATCCGGGAGCGCCACCGTGAATCGAGAGCCCACTCCCACCTCGCTCTGCACCTGGAGTTCGCCGTCCATCAGCTTGACGAGCCTCTGGGTGATGGCCAGACCGAGTCCGGTGCCCTGGGCGCGCCGGGCGTAGGAGCCGTCGACCTGGACGAACTCCGAAAAGATCTGCTCGAGAAGGTGGGCGGGAATGCCGGTGCCGGTATCTGAGACCGAGATCTGAGTGAAGCCCGCACCCTCGCATCGAAGCGTGAGCTCGACCCTTCCGGACTCAGTGAACTTCATGGCATTGGAGAGGAGGTTGAGGACCACTTGGCGGAGGCGGGCCGGATCCACCTCCAGATAGTGTCCGGCCGTCCCGAGAACCCTGAAATCCAAACTCACCCCCGACTTGGGATAGCCCTGGCGAACCAACGTCGTGCACTCCTCGAGCAGGAGGCGGACGTCCGTAGGTCGCGGGTAGAGCTCCAGCTTGCCTCGCTCGAGCTTGGATAGATCGAGGATATCGTTGATGATGACCAGGAGCGCGTCGGCCGAGCGCTTGGCGATGCGGACGAGCCGATGGATCTCAGGATCGAGTTGGCGGCGAAGAACCACCGAGCAGCTTCCGATGATCCCGTTGAGGGGAGTCCGGAACTCGTGGCTCATGTTCGCCATGAACTGCTGCTTCGCCTCTGCCGCGCTCTCCGCTACCTGTTTCGCCTGCGCCAGCTCGAGCGTTCTGGACGCAACCCTTCTTTCGAGGTGTTCGTTGAGCTCGTAGAGCTCGGACGCCTTGACGTCCAGCAGCCGCTCCGCTTCGACACGCGCGGCGCGCTCGCGGGCGAGCCGGCGCTCAAGTCGCGCCACTCGCTCCGCGTCGCTCATCACGCCGCCCTTCGCGTCACCTGAAATCGGACACCCCCCCCGTCCGAGAGCTTGTCCATGACGATATCTAGAGGCTCACCGAAATACTCACCGGCGGCCAGCATCAGGCCATGGGCGAGGTCCTCGAAGTTCCTTGCGCTCCGATAGCGGACATCCAGCCCGTCGGGCTCGAGGCGCTCCGCGCGAAGATGAGGAAGCTCAGCCTGCGGGTATAGCTTTCGCACCTCGACGTGGATGTGCTCGTGCACGTTCTCGATGAAGGTGAAGACGTCTCCGGCTTCGGCGAAGAAGTGGGGGTGCGATTCGGCGAAGAACGCGATGAGGTGGCGGGCGAAGGCGTGAAGGAGATCGACGACCGGCAGGTCAACCTGCTTCGAAAGCTCGACCACGAGAGCGACCATTTCGCCATGGTCGTAGGTCCCGACCGACGTGTACGAGCCCCCAGAGGCAAGCTCCGCCGCTTCAATGACATCATCTACGGTGTCTTCTCCAAACTTGGACTCCACCAGGTTCAAGAACTCTCGAAACACCATCCCCTTCATGCCGCGCTCCTCGAGCGCTCATCGACCCCACGGCGCGGAGCTAAACCCCATCGAAGCCGTCCGCCTCGATATGAAGCAGTGGCGCCGGGAGGGGATCTACCGACCGATACAGGCGCGACCGCCGCCTCAGTTCTTGCCCGAGAGAGACAAAGGTCTTGCCTGTATCGGTCGG
>JBCBRU010000767.1:0-3977 GCA_039819565.1 Myxococcota bacterium | reverse complement strand
GGTCTCCAACGGGCTCAAATTTACGGAGAAGGGATATGTCTGGGTTCGCGCCCAGGTCTCCGAGGAGCAGTCCACCTTGCAGATTGCGGTCGAGGACACGGGCGCGAACCCAGACATATCCCTTCTCCGTAAATTTGAGCCCGTTGGAGACCAGGTTGCTCACGACCTGCCGGAGACGGACGGGGTCGCTCTGGATCTCACCGAAGGGCACCCCCGTGAGATCCAGAGCCAGTTCGAGCCCCTTGGCTTCGGCCGAAGGCGCGAAGGTCTCGGCCACCTCGCCCAGCAAGGCCCGGAGATCGACCGGGATCGCTTCGAGTCGAACCTGCTCCGCCTCGATCTTGGAGAAGTCCAAAACGTCGTTGACGATGCTTAGAAGCGACTCCACGGAGCGGCCTGCGATGTCCACGTGCTGTCGCTGGCCAGGGTCCAGGGAGCTGTCCGACAGAAGCTGCAGCATCCCCATCACCCCGTTGATGGGGGTCCGGATCTCGTGGCTCATGTTGGCGAGAAAGACGCTCTTGGCCTTCGAAGCCTCGAGCGCGCGGCGCCGGGCCTCTTCGAGGGCTCGCTCTTGTGCCTTTCGCTCCGCGATGTCCTGGATCGCGCCGGACATGACGGCCGGGCGCCCCTCCTCGTCGCGAAAGACCTTCCCGCGGGTCCGGTACTCTCCGTAGGTCCCGTCCTCGCGGAGGAGGCGGAGCTCGACGTCGTAGGGGGCGCCTCGTTCGAGGTGGGCCTTGGCCGCCTCCAGGACCCGGAGACGATCGTCGGGATGCACGTCTTGGCCCGAATCGGTCAGGGTCTCGAAGGTGACCTTCCTACCCGCTCGGGGGTAGCCGAGGAGCGCCTGGTAGGTTGGGGAGTAGTAGCCCTCATGGGTGGTGAGCCTCAACTCCCACAAACCCTCGTTCATCCCTTCCAGGGCGCGCTCGAGGCGCTCCTTCACCTCCGCGAGCTCCTGGTGAGCGTCGCGAAGGTTGGTGATATCGACGGCGGTGGCGAGAATGTACGGCTGTCCTTCGCTGTCCTCGAAGCGGACCTTCTTGGTCCAAAGCACCCTGCGGCTGCCGTCGGGCGCGTGGATGGTCTCCTCCACCTCGGAGTATCCCGTCGCGAAGGCTCGCTTGTCGTTTTCGAGGAAGATGGCGCGGTCCCGCTCGCTATAGGCTTCCAGGGTAGTGCTGCCGATGACCGAGGCTCGCATCTCCTCTGGATACATCTCTAGGAAGGCCTGGTTGGCTTTGATGATTCGGTAGTTGCGGTCCTTGACGAAGAGGAGGGTGGTGTTGGTGTTGAGCACCAGCTGTTGGAAAGCGTGGGCCTCTCGAATCTCCCGAGCGCTGTCATCGAGGGCGGTGGTCTGCTCGTCGAGGGCCTTGGCGAGCGGATGGGCGACGCTCGCGATGGCCGTGATCACGAAGCCCGCGGCCAGAACCTCCACGAACGTCGCTCCCGAGAGGGTCAGGCCCCCGGTCACGCACACCATGAGCCCCGCGCTCATCGGCAGGGCTCGACTGAAGCGGAGCATCAGGTTGAGCGCGAAGACGGGAATGATGGCCGCGAGCCAGGCCGTCGGTTTCGGCCCGCTCACCGCCACGAAGGCCCCGAGCAGCAAAATGATGCCGGCCGAGGCGCCCTCCACCCGCCTCCAGGCGCCGGAGCTCAGGGCGGACAGCAAGAAGGCTCGAGCTAGGACGATAGCCCCCGCCACCCCGATCGAGGCCAGGGGACGGGGCGAGAACACCACGCCGAGGGCGAGGGCGGCGCCCACCACGGGACGGGTGCTCCTCACCAGCGCCTCGAAGGAGGGCTGGAGCATGCGGCTCGCCGGCCTGAGCGCGGCATGGTCCATGCTCGGCGCCGTCGGGGGGGCCACGAGGTCCTCTTCGGTCGCTCGACCGTCGGCTCGAGGTCTCACGAGGGGCGCAACCTCCGTCGACCCTCAGCCGTTTCGACCTGGGGCGGAGGCTTCGCCCCGCTTCGCTGTAGGCTGCAGGTTCGGACTCAGGTAGGCCGGAGCCATGGCGGATTCCACGCGCCCCCTTCCTCCCTGGGCGGAAGAGCTTCGAGCGACCTATCTCCGGGGGGAAGCCTCGGTCTTTCTCCTGCACGGCAACGTCTTCGACCTCATCTCCGACGAGGGAGAGCTGATTCCGCTCGTGGACTATCTCACGCAGGTCCTCCTGCGAAAGAAGGACGTGGTCCTCCACTTCAACGCGGCCACCGGGGTCAAGCTGCTCCGCCGAGAGGAGAAGATCCCTCATCTCGACGAGCTGGTGGCCGCGAAGGAGCCTGCAGAGGGCCTCGCCGCCATTGAGAAGACGCTGCGCACCGTGGACGGGGTGGCCGCGGTTCTCGACTACGCGGAGATGATCCTGCCCGCCGGTGATCTCACGCTCCTTGGCGAAACGGACCGGAGCGCCATCGTGACCGTGCATCGCTGGAGTCTGGATCGACGCTTCGAGAACTCGGACAACGTGGTGGTCCTCGTCACCGAGAACCCCTCCGAGCTCGCGCCCAAGATCGTGTCCAATCCTCGGATTCAGGCCATCGAGGTCCCGCTCCCCGACGACGACGAGCGCCGCGCCATCATCCGACTCCTCGAGCCGGAAGGATCCACCCGGGATGTGGAGCGCCTCGCCAAGCTCTCGGCCGGGCTCAAGAACGTCCAGATCCGTGGCATCTTGGCTCCCGGCGAGGACTCCGAGGAGGACTTCGCGGCCCGCTACGAGCTCATCCGCGAGGTCCTCGGAGAGGGGCCCGACGTGCCCAAGCGGGCCAGCAAGCTCACCCGCCTCACCTCGGGCATGAACCGGGAGCAAGTGCTGGGCTACCTCCGCGCCGAAGGCCACGAGGTGGACGGGCGCTTCGAGGAGTCGAGCCGCTACGATGAAGTCCTCGACCTTTTGGCCAAGCGCAAGCGGGAGGTCCTCGAGAAGGAGACCTTCGGGCTCGTGGAGTTCGTGACCCCCGACCATGACTTCTCCGCCGTGGGGGGCATGGATCAGGTGAAGCGCGAGCTGATGCAGATCGCCCACGACATTCGGGAAGGGCGCACCAACCGAGTACCCATGGGCCTGCTCTTCACCGGTCCCATGGGCACCGGGAAGACCTTCGTGGCCGAAGCCTTCGCCAAGAGCAGCGGTCTGACCACCATCAAGCTCAAGAACTTTCGGAGCAAGTGGGTGGGGGCGACGGAGTCCAACCTCGAGAAGATCCTCGGCATGGTGAAGGCCATCGGGAACGTCCTGGTCATCATCGACGAGGGAGATCGGGCGTTCGGAGCGGGCGGCAGCGAAAGTGACGGCGGCACCTCGAGCCGAGTCATCGCTCGCATCAAGGAGTTCATGAGCGACACCACGAATCGAGGCCGGGTGTTGTTCGTGCTCATGACCAACCGACCGGACAAGTTGGATATCGACATCAAGCGGGCGGGGCGGCTCGACCGCAAGATTCCTTTCTTCTACTCCCAGGAGGCGGAGGACGTGGAGCCGATCCTCCTCGCTCAGCTGCGCCGTCACCAGGTCCGTCACGAGCTCGACTTCCCCCGTGATCGCGAGACCACCTCGGCCCGGTTGGTCGGGTTTTCGAACGCCGACGTCGAGGCCGTGGTGCTCGAGGCGGGACGGATTGCGGAGGGCGTAGGCGAGGCGGTGTCCCCGGACCATCTCGGTAAGGCCCTGGACGACTACCTGCCCGCCCAGGACCGCGACATGCTCGAATACATGGAGCTCCTCGCCGTCTTCGAGAGCTCCAGTCGAAGTCTGCTGCCGAAGCGCTACCACGACATGGAGCCTGCCGAGCTGCAAGCGAGGCTGCGGGAGCTGCGGATCTTGGTGGCCCGCTAGGACTACTCGATCACTTGTATCCAGCGGAGCCCAGGCGGCGATTGGGAGGTGACGTCACGCCTGCAGAGTGGGCAGTGCCCGATGAGTTTCAGCAGAACGACCTGAAGAATGGCGCGGAAGGCCGGG
>JBCBRU010000766.1:0-3980 GCA_039819565.1 Myxococcota bacterium | reverse complement strand
GAACGGGCGTGCAGGGCGCCTTGAGGATCCGGTCCTGGATGCCGGCCGGGAGCGTCATCTTGAGATCGGCCGCAAGGGTGCTGGTCAGCGTAGAGAGAATCAGTCCGGTACCTGGTGTGGTCTCGACGAGCTGACACGCCTGGGTGATGATCCTCTGGAGAAGCTTACTGCTTCCCGCTGTCGCCGTCGCTTCCACCTGGTCGAAGACCAGAATCAGCGGGGACTCGGCGGCAGAGGCGAGCATGCCCAGCCCTCGCACCACCTGAAAGTGATCATCCGCGGACTGAAAGTCTGGAAGAACGAGGGGGCCGAGCTGTCCCCCGCGATAGCCCAGAAGCCAAGTCCGTGCGGGATCCCACCCGTGGTAGGCCGCGAGAAGAACCGCAGCCGTGGTTTGCGGGTCGGGCGCTGGCACAGACTTTCGACCCAGCTCCCGGGTAATGAGGCGCGCGGCGCGGAAAGCCTCCGCCACGGCGACGTCGTCATTCATCTCGTCGATCGCGGCATCGAAGGGATCGCGCTCGAACTCGGCTAGCGCCATGAACTCATCGGCGAGGCGTCGAAGCGGAGGCCGCCCCTGCTGGTCCCTAAAGTGATGAGCTTCGAGCTCGCGCACCCCCGAGGAGAGAAGCCAGCGGGCCATCTCCGCCTGCGGAACGTCCGCCGAGAGCTGAAACGCAGCCGGCGCGACCTGAGCCTTCTGCGCCATCTGAAACAGGGTCGACGTAATCACGTGCGTCTTCCCGTAGCCCGCGTCCCCCTCAATCAGCTGGATGCGTGCTGTGGCGTCGTCGTTTCGAGCAGCGGCCGCCTCCACTACAGACTCGATGCCTTTACGCGCCGCGGTGTGTAGGGCCGGGACGTTCATCAACGCCGCATCCGACGCGCTCGAAAACGCGGCCGCGTTGCTAAATACGGGATCGAAGTGCGGTCCCACGAAGGCATCAAAAACTGGATCACCCATGTCTAGTCCCTCCCCACGAAGTGATAGCGATGCCCGTCGCGCTCCACCTCGGAGCGCTCCATCGTCTCCGGGTCTGCAGAGCCGAGATAGTCGAGGCGGCGGAGGAGGATCTCGCCTTCCTTGTGCGCGTCGAGGAGGCGGACTTTGAACGTCGAGAGGGAGCCCGCATCGTCGAACTCCCGCCCGTAGCGGTCGTAGAGGTCACTGATTGCAAGTCGATCTTCAAATGGGGGCGTTGTGCGTGTGGCGACGATCTCGAGCACCCGTCCGGCGAAATCTGTCTTCGCAGGAATCGGCCCGGCGGTCGTAGCCAGGGGCCGCGCCAACGGTTCGAGGGCCGCCCTGACCAGGCCGACGCGGAGAGCCTCCGCGGAATGACCCTCGATCGGTAGGGGTCGACAAGCCAGGAGGTTCACGACCATCGTGAGATTGCCCTTCTCAACCTCGGCCACGGTCCGAAGCAGCGCCACCGTGAAAGGGTCGAGCTTGGCCTTGCCAGTTGTCGCCACCATACCGAGCTCCGGAAAGCGCGCGCGAAGCAGTTTCGCGATCAAGTGTTCGCGAGCGGCCGACAGCGTCGCACTCCTAGGTTCAAGGGGGAGCCCGTAGAGAGTGACGATCGCGGCGCCCCTCAGGTTGTCAGCGCGGGAGAATCTCCTGATAGCCGAGGGTTCGAGGGGAAGGTTCAACGCCGCTACGGGGAGCAGCATGTCCCGCACCTGATCGAGGTTGAGCTTCGCCCTTAGTCCCGCTGCGAGAAGGCGCGAGGTCCGGCCCTCAGTCGTAGGCACGAGTTTCTTCCCCGTCGCGGCCAACGCCCCAGCCTCGACCTGGTCCTCGATGGTGGTCGTCGCCTCGGCGGCGTCGAGATAGGGCCGAAGAGACCTCACAACGTCCGAGACCCTGCGAGCGCCCTTCGGAAACGTAGCTAGGACGAGCTCCTGGGCCGACACTTTGCCGAGACCGTCGAGGCTGGGCCGAACTTCGGGTGGACACATCATGAGCTCATCTCCTTCTGCCTCATGGACAGCATGTGCTGCACCGCACCGAGACACTCGGTCGGATGGCTGAGCGTGCGTTCGGCGACGATGCGAAGGGTCTCAACCCCCGCGGCTCCTAGGTCATTGTCCCGCTCCTTGTCTCGTGCCTTCTGTTTGGGATTGGTCATGTGTTGACTTCCGTCGACCTCGACGGCCAAACGCCAGCGACGACAGAATAGATCAATTTCATATGGATGAAGCGATGCGCCGCGGACGCGGACGTTGACTTCGAACTTCGCGTTGATATCGGGGTGCGCAACGAGGAGGCGGTGGAGCATCTCTTCATAGATGCTTCGATACTTGTCGGTAGGCTCCTCCGGCGCTTCGGTTCGTATGTTGAGCGTCAAAAGCGCCTCCGTCACGGTTGTCGCCCAGGCCGCATGTTCAGAGGAGAGCACCGCTCGGAGCTCTTCCGAGGTCAGAGCGAGGGCCGTCGGGATTCTAGGATACTGCCGCGAAAAGCGGTCTGCAGCCTGGACGGGTACCGCCGTGTCTTCTGCGTCCCGAAGGAAGAGGAGCGCCACGCGAGGCGCGCCTCCGGCGCGTTGACGGGCAAACTCGAGCCCGCTACGCGCGGCGTCAAGAGTGGGTGCGGCCGCGATCAACTGCCTACGCTCCGTCGCTCTGCACCACTGACCCCAGAGCGCTCTAATTGACGGGTAATCGCCGGCCAAGGTGGTCACCAGTCGATCCCCTCGCTGACGCCGAAGCTGATGGGCCTGGAGAACCGCGGTGAAGTCAGCGGACTCAGACATGATTCGTCATCCAACGAACTCCGGGTGAGTGCGAGGGCATCCGAGATCAACAGGTGCGGGCGGAGAGCGACCCAGACCGCGAGTACATCGAACTAAACCATCGACGCGGCCGGGTCGCATCGTCCACGTCTGGGGGACTCCTCCCTCCTGATCTCGAGGTCTAAGCGCCTCCATCTTTAGGTGCCGATATCAACTCCTGACGGAGGCGCACGTAAAGACCAAGCCTGCCAAGACGTACAGTCTTTCCGGACCTGACGCAGAGCCTGCGAGGTGACGAGCTGTCGGCCTGAAGCTCGAGGCCCGGGCCGGGAGGCCAACCGGCGCACGACGCCGATCCTGGACCCATGACCGCACGGGCGGAGATGTTCGGGCGTGGCCTCGCTTGAGATCTCGGACTTGACGCTTCGCCCTTGGATGGGGCTCGTCGCTCGTAACTCTGACCTCTTCGACCAACGATCTCGTCGTGGGTTGGAATCGGTTCGTCTCCCGCGATTGCAACAAGACTACCCGTCCATGCCCAAGCGTCGGACGAAGGCGTTGTCGAAGAGCTCCGCGAAGTCGCCCAGGAGTTGGCGACGCTTGTTCTTCCACGTGTCGAGGACGTCGACCCCATACATGTCCCGGAGGCGGTCCTCGATCGCGCCCGGACTCGCGGCGAGGTCGTTCATCTTCCCCCAATGAAACGCCATGGGAATCCCCGCGTTGCGCACGCGGTCGATGTATTTATGGGAGAACGCCCAAGCGTCCCCGTTGTCGAGGCCGTCGAAGCCGATGACGCAGGTCATGGGCGCGAAGCGATTGATGGCCAGGAGGGCCGGGGAGGGGCCCACGAATCGGACCTCCGCGGGACCCGGGGTCTCCTGGTCCGCGACCGTGGTGTGAATGGCCCGAAGGGCCTCCTCGAAGCGGTCGATGGGCACGCCGACGCCGACGCTGTGCACCGGTAGCGGCTGGTTGGGCTCCCCAAAGATGTCGCGTCGGAGGCCCACCGCATCGACCTCCTTGAGGTCATTGAAGGCCTGGGTGACGAAAGGACCGATCACCGCTTGATCCGCCAGCTCGAGCAGCGGCCCGAGGAGCCGGACGATAGCGACCCCGAAGCTGCTGATGTACCCTCGTCGGCCGGATCCCTCGCAACCCATCTTCGAGTGGCCCGACGAGATCAGCAGCTTCGGGGTCGCTATCGTCCGGCTCCTCGGGCCGCTGCTCGAGCTGGCGGAT
>JBCBRU010000765.1:0-3984 GCA_039819565.1 Myxococcota bacterium | reverse complement strand
TGATGGCGGTCTTCTTCTTCGAGGCCGCCTTCTTCTGCTGTGAGGTGTGCCGGTTCTGTCCGGTTCGGGTGATGCTCATACCCGCCCCGTCCGCAAAGCGTATGCCTGCTCCCGTGCTCTTTCGTCCGGCCGGTTCGAGCTCAGTCCCTCTCCTCGACCGAACACCTACTGTTGGGTGGACCGAACACCTTCGAACGCACGCGCGTAGACCCGTCCGAGGGCGTCGAGACTCCGAGTGGTCTCGACCCAGGTTCGACCCGCTTGGCCGAGGTGGCGTCGCCGGTCCGGGTCTTGCCACAACGCCCGCGTCAGAGAGGCGAGGCGGCTCGGATCCTCCGGGGGATAGGTGAGACCTCTCTCCCCAGAACGCCCAACCAGCTCCACCAAGGCTGGGAGCTTCGAACAAATCACCGGGAGACCGGTGGCCATGGCTTCAAGCGGCTTGAGCGGCGGCACCAACCGCGTCACTGGGTGCGCGGCGCGGGTGACCCAAAATATATCGATCAGCCGGTAGTAGTTCGGCACCGCCTCGGAAGAGACCCGGCCCGTGAAAAGAACTCGGTGACGGAGACCGCGACGGCTGGCTTCCCTCTCGAGGGCCTCACGACTTGGACCCTCCCCCACGATGAGGAGGGTGGCCTCCGGAAAGCCTCGTAGCCCTTCGAAGCAGGCCTCGATGCCTTCGAGCGGACGGAGGCTCCCCACGTAGCCCACCACGGGGCCGTCCCCCAGGCCGATCGCCTCGGCAAGCTCACGGTCTTTGGGTCCCGGCGAGAAGCGCTCCGCGTCGACCACGTTGGGAGCCACCCCGAGCACTCGCCCGCCCCATCCGGAGACCTCCTCCGCGAGAGCCTCTCCGATCGGAAGACAACCTGCGGCTCGCCGAGCGAGGGAAGCCTCGGCTCGCGCATCAAGCCGATGACGAACCGAACCCGCGGCGGTGGACCCTTGCGCCACCGCCGTCTCGTGCCAAAGGCCACGAAGCTCGTAGATCCAAGGAAGTCGGAAGCGGCGGGAGAGGACGTCCGCCACCGCCGCCACCGCGAACGGCGAGTGGGCTTGAAGGACGTCGAACGCGCTCTCTTCGATGAGCGGCTCGAGCTGCGACGCGGCCCAGCGGGCGAGCACGGCGAGCTTTGCGCGGCGGGAGGCTTCTCCAGGTAGGCGGGCCGCGGTTTGGAGGAGGAGGGCACGAAGTCCAGCGTCGAGACCTCCCGACAGGCTCGGCCGCGAGGGGTAGCAGAGATGATGATGAGCGACGCCGTCTCGGAGGTCGATGCGCTCCGGCGTCGCTTCGCGGCGGCCCAGGTCGAGCGCGACCACAGTGGGAATCAGGCCCGCTCGACGCTGCGCGGCCAGCACCGCTTCCGTGCGATGGGTGTAGCCGGAAGCGACATCAGGGAGAGCGGCGTTGACGAGGTGCAGAACCCGCACGAGGGGCCATTACGGCTTTGCGGGCGCCGGGCCAAGCCGCCGCCACTGCGTGGGCGCGTATCGATGCAGGGTCGGACCGTCACTGAGGGGCGGCGTGGCCCAGAGCGCCGGCTCCAGCTTTCCCCCTGCGTCGAGCTCTTCGCGCAGGGTGTCCGGCACGGGACCTCGCGTCACCTCGAGCGGTCGACGTCCCGGGGTCATGGGCCACTCGAACAGCCCCAGAATCCCTCCGTCCCGGCCGATGGTCAGGAGGAACAACGACTTGGGCTCGCGTAGCGGGGGCTCGATGACCAGCTCCACTTCGTCGTCCCCGATGAGCCGACGAACCTCCACGGCGCTAGGAGAGGCGCCAAGCACATCGAAAGGGCGCTCTGCGCTCGCCGCAAGCCCTTCGACGAGCGCCGGAAAGGCGTGAAGCCCATGCCGCGTCAGGGCTCGCCACCGCAGCTCGAGGGCGAGAGGGAGGTTCTGCTGGGCCTCCAGGCGCTCGGAGCGAAGGAGCAGCGCCCCCGCGGGGGCGTTCCCGGCCGTGTCCGCGGTACTGAGCCATGCATCCGCAGCGCGCTTCAGATGCACCGGCGCCTCCGGATCCCCGAGCACGAGGGCGGCCCGCTCGGTGATGACGCGAGGGTCTTGGCTGTCGAGGGTGAGGAGCACCCGCTCCACCTCGGTCTCGTGGCCTGAACGTGGGCGCAGCCCCGCCCCCACCGCGAAAGCGAGACCGATACTGTAGAGGGCCACGAGAGCTCCTGCGGCGAGGCGCCACCGGCGACCGGGAGGGGCCGAAAAGCTGAAACCTGGGTAGACGCAGAGGCCCAGGCCGATGGCGAGGCCCGATGACAGTCCAGCCAAATGAGCCCAGGCATCGAGACCCGGCACCACCATCGGCACGAGCCCCCCCACCGCGAGGACAAAGAGCCACCACCGTCCCGGCTGACGGAAGCCGGGAGGGAGGCGCTCTCGAACCACGAGGTGCAGAGCGCCGTGGGCCCCCAGAAGTCCGAAGATGCCTCCGGACGCGCCCACCGCGAGGTCCGCATGCCCCGAAGCCGTGGTGGCGAGGGATCCCGCAAGTGCACTTGCGAGAAACACGACGATCACTCTCGGGGTCCCGAGGAGCCGCTCCACCACCGCGCCGAGGGTGAGCAGAACCACCACGTCGAGATAGGCGTGCATCAGCGTGGCGTGGACGAAGGGAGCGCTGAGGAGCCGCCACGGCTCCTCAGCGGCCAGGGCCGGAGCGTTGGCCCCGAGGCGAAGGGCGACGCTCGCCCGCGTGTAGGGATCTGGGGCCCAACCCGTCAACCAAAGCTGCAGGAGGGTCACCGCGGTGAGGATGGCGGCGAGGATGAGGACGGCTTCAGGCCGACGTGCCGCGAGCTCGACGCCGAGCCGATGACGGGCTTCGTTCGCGGCCAGATGCTCCGCTCCCCCGTCCAATTCGCGAACGGCCCGGGCGTAGGCGAGATCGAGATCGGCGAGCTGCGAGCGATCCCGAAGCGCTGCGAGCGGGATTCGGTAGCGCTTTCGGTCGGTTAGGATCTCCATGTATCCGAAAGGTCCCGGCGCGACTCCGAGGTGAAGCACGTCCCTGAGGTCGAGACGCACCACGCCCTCCCGCCACGCGCTCCGCGGAAAGATGATGCGCCGGCCCTCGATGAAGATCGGATCCAGGCGCGATGGAGGGCGAAGACGCGGCCAAGCCACCACGACGAGCGCCGCTCCGAGGGCAGTGCCCATCACCGCGCCGATCCCTGAGGCCCCGGGACCGCTAAATAACCTGGGCCCGAGGGTCAGGGCCCCGAGGACCCCACCCAGTACGACCAGCAGACCGGCCGCGGGTCCCAGCAGCGACCACGATATCGGGCGCCGGAGAGGCGCAAGCTCGAGCCGAAATACCCCGTCCGCCACGGTCGCGGACGCTATCAAGCTCCCTCCGAGGGCGTCGAGGCCGCAGCGCGGCAGCGAACGATGGCCGCATGCAGATCGCGAGAACGGACCGGTTTGGTCAGGTAGTCATCCATGCCCTCGGCAAGGTACCGATCGCGATCCTGGGCCATCGCGTGAGCCGTGAGAGCCACGACCGGGGGGAGCGCGGGGCCATGGCGAGCGCGCAGCTCCGTCGTTGCCTGAATCCCGTCGAGCACCGGCATATGGATGTCCATGAAGATGAGATCGACCGTGGGCGAGGCTTCGTAGACCTCGATGGCCTCACGGCCGTCCGACGCCGTCATCACAGTGTGACCGAGCCGCTCCAACATCTTCCGGGCGAGAGCCACGTTGGTCGGGACATCATCCACGAGCAGAATCCTGAGCGGAGGCACCTCATCGCCCGTCTTGGCCTCGCTCGGGAGGTCTGGACGAGACACCGGGCTAGCGCTGGGGGGGAGAGGAAGGGTCACCGTGAAGCGGCTCCCCTTCCCCACCTCACTCTCGAGCCGCACCTCGCCGCCCATGAGCTGGGCCAGCCGGTCCACGATGGCCAGGCCCAGCCCGCTGCCCCCGAACTGGCGGGTGGTGCTGGTGTCTGCCTGTTCAAAGCTTCGAAAC
>JBCBRU010000764.1:0-3988 GCA_039819565.1 Myxococcota bacterium | reverse complement strand
GCCGCATGTGGGTTGGGGATGGGAGCGAGGTCCCCTCGTCCACCCCTCGTCTTTTACAGAGGCTGCTTTCCGAATCTTTGTAAAATCCCTCTCCTCGGGTCCGGTGCGAAGTCGGCCCACCTATCTGATCCGAACTCACCGTGCTAGGTCCGCTCCATGATACTCTGGGATCGACGGAGATCGGCGGGGTGGGTCCTCGTCTTTGCGCTGGGGTGTTCGGACGAGGGGGGGACCAGCTCACCGACTCCAGGCGCGGATACCGGCGCCGTGGTCCCGCAGGAGGACGGCGGAGCGTCCTTCCCAGACGCCGCTTCGCCGACCCCGGACTCGGGGGTTGGGGCCGAGGACTTGGGGGTCGTTCCTCCTTCATCCACGCCCAACGTTCTGCTGATCATTGCCGACGATCTGGGCCTCGATGCCTCTCGGCAGTTCAGTCTCAGCAGTGATCTTCCTACCACCCCGCAGCTCGACGCGCTCGCCGAGCGTGGCGTGGTGTTCGAGAACATGTGGGCGACCCCGGCATGTACGACCACGAGAGCGTCCATTCTCACCGGACAGCATGGGGTTCACAGCGGAGTCACCTTCGTCCCGGCCTCACTGCGCGATGACGCCACCACCGTACAGAGCTTCCTTCGTGCGAGTCCGGCCGGGGCCCGGTACGTCAACGCAGTCTTCGGGAAGTGGCACGTGGGAGGAGCAAACCCCCCTCCGGATCATCCGAATGGGTTCGGTGTGGAGACGTACGCCGGGAACGTAGGCGGAAACCTCGAAGACTATTTCGACTGGGAGATGGTTCGAAACCAGGCCCTGGAGCGCAGCACGACCTACCACACTACAGCCATCACGGACCTGGCCCTCGAGTGGGTTATGGAGCAGACCCGTCCGTGGTTTCTCTGGGTGGCCTACTCAGCCCCCCACTCGCCCTTCCACCTTCCTCCATCCGATCTTCACTCGCAGCCCCTCAGCGGGAACCCGGCCGACATCGCGGCAAATCGGCGCGCCTACTACCTCACCGCCATCGAAGCCATGGACAGCGAGATAGGGCGCCTCCTCGAGTCATTGCCGGAGGCGACGAGAGACAACACGATCGTCATGTTCTTGGGGGACAACGGTACCCCTCGCCCCGTCCTCGACCGCACGGCGTTCGGAAATCACGGCAAGAACACCCTCTACGAAGGGGGCGTGCGCGTACCCTTCATCGTGGCCGGGTCACCCCTCACCAGGCAGGGAGAGCGCGAGGAGGCGCTGGTCAACACTACGGACCTCTTCGCCACCATCGCCACGCTCACCGGGGCCACGACCCTCGAGCACGAGGACAGCGTCAGCTTCGCGCACCTTCTCGCCGACGCCCCCGGTGCCTCTCGAAGGCACAACTATACCGAGTTCGAGAGCGACGACGTCACGGGGTGGGCCGTGCGCAACGAGCGCTACAAGCTCATCACCTTTGCTGACGGTACCCAGGAGCTCTACGACGTCGTGAACGACATCGCCGAGACCCAGAACCTCCTTCTCGGCGGGGGTGACTTTAGCGCCGTGCTCGCTGAGCTTTGGGAGGCCGCCCAGCTGGTGCGGGGAGGGCCCATGATGGCCATCGACATCACGGGCTTGCCCTTCCGCAGGCGAAGCTCGAACTGCGCAGAGTATGCCGCGCAGTATCGCTCAGACGCTACGGACGTCTCCCGCAATGTGCGCTTCAACGGCAGTTTGCAGATCTCGGTCGCGGGCGGGAAATGCGTCTTCGCGACGAATGAGGTTCCCAACCACGACTTCAATGACGGCGCTCGACCCTTCCCCAACGCCTTCAGCGACCAGAGCTCGTCCTACGAGATCACCGCGGCGCCGGCCTTCGCCGCCCAGCCGACAGCGTTGACCTTGGCGACGGACAACGCCATCCTTCTCAATGGGGTCAAGATCGATATCCTCGCCGCCGGGTGTTTCGGCGTCGGTAACGGACGGGTGGGCTGTAACGACCCCACCACGCCGTGGCGCTACGACCCGCTCTCGCCGCTGAGCGGCTTCCTCGTGGATAGTCACAACGCGCACACCCAGCCCAACGGCGCCTACCACTACCACGGGCCCCCGGTAGGGCTCTTCGTGGACAGCTCTCAGGAGGTCTCTGGCGTCCTCGGGTTCGCGGCCGATGGTTTCCCGATCTTTGGCCCCATGGTTGACGATGGGGGGACTATCCGCCGGGCTTCGCCCAGCTATCGGTTGCGAAGCGGAGACCGCCCGGCCGGGGCGGGCTCTCCGGGGGGAAGCTACGACGGAACCTATCGCGACGACTATGAGTACGTCGCAGGGCTCGGGGATCTCGACGCGTGCAACGGGATGATGCGGGACGGCGTGTACGGCTACTACGTGACCGAGACCTTCCCCTATCTCGTGGCCTGCTACCGAGGGACTCCGGACCCGAGCTTCAACAAGCGTTGACCAGCCTCCTAACCAACCAAACCGGTGGCTAGATCCGCTTGCTCTGATTGAAGGGAGACTGAAAGCGGAGCTCGACGGCGATGACGCAGGGGGAAGGCACCATGGCTTCGAGAACCCCGAACAGTTTGGTCTGAAGTCCGGTCATGAATGCGTGGTCGCGGTGCGGCTTCTCCAGGACGGCGACCTGGAGCAGGACGTTGCGGTGGTGGGTCACGGTCACGGGAAACGCCCGGCCCTTGCACTCCCCGGCTCCGGCATCGTGCTCGGAAACGACGACCTCGACCTGCGCGAGGACCCGAGCTGCGTCGATGTCGACGTCGGAGGCGAAATAGAGATCGGCTTGTGGCATGTGGGTTGGGGTTACCCTCTCGGTTTGGCGGAGTCGAGAGCTCACGGCCGTAGCCACCCGTCGACAAGCCCCGGACCTCTGGCCTGCTTCGGGTCGTAGGTCGGCTTGACACGGCCACGTCTGGAACGAGGGGCGCGCCAGCTACGACCTGACGTGGAGGGGAGCACCTCCGAGTTCTCGGCCTGTTTTCCTATCCCTCAGGCCAGCGCCCTCTACGGAGAGTCACCCTTTCCCGGCGCGACCGGACCCCCGCTGCAGAAGGTCTCGCTCGCCCGAGCGTAGCTGGTTCCCCGCCGCGTCCAGATCTCTCCGAAGTTCGCTCCTTGCGCTCGAGTGAAGAGAGCGAAGGACTTCCTGAGCTTCGGAGCCATCACGTTGACCACCTGGACGCGGCCCACGTCCCCTCGGCGCTCCACGAGGCGAACCGGAGCGTCGCACCCCTCGAGCTCCGCATCGAACTCCCACGCCCCGAGCGCCACGAACCCGATCTTCGGGTCACCATCCCACAAGAGCTCCAGGCTGGCCGGGGAGAGGAGGGCTCCGGACATGAGCTTGTCATTGAAGGCGAGAAGGTCTCGCAAGGTACCGAACATGGCGGCTGAGGCCCCGTAGAGATGGGGCGCCCCGGAGGTCACCACGCTCCCGTCGGAGATCGGGGCCACGAGCACGCCGGAGCTGTTCATGCCCGCCGGACCGAGGATGCGGGTGCGAAGGAGTTCCGCCCATGACTGCCCACTGACGGTCTCCAGGATCTCGGCGGCGATCGCCGTATCGCAGTTGTTGTAGTCGTAGGCCTCCCCCGGTGCGGATCTCACGGGCAGGTCGCAGAACTCGAGAGGGTCCGTATCCACCGACGTGGGTACGGCCTCCGGCTCGCCGAGACCCGATGTGTGGCGTAGGAGCTGCTCCACGGTGACGCCGGATCTATCTTTCGAAGCGAACTCGGGCAGGAGCTTCCCCAGAGTGTCATCGAGGGCAAGACGCCCGGCTTCCACCTCCTGCATGATCAAGACGGCCACGAACTGCTTCGTGACGGACGCCCACTGCCAGGGCTTCTCGGTGGCGGCGGCGGCTTCGACTCCGACCGACGAGAGCTGAACCTCGCCGGCCGCATCGCGGGTGCCCATGACGTAGGAGAACTCGGCCCGCTGGGGAGAGCTGGCGCAGGACCACCCGCAGACGAGCAAGACGCCCAGGGACAACCATCTT
>JBCBRU010000763.1:0-3990 GCA_039819565.1 Myxococcota bacterium | reverse complement strand
GAGCTGCTCCCGACCAGTCCCCCCCTCATGGACACCGCGAGGGGCGCGTAGGCTGGGCGGCCCAACAGCTCGCTCGCCGTGGTGAACACGCTAGTCGGCTCCAGCGGTGGCGAGACTGACAAAGTCCGACTACATTCTGCCAGCTCGTGAGTTATCGGGTCCTCCTGGTCGTCTTCGACGGTTTCGAGCTGCTCGACCTCGCCGGGCCGACCAGCGTGTTCACCACGGCGAGCGAGCTGTTGGGCCGCCCAGCCTACGCGCCCCTCGCGGTGTCCATGAGGGGGGGACTGGTCGGGAGCAGCTCGGGCGTCCGGGTAGAGACCCAAGCCGCAGACCAGATTGCGGTCGGGAACAGCGACACGGTGCTGGTATGTGGCGGAGGCTGGATGGGGCTTCGCCGGGCTTCCGAGGAGACTGAGCTCAAAGAATGGCTCCAGCGAGCATGCCGTGACGCTCATCGCTTTGGCTCCGTGTGCGCGGGAGCCCTGGTGCTTGCCGAAACAGGATGCCTAGACGGGGTCCGGGCCACGACGCACTGGGCCGCGACCGACCACCTTCGCACCCACCACCCCGAGATCAATCTCGCCACCGACGTGGTCTACGTCCAAGACGGGCGAGCTTGGACCTCGGCGGGGGTCGCCACCGGCATCGACATGGCCCTCGCCATGGTCGAGATGGACCAGGGGTTGGGAGTCATGGGAGCCGTCGCGAGACGGCTCGTCGTGTACGCTCGCCGGCCCGGGGATCAATCACAGTCTAGCTCCGTTCTCGAGGCCCAGGTTGACGCCGGAGACCGGCTTCGGGACGTCACGGCTTGGCTGGAGGCGAACCTCGACAAGTCCATCCGCGTGCCCGACCTCGCCGAGCGGGCCGGAATGTCGGAGCGCACCTTCTATCGTCGGTTTGTGGACGCCCTCGGACGCACCCCGGCTCGCTACCTCGAGGATGCGAGACTCGAGCGAGCTCGCGCGCTGCTAGAAGAAGGTGCGACCGTCAAGGCTGCCTGCTTCGCGGCCGGCTACCGTTCCGAGGCGAGCTTCCGAAAACGGTTTCGAGCTCGCCTCGGCGTGTGCCCCTCCGAGTACCCCGTCAGCCCTTCTTGAAGCCCGAAAACAGGCCCAGGCTGGCCGACGCTGCGGAAGGTAGGTTGCCGGTCATAAAAGCCTGGAATGAGCTAGCCTCTGCCTGGACCTGTCCAGCGAAGCCATCCCAGAGCTCTGCGCCCTTGGTCATGGCCGGCGAAAGGTCGACCCCTCCCCAGTAGGCGAGAGCGAAGATCGCGAGACCGATCGTTCCCACCACGAGGAGCGCGAGCCGCAAAAAGCTGCGGAGGGCGAAGCCCAGGGCGAAGGCCACCGCGAAGCTAAAGCCCCCTTTGATGAGGAGAGGGGACCAAGCCGCCCATTCCCCGGAGGTCTCGCTCGGGGTGGACTCGTCCTGGCCCGGGCCAGGGATCGGCCGCTCCACGATCCCCGCGGGCACGCTCGAGTCATCGTCCCGACGCGCCTCGATGAGGTCGGCCGCGTCCTTCATGGTGGTTCTGGCCCCGGGACCGCCGCGATCCACCTTCGAGGCGGCCCGAGCGCCCTGGGCACGCGCCTCCCCGTCTGAACGTTGCGCTCTCAGGACGAAGCCGCCCACCGTAAGAAGAATCGAAACCGCGAAGAGGGCCATTTGCCACCGGCTCAGCCCTCCCTTCGAAGGATGGTTGTCTTGCGAAGCAGATGAGTCGGTCATAGCGTAGGCCGGCGGTTGCCACCGGCTGCATTGTCCGATCCAGGCACCGACGTCAAGGCCAGCTGCAGCCGGCCAGGGTCCAGGCCTACTCCGCGAAGGCGAGGGCGCGATCGCGCTGAAGGTAGCGCTGCCCGTCGCCGACAGGCTCGAAAACCCGGCAGTGATTCATGTCTCCGCCGTACACGTGCACGGTCGAGGCAGCGCCATCGCCGAAAGGGTTGTCGATGATGTGATAGTCGAAGGGCGGGATGAGGTGGCCCGCCTCCCCGCATCCGGCCACGACCGCCTCGGTCTCACGAAACGTTGCGTGGGTGCCGTCGTCCTCACCGCGGTCATAGGACCGGACACGGATCCGACCTCGATAGACACATTCCACGCACCACAGCCCTCCGTGATCGTGGATCGGGGTCCCCTGACCTTCGCTCCACACCATGACGATGACGCAGAATCTCCCCTGGGGATCTCTGTGGAGAAGGTTCCGGGCGTAGTGGTCTTTCGCCGGCCGGAGCACGTCGGCGGGCAAAAAGGCGTGACCTGGTCGAATGAACTCCGTGAGCACCCCTTTGACGGCTCGGCACACCGGAGTCGGGTCGCAGGAAGACCCGACCGCCTCGGTCAGTTGGCCCACGAAGGACGCGAGCCTTTGGTCGATATCGGCCATCTCGTTGTGCACCTCCGGCGCGGGAGAAGAACATCCTCGCGTCCCGAGGTCGACTCCCACGACGCCCGACCCCTGAGGCCCTAGGCTTCGAGGTATGCAGCCCCGTCCTCGGAGCTCCGCTCCCCCATGGCTCCTCGCCCTTGCTCTGGGGGCGGGATGTTCGGACGAAACCGCCGGAAACATTGGCCCGGGAGGCGCCGCCAACCGCTTTTCGCTGAGCGAGGCAGGGACCGAAATCGAAATCGAGAACGTGGTCGGCAGCGCCACCATGACCAGCAGCGCCGCTCCGACCTTTACCGCCGTCATGGCGGCGAGCCTGTCCGGGGGAGGGGACGCCCCGGCCACGGGATGGAGGCTCGAGGTAGACCTCGATCTCAATCGACTCTTCCGGGGCGATTTGCCGTTCGACGCCACGGCCGACCTCCGCACCGGTTGGACCGCTCAAAGCGGAACCCTCGTTGCCACCAGCACCCCCACAGCCGGTAGCGCGATCGATGGGGGGCGCCTGCGCCGAATCTGCGCCGCGTGCTCGACCGGCGCCGCCGTTCAGAGCTGGAGCGGAAACCTGAGAGTGCTCTATGTGGACGCGAACCGCTTCGAAGGCAGGATGGAGATGGTCGTGGATGGCGGGTTCGACACCGCCCCCTCTCCGTCCCGAACCCTAGCCGTATCCGCGTACTTCGACGTCCCCGTTCCCTGACGGGCGCCGCCCTTACGCCGTCGCTTCCGACGGCGCGACGGGTGGGCTAGAAGGCCGCTCGTGTCTGGAACGGCCTCGCGCGGAGCCCGCATTGCCCTACAGGCGGTCATCGCATTGGTCGTGACCATTGCAGCTCTGTGGTGGGTGTTTCACGACGCTGACCTCGACGCGATGGCCGAGAGCCTCGGGAAGGCGAGTCCTTGGGCGGTTTTGGCTTTCGGGGCGGGGCAGCTCTTCATCCACTCCTTCCGCGTCATCCGGTGGGGCCTCTACATTCGCCCGCTCGGACCCGACATCTCGAATCGAGCCATCTTCGCCGCGGCCAACATCGGCATCGCGGGGACCTTCCTCATCCCGCTCCGGCTCGGAGAGCTCCTGAGGCCCGCTCTCATTCAGCGGTCGGGGGTGCCCTTTGCGAGTGGGGTAGCCAGCGTCTTCGTCGAGCGAATTGCCGACGGCTTATGCGCGGTCGGGATGTTCTTCATCTTTTTCTCCTTCGTGCCCGACTCGGCACCGATCCCCGACGAGCTGACCCAGCTGTCCACCGGAGCCGCAGTGGCCTTCGGGGGGGGGCTGGTCTTCCTGTTCGCCGCCGCTTGGGCTCGCGGCCCCGTGCTCGGAGCCGCGCGAGCGATACTGAGCCGAATCTCGGTCACTCTGGCGGACCGCATCGTGGGCCTCGTCGAAGCCTTCTTGGATGGACTGGCAGCTTTGGGCAGCGTCTCTAGGGCGGCCGCCTTCATTGGTCTTACGATCGCCTACTGGGGAGGCTCAGGGATCTTGATCTGGCTCCTCGCCGTGAGCTGGCAGCCGGATCTTCCCGTCGTATCCGGCCTGTTCACGGTGGCGGTCTTGGTCTTCGCGGTGATGATCCCGGCCGGCCCGGCTTTCG
>JBCBRU010000762.1:0-4016 GCA_039819565.1 Myxococcota bacterium | reverse complement strand
TGGTCGAGGACCGGCTTAAATAGCAGGTAGATCTTCAACTCAAAACTCCTACTCGGGCTGCGTGTCAGCTTGCGACGGCACCTCCTCGATCAAGCCGGCCCCGACCACGAAGCCCTCCTCGATCAAGGCGATACGGGACTGAAGACGATCTCGGCCTTCCTCGATGCTCCGAGCCTGCTCGTCGAGCAACGCGGCGTTCAAGGCGAGGACGACGTCCTGACAGGTGCGCTTCCACTCGTGCGCTGCGTTTGCGAAGAAACGCCCGTGTGCCTCCACCTGAGATGAAAACTTGAAGTATACGTCGATGCCGTTCTTGGCGGCCTGAAGCTCACGCTGCACCTTCGTCAGTTCAGCCGCCAGGCGGGCGATCTCACGAAAGTGGTTCTCGAAGGTCGCCATCTCGAGGACCCCCAAGTCGGAGGCCACGGGCGTGAGGGCGGCGATCCGTCCGGCAGTGTCCGCACCGACCTCGTCGGGTGCAAGAAGCCCTTTGATCGCTTCGACGGCTTTAGCGTACTTAGGGTCCGCGAGTTTGGAGAGAAAGTCGTCCAGGACGCGCTCCAGCTCGGCCTCTGCATCCACACGCGCCCCGACGAGCTGACGCCGACTCGGGCGCACGGCCGCTAGAGACTTGGAGCACTGCTCCGCTTGATGGTGAATCTGAGCTTCAACCTGCGGGGCGAGCTCCTCGACGACCCTCCTCTGTTTCGCAAGGTGCTTCTGCCTCCAGCGAACCTTAGAGCTCATCAGCAGGTCGAGAAAGCCGGGTTGAGAGGTCGCCATGACCTCCTTGAGCTGACCATGACCCTCCAAGAGCGACTGCCACGCTCGATGGGAATCGCGGAGCACCAGCACCAAACCTTCGACGTCTTTCTGCATCATAACCTTTCGATCTCCCGTCTTCTTATCGATGGACCACCGACCGCGCGTGGGAGGCCTTCCACGTCGGCGGAGGATGCGAGGATGAGCAATCTGCGGGCCAGCCTGCCGTGCAACGACCTCGACATAGATAGGAAAAGGAACTCGCAGTGACGAGAATGCGCCCAGGATTCGCCGGCTAGGGGAATAAATCGGCGCGCAGCTCGCTCGACGGCTTCTGGGCGCGATGTGTCTCGCGCCGGGAGGCGCGGTCCCCTCTACACCGCGAAGAAGTCCGCGGTTTGCCTACGGGGAATGCGAATTGTCTCGGGGTATCTCAGTGGGCAGCGATTTTCGCATCACTGCGGCGCGTCCTTCGCAGTGCCAAGGGCGCATGCGGTCGCCGTCGGCGGGAGCCATCACGCCGATCAGCGAACGCTCGACCCTGGCCTACCGGCCGCCCGGGAGGTCGTACTTGGCCCGGCGGGTCGTCATCGTTCGACGCGGGATGCTGAGGCGCCTCGCCGTCTAGGCCTCGGAGCGTCCCCACGCCTCACGCGTTGAGCGGGCGACCCGCGCCTCTGTCTCGGGGTCCCGTCGGCGACCATCTCCGCCCGGGAAGCCGCAGCGAACGCGGCGTCGCGACATCGCGCCAACTGAGACCCCGAGGATCCGAGCGGCGACGGTCGCCGATCGGTCGGACGCTTCCCAGGCCGCACGGGTCGCCCGCTCGACCTCCGCCCGGGACGGATCCGTGCGGGGCCCTCCACCCGCCGAGGTCTGTCCCTCGGGGAGACCCCATTAAGCCCGGCGCCGGGCCATCGTCGATCTCGAGATCCCGAGCCGCCTCGCGGCCCCGGCGACGGCCGCCCCCGAGGCGTCCCACGCATCGCGCGTGGGGTCGCGGTAGGGACGGGCCTTAGCACATGGGGTCGGTGCAGATCGCCACCTCCATGGGACCACCAGATCGCCAAAAGCCTGGGACCAGGCAGCCGACTCTCGACCGGCCGGGATACGAAAGGTTCCTCGGTCGAGCCGGCAGTATCCTATCCAGTACCCGCCATCGGCATGCCAGAACAGCTTCAGGTGCGTGCGGCGACGATTATGGAACACGACCAGCAAATCTCCTCGAGGCTCGTGACCCAGGTGCTCCCGCACGATACCCGCGAGTCGATCGAACGAGAGGCGAAGATCGATTGGGGTCGTCGCGATCGGGATTCGAGAGGGCAGCTCGAGCTTCAAGGGCCCGTGCCCCCGTGCGTGAGCGCAGCCAGGATCTGAGCGAGCTGCGCGGCGGTCAGCTCACCCCGCACGCGCAAGACTTCGCCGCTGGGTCCATGCAGCTCCCAGCCGTCCGGAACCTCGTACTGCTCGACGTCCACGATCTCTACCGGACGGAGGTCGGCCTCGATCGGAGCCACCTTGGCGGGCGCGTCCGCTTCGGCGCCGAGTCGCCACTTCCACCATGTCAGCGTCGAAGGGTTGAGCTGCCCGCGAGCGGCGAACGCATTCGCCGAGAGGCCGCTCCGCTGCCACTCCTCGACCAACTGTTGCCACTCCGACCAACTCCGACGTCGGGTCTTCCGCCGCATCCGCGGCGGGTAGCCTGAAGGAGAACCTCAAGCTAGACGCGCTCCGCGGAACAGGTACGAGGTCCTTCACCTGGACGGGACCTCGCTGGCCTTCTTCGAGGGCGGCTCGAAAGGGTCTCGGCGCGGTGCGAAGAAGAAGCTCGGTACCCTCTGGGGCTATGTCGGGGATACCGACAGCGCCCTCTATCTCTTCGCGCCCTCCGGGCATGCGTCGTTCGATGACAAGATGGCCATCGGTCCGCAGGATTTCCTGGGGCTACGGAGCGGGCTGACCGTGGCGGATGCTGCGGGTGTCTTCGATCAGGCTTTCCAGCGCGACGGCATCATCGAATGTGGCTGTCATATGCACGCTCGGCGCTACTTCCGGAAGGCTCTCGATGCGTGAGACAGCCGCGCGGCCATCGCTCTCGAGGCGTGGCAAGCCCTCCTTGATATCGAGGAAGATGGGCGCCCGCTCGATTCCGAGCAATGCCTCTTGCAGCGCCAGGAGAGAAGTGCTCCCATCTTCAGCCGCCTCCTGAGATGGGCGGTCCACGAACAGGATCGTGAACGTCCCAGCTCACCTCTCGGACGAGCCCTGACCTACCTGGTCAACCAATCTGGGCCGCTGGGTATGTTTCTGATCGATGGCCGCGTCCCGTTCGAGAATGGCATCGTGGAGCGCCTCCACATCCGAGCTGCGTTGACTTGGAAGAACTATCTCTTCGCTGGCTCCCTGCGCGCTCGCGATACAGCCGTGGTCTACTCGGTCCTCCGCGCTCTGTGAGCTCGACCCGTCGAATACCTGGCTGAGGTCATTCCCGTCCTCGCCCGCGGCGTTATCCAGCGCGACGTCCATCAGCTCCTCCCGCGCAACCTCGCGTAAACCACCGACCGCCGCCATCGGTCTTTCCGGCCCCTCACGCGAATCTCGGCCCTCAACCGAACACTCGCTTGGACGGGAGCCATGGTCCCCCGGTCGTGGAACACAACCGTCGTCGGCACCGTACCCCGACGCGGTGAGGGAGGGCGAGCCGCCTCGATTCTCTTCCGCGGTCGGCGCCTCGCTCCGGGGGTCGACTATTCTGTGATCGAGTCGGAGCAGAAGCCTCCGTCGAAGGCGGACGTTTGCGATGCAGCTCGCACCGCTCGCTCGGCCATCTTCTGGACGTGATTCCACGCCGCTTCGAAGGTTTTCCAATCGAGCTCGCTCTTGTTGGCCGACCTCATGACGTGCTCGGCATGGCGCATGAAGAGCTTGATGCAGCGCCTCTCGACGGGACCGGGAAGAATGAACTCTCTATCGTTCTTGCCGATCTTGATCTTCACGGTTTGCTGGTCCTTCAACCCTCTTTTCGACATTTGGTTCCAAATCTTCCGTGTGCCTTTGGTCAGGGTGTTCTTGGGGACCGTAAAGCCATCCGGTACCTCGTCGAGGAAGAGGGCGAGGCATGGCCGCCAACGAAAAACGAGAGACTTCCAGCGAGGACCTTCACCGATACCTGACGGCCGTTATCGCCCTCTTCCTCGAGGAGGTACAGGTTGGCAGTCCGGTCCCCAGCAACGCCCTCACCACAGGCACACGCA
>JBCBRU010000761.1:0-4019 GCA_039819565.1 Myxococcota bacterium | reverse complement strand
TCGCTGGGACGCCTCCGGCTTCTCCTATCTCTCGTCTTTTCGGCCCCCGCCTGCCCCTAGGCTCGAGTACCGCCCGTCCCGATCGATCGCGAACAATCCGTCACCGACGTCTCCCGGGGCCGCGCCCGTCACTCCACCAAACACCACCGAACGGGACTGTGCGGGTTCGTAGACGCCGACCACCCCGATGAAGCCGAGCCCAGGGGGATGGGTGTCGGTGGTCGCGAAGGTGAGATCCTGCCCGAGCCGGAAACGAAAGATCCCCGACGCGCTGAAGGGGCGGACCTGAATGGTCGATACGAGGTCGAAGGCCCCCGAAGAGGGGGTTGGCAGAAGAAAGGATTGCGGGGCCGAAGGCGGGGGCCGAAAAGACGAGAGATAGGAGAAGCCGGAGGCGTCCCAGCGAAAAGTCGAGGAGGCTCCGACGAGACAGTCCCGAGTGGTGCACCCCCCGAGGAGCGCCGCTTGCCCGGACAGGCCGTCTCGGGCGAGCTGAGATCCGCACCGAGGGATGTCCGCGAGGGTCCGCTGCAGCGGAGACCACTCCCCTCCTGCCGCCGTCGACGTGTAGAACCAGGTCTCGGGGGTGGCTTCGGAGATAGTGGTGTTGCCGCCCACCACCACCATCCTTCCCCGCGCCTGGTCGAAGGCGGCCACATGACTGGAGCGAGGGGCAGGCCCTCCCTCGGTATTGGCGATGCGCCATGTGCCTTGCACTCTCTCGAACACCGTGTCCGTGAAGCCGGACTCGTCGCCCGTGATGCCAGGGTCGGAGGTTCCGCCCCCGAAGGCGATCAGGCGCTCGCGGGTCGTGTCGTAGACCAGCGTGGTGGCAGAGCGTCGGGTCGCCCCGGGAAGATTGTCGTCCAGGCTCCAGGTCGCGCCGTTCCAGACCCAGATGTCGTCGAACTCGTTGTTGCCGAGGTCCCCGCCGCCAAAGATCACCACTTCGCCTGCCAAGGGGTCGTAAGCTGCGTTGACGGAGAAGCGGGCGGGCGGAAAGAAGGCGGGAGTGCGGGTGAGCCAGGCGCCAGCACCATCAGGAAGCACGTAGGTGGCGTCCGACTCCACCAGGTTGCCGAGGGCGTCGCTCCGGAGGCCGCCGAAATACACGAGCTCTTGGCGGCGCTGGTCGTACGCCAGAGCGCCCAGGGCGAGCCGTTCGGGGAGGGGAGGGCCGAGCGCCCAGGTCTCTCCATTCCAGGTCCAGACCTCTTGGGTGCGCCGACCCATACCGTCGTCGGCCTCGAGAGACCCGCCCACCAACACCACCCCGCGGCCCGATGAGTAGGCCATGCGGGAGCCAAAGCGCGCTTCCGGGGCGGGCCCGCTGAGAGGGCGGCGCCGCTGCCAGATCCCGTCGCCGCCGAGCTCCCACAGCTGGTCGGAGCGGACGAACGCCGCGTCCACTCCGCCGAAGAGCACAGAGACCTGGCGCTCGGGGTCGTAGGCGAGCGCGGGGAGAAAGACCTGCTCCGGGTGAGGGCCGAGGGCGCTCCGCCTCTCCCAAGTGAAGCTTGGGCCGTCCAAGATCCAGGTGGCGTCGTCATCGCGACTGTCGATACCGGCTACGAACGCGATCTCGTCCCGCGAGCGGTCATAGAACATTTGGGCCGAGAGTCGCTGGAAGGGGGCGAGGCCGGTTTCGGCCGCTCGGCTCCAGGTGGCTCCGTCGAAGAGATGGACCTCGGTACGGTCGAGGTCGGGTCCGAACTGGGTGACCACCAAGGTCCCGCTGCTTCGAATGAACTCCGACGAGGGAAAGCGTCCGTTCAGCTCCGGGTTGGCTTCAGCGAGCTGCGTCCATTCCTCGCCGTCGTAGGCCCAGACGTCGGCGAGAGGGCTGTCGCTGGTGATGTCGGTGGACCCACCAAAGAGGAGCATCCGTCGCCCCCTTGGATCGTAGAACATCTGGCCGCCGTTTCGTCCCGGCGGCGCTTCGGTCAGCTCTCGACGCTCCCAGACCCGGCCCTCAACGAGCTCCCAGGTATCGCGGGGGAGCTCGCCCTCGCAGAAGAGATCTGCGCAGCCGCCGAAGACCACGAGCCGACCCCGAGCTTCGTCGTAGGCCATCGCCGGAGCACGACGTGGCGAGGGCCCAGGGCCCTCCGGCTCCAGCTCCCGCCACCCGTCCTCGTCCAAGAGCCAAAGGTCGCCGAAGAGCTGGCCTTCTCCGGTGAGGCCGACCTCAAAAGAACCGCCGAAGAGCACCACTCCGCCGAGACCTGGATGGGCGCTCAGGGCCGGGGCGAGTCGGGCGGGAGGTCGGACGGTCGAGGCGGCCTCGCGCCAGGAGAAACCATCCCACAGCCAGGTGGCGTCGAGCGCCGAGCCTCGAAACCCTCCGAACACCACTCCGAGCCCCCGAACCGGATCCCAGGTTGCGCCCACTTCGCTCCCCACCGGGCCTCGAATCAATGGGATGTGTCGCCGCCACGCCCGCCGGTAGCGGGTCGAAACCCCTTCGGAGGAGAGCACCCCGCCGAGCTCTGCGCCGGTGGCCTCGCGGGCCGGGACGAAGTCCGGGGCGCGGAGTCCGCGGTGAAAGACACCTTGCGAGAGCCGATGCGGGTTCGGAAAGGCCTGGCCCGCGAGCTTGCCGCGGATGCTCGCGATCCATTGATTCTCGTCCACCAGCTTGGCCTGCGTCCCGGACTGCGGGCCCATGTCCACGAAGGCTTCGCCGCGGGGAACATCGACCTCGACTTGGGATGCGGAGATCGGAGCGTAGTAGAGCCGCGGAGGACCGCCTGGGACCTCCGTCGTGGTGGGGCTAGGCCCCACGACGACCTCCGCGATCGGGGCCACGCCATCGATGTTCTCGCGATCGAACAGACCCACGCGCGCCGAGGTCTCCGATGCGTCGATGGATAGCCTCGCCCGGGAGCCGGTCGCCTCCTCGCCGCCTCCCCATGGCGCCCGGCGGTAGCGAATGCGGAGCTGGGTGGAGAAGACTTCGGCTCGCGCCGGATCACATCCGTCCAGGCTTCGGCAGCTCGGATCGCCGCAGTCGACGACGCCATCGAAGTCGTCATCGAGGCCGTTCGTACACAGAACGTCGGTGTTCTCGCTCTCCTGGGGCTCAGCTACGTCCAGGAAGGGAGAGCACCCGTACGTCAGAGCGATCGCGACGAGCGAATGACGCCGGTGCATGAGGCGATGCCATCCCCACCGGCGGGCCGGGTCAAGGGGTCGTTCGTCGATACTGCAATAAGAGTTGCGAATGAGGCCGCCCCTCCTATGGGGGCGGCCCGGTCAGGTGTTGCCCACCTGCTTGGTGACGATGCGACTCACGAGCTCGTCGGCGCCAGCCACCAGCGTGACCTGGTCGATGGCCTGTGCGATCTCCTTCATCGCCTCGAGCTCCTTGAGGCGGCGCAGGGTCGGGCTGGCGTCCAGCATCTTAGCCGTGTTGGCTTGCGAACGCACCGCGGCCGTCTCCTCACGTCGGAGAATGACCTGCGCGGCCGCCTGCTTCTCCGCCTCGATGACCTGGTTCATCAGCGCCTTCATGTCGCCAGGAAGGACGATGTCCTTGACGTCGACGGACCGCACCTCGACCCCCCAAGGAGCCGCACGCTCCTGGACCTGGGCCAAGAGGGCTGCACTGACCTCCCGACGCGCGTCTAGGAGCTGATCGAGGCGGTGACCAGCGACCTCGCGGCGAACCGCCATCTGGATCTCGCCGTAGAGGGCGCTATCGAGTTCGCGAACCGTCTCGGTCGCCTTCTCGGCATCCACGATCCGGTACCTGGCCATCGCCGTCAGACGCAGGGTGACCTTATCCGCGGTCATGACCTCCTGGCCCGACACCGCGCGCTCCGTCTCCCGCAGATCGATCCGCTCGACCGAGAGGCTTCGCATCCCTTCGAGACCCTCCTCGCCTACGAGGACGGTGAGCCGGCGCGGAGCTTCTCCGGAGGCCGGTGGCTCCTTTCGAAGGTGATGCGAAGCCTCTCGGTCGAGCGGATCGATCTGCGGGAGACGGAGCGCGCGGTGTCGGGCCAGGAGGTCATGAC
>JBCBRU010000760.1:0-4037 GCA_039819565.1 Myxococcota bacterium | reverse complement strand
GTGGCCGCCTTCTCCGCCGTCACCGTGCACGAGGGGGTCGTGTGGGCTGGTTCTATCGAAGGTCTGAGGGAGCTCATCGAGCCCCACCTGCCAGCCCACCCCATTGGTCAGGACCGTCGCCCGACCGTCGGCCAGCGCGCGGACCGAGGACACGCCGGCCGCATCCTCTGTGCGCACCACGACAAGCTCCTCCTCTACCGAGATATCGACCTCGGGGAGCGCGTCATCCAAAAGGTACCAGACATGCCGTCGATCCTGCGTGCCATCGATGAAGCGCTCCTGCACGTCGACCCGGTACGCGTGCTCCGGCCAGTGTCGAGGAGCGAGGAAGCGGTCCACCCACTCGCGCCGAGCCCAATCGCGCACGAGCTCACGGATCTCCCCGAAGGGATAGATCGCCACCGCGCCTGACCGATCTGGAACGTCGGCAAGAGTGAGGTGAGGGTCCCCGCCCTTGATGGCAGCCAGCGAGAGCTCCGGATCATCCACCTGCCGAGCCGTGAACGCCGTCGGGATATCCTCACGTAGACTGAGGGCGGTGATCCTCTCCTTTAGGCTGACGCGCTCGTCGCCGCTTGCCGTGCGAAAGCGCCGCGCCATCCGAGCGAGCTCCGCTCGGTAGACCGCCCTGCGGACACCCTTAGCCTCCTCCCCCCGGGCGAGCTGCGGCGTGACCCGGAACGGGAGCGGCTGCCCCGCCACCTCGAGCTCCAGGTCCACGGGTTCCAAATTCGGGAGTCGAGCGGGCAGCCGGAGCACGGATCCGGCTGGCGCCGACCTACGCGCGTCCAAGAGCTCGACCGGCGCACCGGAAGCCGCTTGGACCCCCACGATGCGCAACGACGGACGCACGAGGGCGTCGATCCTCTCCGCCAACCGGGCCGAAGGGTCCGCATCGCGATGGACGACCGCTCCTCCGGGGAGACGACCCTGGACGTGCTGAAGCTCCTCGGGGTCCGCGAGCGCCAAGATGGGCACTTCTAGCCCTCGAAGGTGCGCTGCAGCCGCGGGTGCGTCGGTGATGACCACGCAGCGGGCCCCCTGAAGGCATCCCTCGCGCTCGAGCGCTCGATAGAGGACGAACGGGTCCAACCTATGTCCGAGAGCCCCGCCCCGCAGCGCCTGCAGAGCGCCCTCAAGGCTCTCGGCTGGACGAGCTGCTTCAGCGACCAGCCACACCCGAGAGGCGGGCCCTAGACGCCGCAGAGCCAGCTCCACGTCCGGCTGGCGGCGACGCATAGAGAAGGACAGATCGACGACCGCGACGGTGGGCCGGACCTGGTCGTCGAAGGCTTCAGTGGACATGAAGGCCCGGAACACCAAGCCATGGTCGCCGTCAGGAAGAGCCAAGGCGGAAGCTGATGCTTCGAGTGCGGCCCGCGCCTCTCGCCACCACACGTGACCCGAATCCTGAAAAGTTGCGGCGAAGCGGAGGCGCTCCCCGTCCTGTTCGATGGGAATGGGTACGCCCCCCTCGACGTGCCAAAGCTCGATGTCTGCCTCGGCCTGAATGCGTACGTCCGCGGCGGTGGGCACCCGGACCTCGCCGAGCAACTCCCGAACCGGCAGCTCCACGTGGCTTCGTCCCAGCTCCGTGACCACGGGGAGCCGCAGCCTCACCCGAACCCGTTGCGTGGCTCCCGCTTCCACCGGAACCACGGATAGGCTCGCGAAGCTGCCCATCGTCTTCGCGAGACCCGATACGCGGCCTTCCGTAGCGGCCCCCGCGTGGCGGAGCTCGGCCTCTTCCCGAGCCTTGAGCGTCGAAGCGAGGTATCGCCCACCTCGCCAGTAGCCAAAGCCGTCGACCGTGGCCCCCTCGGGAAGAGGCATTCGAAAGTCTGCTTGCGCGAGCCTCGCGCCATCGTTGCGGAAGCACTGGACAACGTCGAGGTGAGCTTCCCCCGCTCTCACGTGAAGCGTCATGAACTGCGAAACCAAGGGGAGTTGGCGAGCTTCGGTGAAGAGCCCGGCCCGGCGATCGTCCTGAGCCCGGGCGTCCTGGGCATACCCCGCCAGCATCAGGACCGCACTGGTGACGACGATGCGGCGACTCATCGGCGGCCTCCGGTCAGGTGAAGCTGCAGGGCTGACGTATCCTCGAAGCAGACATCCACCCCAAATGTCCCTCCGGGCTGTCCCACGGGACCTACGGCGGCCCGCACCGCCACCGGGCCATGGTCCGTTGCGGCGAGTTCGGGATTCCGAAGGAGGTGAAGACCTTCGGGAAGCTCGAGCTGGAAACGACAGCCGGGCTCCGTCCAGCGAAGATCGAGCCGATCGCTCGGCGTGGCCTTTGTCTCCCGACGAGATTTACGCCACGCCTTCGGCTCCGGCCTCGCGCGCGCGGCGGTCAGACTCCCCAGGACCGTCGCGGTGACCCCAGCCGTGTCGGCTCGCACGTGTCCGATGTGCTGGTACCGTCCTTCGGTTCCGTACGCGAAGTCCCGAAAGAAGACCTGCCCCTGAGGAGAAAGGCTCCGGCAGCCGATCCCATCGACCACGATGCGCGCCTCACGGGCCTCGGCGATGAGGACTTCGGACGGAGGGTTGTCCGGATAGTCGAGGTGCGCCGGCGCGTCGCCGATCAGAAAAATCCGGCGCTCCGCGGGGCCCCACTTCATGTCGCGAATAGCCACCGAGAGGGCCGCAAGTACGTCCTCTGGATAGTCGCCGCCGCCAGCGGCGGCGAGACCGGCGAGGAAGCGCTGCGTGACTTCGACGTCTCTGGTCAGAGGAGAGATCTTGGTGATGTAGTCATCCTTGCGGTCGCGAAAGGCCACCACCCCGAGCCGGACCCTTTCCCCTGTCCGAGCGTCCCGAAGGGCTTCGGCAAGCTGCCCGACCCGCTCCTTAGCCTCACGAAGCTCACTGGACATGGACCCCGTAACGTCGAGGACAAATACGACGTCGAGATCCGCCCAGGCCATTGGGGCGTATCCAAGCAGCGACGCCAGCCCCACTGCGCTGGCTAGCGGAAAGCGCCCGGAGCGTGGCCGACTGCGGGCAGAGGGATGAGGGCCCCGAAGAGGGGTGCGTCGCTGATTCATCACCGCGACCGGTTCGACAGCAAGGTCCGCACCATCCCCCTCCATTCGATCGTCGCCCAGCTTTTGGGGCCCGAGGGTTCGAGCCACCACGCCCGCGTGGTCGCTCGAACCACGCACGATGTTGACCGAAGGGGCGCCGGCGGGCGTGCTCCGGGCGTGGAGGCCCTGTTCGTCTACGGAACCTTGATGCGCGAAGGCGGCGCCCACCACCTCCTGAAGGGAGCCCGTTTTCTGGGAGAAGGACGTACCGGACCGGGCTACACACTCCTGGACTGCGGTGCGTGGCCGGCGCTCGTCGAGCGCGGGCATCGCGCGATCTGGGGGGAGGTCTACTTGGTGGATGCGGCTTGCTTTCCGGCTTTGGACGCCTACGAAGACGCCCCAGAGCTCTATCAGCGCGTGCAGCGCCCCGTAGCGCCCTTTGGCGAGGTCTGGGTCTACCTCGCGCCGGTCGATCGGGCGCCTTGGCCCTCTATCGAGCGTGACCGCTGGAAACAGCCATGACCGCTTCGTCAGAGGTAAACCGCGAGGTCGACGATCGCGACGGTCAAGACGCCCTTCGAAGCGCCCTCCACGCGCTGGTGGATGCAGCCTTGGATCGCCGGCCCCTCGACCGCCCGTGGCGCCCCCTCGAACGGCGCCAGCAGCAGGCTTTCAACCAACCGCTACCCCAGACGCCCGCCCTCCCTCAGACCCTTGTGGAGACCCTCCGCGACCATGGCCTCCTCGACCCCGCCTTTGCCTCTCATCCCCGGTTCTTCGGCTGGGTCCTGGGGTCGGGCCGCCCCGAAGGCAAGCTGGGCGCGGTCGCCGCAGCCCTGACGAACGTCAACGCCTTTGGAGGCGCTCAGATCTCGACCGTGGTGGAGCGGCAAGTTCTGGATTGGACCCGCGCCGCTCTCGAGCTCGACGCCTTCTCGGACGGAATCCTCGTCTCCGGATCCTCCGAGGCCAATCTCCTCGCCCTCGCCGCCGCCCGCGAGGAGG
>JBCBRU010000759.1:0-4046 GCA_039819565.1 Myxococcota bacterium | reverse complement strand
GCGCTCCATGTCGAGAGGCGCGGGGAGGGCGTCGAGTTCGAGGGCGAGCCAGCGCTCGGAGGCCCGCTGCGCGAGGTCCGCGCGATGGGGGGCGTGCTCGGACTCGGCGAACCCACGCCTCTCGACATGGAGCGCGCGCCGCGCCTCCGGCATACCCTGGGCAGGCTCAGCGCCCTCCCGGCCGCCCGTCGACCCGACCTCAGATCTCTGTTCGCGCGTCTCCTCGACGCCCCGAAGCTCACCCCCTCCACCGAGATCGGTCTGCTCGAGAAGGCGCGCGCCCTGGCCCCAAGAAGCGCCGCCGAGACCCGCCGTGCCCTCGACCGCCGGCTCGCGGAGCTGCTCGAACCCTCGCGTCCCTTCGACGCGCTCGCCACCCACATGGCCCACGCGGATCAGCCCGGCCCCCGGGCCGAGATCGTGCGCCTCGGAGCGCTCGCCGCGGAGCGCTGGAGCCTCGTGGGGGCCCGAGCCAGCGAGGTGCGGAACTGGCTTCCGCTCCTCGGCAAACACGAGGACCTGAAGGAGACGCAATCCTTATTGACGCACGCTCTCAGCGTTGCGGCTCGAGCGCCCGAAGACGGGGAGCGGCGAGCGATCCTCGAGAGCAAGAAACTGCGCCCCGTCCAGCGCTACGCCCGGAGCCATCCGGGTGACGACCAGGTGGCGATGCTCCTCGCGACCCTCCTTCTCCAGAAGCGCCAAGCCGCGAAGGCCGAGGATGCGCTGCTTCGAGGCGGCTCGCCCGGCTGGCTCGGCTTCGAGGCCCAGACCATGCTCGCGCGCCTCTGGAGCATGGACGGCCGCGCCGAGGAAGCCGAGGCCCTACTTGAAGGGCAACTTGCGTTCCAGCTTCCACGAATGCGCGCCGCCTCGCAGCGTTACCAGCAAGCCATCGATGCGCTCGAGGGCGCGCTCGAGCAACGCGCGGGCCGTGGCGACATGCCCCCCGCCCTCGAAGCCGCCGCCGCCGCGGAGAGCCCCGAGCGGATCAGCGCCGCCTTCTACGCCTGGATGCAGGAGGAGATGGCCAAGAGCCCCCGCATTCAAGCTCTCGCGGAAGACTATCGCAACGCGGTGGGCGTGGTCACCGCGGCCGTGGACCTCGGCGGTCTCAAGCTCGCCCGCGCCAACACCGTGCCCGCCGAGCAGCGCGAGGCCCTTCTCCGAGAGGCCGAAGAGATCTTTCTCTCCGTCGCCGAAGAGAGCGAAGGCCTGCCGAACTATCACCTGGGCCTGGGCCAGGTGTACTACCGCTTGGAGAAGCGCGAGGAGGGTGAGGCGGAGCTGAAGGAAGTGCTCGCGCTCGACGACCCCAAGCTCACGCGGGGCGTCATCTCGGTGTATCGGCAGCTGGGTCTCATCGAGAAGGCCCGAACCCTAGCCGAGTCGGAGCACGCGAAGCGGAGCGGACCCGAAAAGACCGCCCTCGTCCGGCTGCTCGCGCTCATGGCCGAGGACCTCGAGGGAGAGCAAGGCTGGCTGCGGAGCATCCGGGAAAAGACCGACGCCGACCTGGCCAACCTCGCCAACGTCGACGCGGAGCTCGCGATCCGAGAGGGTGACTATTCCGCGGCCGTAAAGCACCTCCGCCGAGCCTACGGTTTGTGGAAGAAGCATGGCGACCTCGACTCGACCGCGCTCAACAACCGGGCCCTCGCCATGTCGAAGATCTATCCTTTGAACGGAGACCTCGAAGCGCTTCGCATCGCCGCCGACGACCTCGAAGAGGCCGTTCGGCTGCAGCCCGACAGCGCGATCGCCCTGGCCAATCACGCGAGCCTCGAGCTCGAGCGGGTCTTCGCCGCTTTCTTCGCCCAGCGACTGGACCTGACCCACTTCCCGGTCGAGGTCGGCGAAGCTTTCACCCTGCTGGACGCCATGAGCGACACCGAAGGCGAGGCCCTGAAAGCCTTCGCGCGCTCTGAGGACGCCCGGCACATGCTCCAACTCATGCAGCGGGCACGGGTTCTGGCCCCAGCTCGCCTGGATAGCTACGCCACCGAGGCGCGCTTCGCCGACTTCGCGGAGGACGAGGCCCATCTCCGCGCCCTCCTCGCTGCGGCCCGAAGGAGCCTCTCTCTGGAGCGTGAGAGGCCCGACCGACCGCACGACAAGCAGGTCGAGGCGATGGACCGGCGCATCGCGGTGGCCCGGAAGCGTTCGACACGCGCGAAGGGCCGGACGGGCCGAGCCGCTGCGCAATACGTCTTGTCTTCTAAGCTCTATAAGAGCGCCCTCTTGAGGCAGGAGGTCGGACCGCTCGAGGAGGCCCTGACGCTGTTGGAAGCGGCAGAGGATGGATGGCCCGCCCTGGCGGATCGGGGCACTCGCCACAGCATGGAGCTGTCGCGGGCCTTGCTCGACACCCTGAGGACTCACCCCGCCCTAGCGGAGCGTCGTCGGGACGAGGATTGGGACGCGGACGTCGCCGCCTTCCTGAGCAAGCTCCTCGACGAGGGCGGTCAGGAAGACTTCCTGACCGCGATCCGAGCCCACCCCAGCTTCGAGGCGGCCCTCCGTACGGCGAAGACCTACCGAGAGCCCGCGTACCACGCCTGGCTTTTGGCGAAGGTGGCGGGCGACGAAGCGCTCGCCCGCCAGCACGCCCCCATCCTATCTGACCCCAAGAGCCTCATCATAGCGGAGCTGTGGGCTCGGCTCGCCCCTTCAGCGTCCCGGACTTGGGCCCTTAGACAACGCCAGGCCCACGCCCAAGCCGCGGGCGCCGATCTGCCCTGACGACGCCCTGCCTTCCCGGTCCCCCCAAAGGCCCGCGGGCCTTCGCTTCGCGAGGCACATCCGGAAAGCCCGCCTTCACCGGGGCCTCCATCAGGCAGGCCCGCAGGAAGAGCGAACGAGCTCGCAGAGCATCGCGGAGAAGATCCACGAACCGGGGACCATCGACAGCGAGTAGATGATGCCTCCCCGCGAAGGAGAGCTTGCGGAGACCCCCTCCGGCGGAGCTCACGGCGACGACGCGATCGGCGCCGCCTCGATGAGGAGGTTGCGCCCCGCTTTTACCTCGACGTCGATCGACCAGACGCTCCGACCGTCGCGCTCGATCTCGACCCGGTGCGGCCCAGGGTCGACGATGAGCACGAGCGGGGTCTCGGCCCGAAGTTGGCCATCGAGGCGCACCTGGCCCACGCCGCTTCGCGTTCGGACGAGGAGCCGCGAGCGGGCGGGCGGCTCGGGGACGAGCACCACCTCTCGCAGGGTCATGGCTCCCGGCTCGACCACGGCCTCGGCCTCGAACGGTCGAAAGCCGGGGGCCTCGACCCGGAATCGGTAGGCGCGGGCGTCGACCGCGCGGCGCGCGTTGGCGGGGAAGCTGCGGGTCGTCTCGCCTTCGACGCTCAGCTGGACCCGGGCGCCGGGCCGCGTGCGAATCTCCAGGGTGCCCTGAGCGCGTCGGAGCGCCCGCATCAGCGGGCGACGCGCCCCGACCACCGCCGTCACGGTGGCAGTGACCGTCTCGTAGCCTGGGTAATCGAGCCGCACCACGTGCCGTCCCGGTTTCAGGGTCAGGATGGCCGGGCTCAGGTCGGGGACGGGGCTCACGAGCCCGTCCACGGTGAGGCGAGCCCCCGGCGGCGAAGAGATCACGTCGATCAAGGCAAGGCGTGACTCGAGCTCTCGGAGCCGGGCTTCGATGCGCGTTCGGGGGGGCAGCTCGGCGCGGGCAGGCTGACCTTCAGTGCGCCGGAGGAAGCGCTCGAAGCGGTCGCGGGCGAGCCCGCGGTCGCCGGCAAGGTCGGCGGCGACGGCGAGGTTGTAGTCGATCGCGGGGTCGACGACGCGGGCCGCGAGCTCGCCGTAGATGTGCACCGCGTCCGCGTAGCGCCCGGCCGAGAGCGCGCGCCGGGCGAGATCGTCGAGGAAGCGCGCTTCGGGGGGGCTCGCGGCGAGCAGCGCCAGCGCCCAGGCAACGAGGCTCACCGGCGCGCGCCTCCATCGTCGACCTGGGCCTCCAGCGCGTAGGTCCCGGCGGTTGGCGCCGTCTCCTCCTCGGTGAGGAAGTACAGGAGGGTGGCCACGCCGAG
>JBCBRU010000758.1:0-4054 GCA_039819565.1 Myxococcota bacterium | reverse complement strand
CTCGCAGCGGTTGGATGGATCCAGAGTCGGGTCCGCAGCCAAGAGCATCGAGCGATCCTCTTCGACCTTCATCAGGTTCTCGAGGGCCTCCCCCGGACCGAGGAGGGACGAGAGCTTCGACTGACTCTCCTGCGTGCCCGAAACCACCTCGTGCGCCTGTGGGCGGACTAACGGAAGCGATCCGCCTCGTACACCGGGGTTGAGCTTGCCCCTAACGCCACCCCGCTCGGTCGAAGATACGTACCGCCGAGGCCTGGTGCGTGCCGAGGAGGCTCGCGTTGATGGTGTCTTCCTTGAAGGTTCCGAGTTCCTTGAGTACCGGCGTGACTTCGGCGGTCGTGACCACCGGATACTCGTTGTTGGCGGCGACGAAGAGAGACTGAGCTCGAGGCTCAGTGAGGTACTCGAGGAACCGAACCGCTTGGCTTCGATTGGGCGCGTGTTTGAGGAGCCCAGCTCCACTGATGTTGACGTGCGTCCCCGTCGTCGACTGATTGGGATAGATGATCCCCACCTTCTTTCCGGCCGCGTTGCCCGATGCGATGAAGCGCGCCACGTAGTAGGAGTTGACGATAGAGAGCTCGCACTCTCCCGAGGCCACGGCTTTGATGTTGGCGGTGTCGTTGCCGCCCGGCCGCTTCCGCAGGTTCCCAACCACGCCCTTGGCCCAAGCTTCAGCCTTGCTCTCCCCGACGTGGCCCACGATCGAGGCGAGCAAAGAGATATTGTAGATGTTCGATGAGGAACGAACGCAGATCTTCCCCTTGAAGCGGGCAAGAGCGAGATCCGCATAGGTCTCGAGCCCCTCCGGGCGACCTCGCTCTCGGTTGTAGATCACCACTCGAGCCCGCTTAGAGAGGCCGAACCAGAGGCCCCGGGGGTGGCGAAGATGTTCGGGGACGCGGGCGCGGAGGGTCTCCGAGTCGAGCGGGGCGAATATGTCTCGGGTCTCGGCGCGATGAAGTCGTCCGGCGTCGACGGTGATCAGGATATCCGCCGGGCTGTACTTACCTTCGTTGACGATGCGCTCGATGAGGGTGTCGCTCGCGGCCTCGATGAGGTTGACCTTGATGCCGGTGCGTTTCGTGAAGTCGTCGTACAGCGCAAGGTCGGTGTCGTAGTGGCGTGCGCTGTAGACATTGACGGAGCCCGTCTCCGCGCGGGCCTCCGCGGGTGAGCATGAGGCCAGCGAGAGGAAACTCGCGGTGAGTGCGATCGAGGCGATCGTCTTCATATCTAAGGTCATCCTTCCTCTTGGCGAGCGCTTGGGCTCCGCGAACGTGGCTCGAACACGTAGAAACCATGTCCGGCTCGCCGAAGCGAGACACGGTCCCCAACGCTCCAAGCTGAAGGGTCCGGAATGAACACCCTCAGCGGAGCGGCAGGGTTCTGGAGAACAGAACGTATGAAGGCCAACCAGCCATCTCCCACATAGCGCAGATCCTCGATCCGAGCGGAGCCCTCTGGCGCCTCCTCCAGCTCGAGACCTCTCGGCCGAACTACGATTTCGCAGGAAGAGTTGCGGGATTGAGCCACCGCCTCAGGGGCCTGGATGACCCCGAAGTCGGTCTCGAAACCGGCGCTACAGGGACGCGCGGAGAGCCGCTGGGCGTCTCCGAAGAAGGCGGCCACGGAGGGGGTCGCGGGGGCCTCGTAGAGCTGCTGAGGGGTGCCCGTCTGGACGATGTGTCCCTCGTCGAGGACCGCGATCACGTCCGCCATCTCCATGGCCTCGGACGGATCGTGGGTGACCATGACGGTCGTGGTGCCGTTCTGTCTCAAGGTCCGTCGGGCGGCTTCCCGGAGTGCCCGGCGAAGCGAGATATCGACGCTGGCATAAGGCTCGTCCATCAGGAGCACTTGGGGTTCCGGCGCCAACGACCGAACCAGCGCTACCCGCTGCTGCTGACCGCCAGAGAGCTGGTGCGGGAGCCGCCCGCCGAGCTCGCGACAGCCGACCATCTCGAGAAGCGAGGCGACGCGTGCGCTCCGCTCGGCTCGGGGCTGCTTCATCAGGCCGAAGCTCACGTTCTCGGCCACCGTGAGGTGGGGGAACAAAGCGTTCTCCTGAAACATCATGCCCACCGGTCGCTGCTCGGGGGGACGCTGGACCTCGGGCGAAGCCACGATCTCCCCCGCGATCTCGATGGCCCCGGACTGCACCGGCTCGAGGCCGGCCGCGAGACGCAGCAGGGTGCTCTTGCCCCCGCCCGAAGGACCGAGGAGGCACGTGATCTGACCTGCCTTGACCTCGAAGCTCAGGTCGGACAGGACCGGCACCGCGCCGAAGGCGTGCGAGATGTTCCGAAATCGCAGCGACACCGCATCACCGAGCGTCGTCGAGCCGGACGCAGCGACCGGTCACGATGACGTCCCTCAGGGCGCCCGCGGTCACGTCCGGCAGGGCACCGTGCCCACATGAGTCGGGGAACCTTGGGCGCGACACAACGGGGCTGGCAACTCGCCAGTCTCGTGCTGTCGCTCGCCATTTCCGTCCCGATGGTGGCTGTAGTGTGGTCACTCGTCGCTCCTGGCGAAACGGAGTGGCTTCACATCCGCTCCGTCCTTCTGCCGGAGTTGGTCCAGAACACCTTCTTGCTCATGTTGCAAGTCGCAGCCTACTGCCTGGTGATCGGCGTAGGCACCGCGTGGCTGACCGCAGCGACCGCTTTTCCCGGTCGCCGCGGGCTGACTTGGGCCCTCACCTTGCCCTTGGCTCTCCCCGCCTACATCACGGCCTACGTCTATACCGATCTCCTGGAGTTCAGCGGGCCGGTTCAGACCGGCCTCCGGTCCGCCCTCGGCTGGTCCCCAGATACGTTTCGCTTCCCCGAGATTCGATCTCTGCCCGGGGCGGCTCTCGTTATGAGCCTGTCACTCTATCCTTACGTCTACCTCCTCGCTCGCGGTGCCTTCCTCCAGCGCTCGGTGCGCCTCTTCGAGGCCGCCCGAACCCTCAAGGCCACTCCAAGTCAGGCCTTCTTTCGGGTTGCGTTGCCTTCGGCGCGAGCGTCGATTGCAGGCGGACTTTCACTCGTGCTCATGGAAACCCTCGCCGACTTCGGAGTCGTGGAGTACTTCGGGGTCCCCACCTTCTCGACCGGTATCTTCAGGACCTGGTTTGCGACGGGCGACAAGCTCGCGGCGATGAAGCTCGGGGCTGTGATGTTCACCATGGTGGTGGTGCTGGTGGTCGCGGAGCGCCGAAGCCGACGCGAAGGGCGGCCCTCGTCGCTCGACGCCGAGGGGAGCTTCCAGCCCATGCAGCTTCACGGTGTACGAGCGCTGGGAGCCACGGCGGCGTGCCTTCTTCCTGTCGTGCTGGGGTGCGCATTGCCCATCTTTGTCCTCGCGCAGATGGCCTGGACACATGGAGACCCCCTCTGGGGGACCGAATTCATCTCCTTCGTGAAGAACAGCGTGGCGGTCGCAGTGGGGGCTTCGGTGGTGGCGGTGGGGGCAGCTCTCGTCCTGACCTACGCCCAGCATTCGGCCGCCCACTGGAGCACCAACGTCGCGGTGCAGATCTCGACCCTCGGGTACGCGCTGCCGGGCACCATGTTGGCCGTGGGTCTCCTTCCTCCGCTGTCCTTCGTTGACCGCGGCCTCGCCGAGTTCGCGGAGAGTCAGCTCGGGTGGCGAACCGGACTCATCCTCACCGGCACAGTGACGATTTTGATATATGCCTACGTGACCCGCTTCCTCACGGTGGCCTTCAATACTACGGCCAGCGCTATTACACGTATCCCCCGCGAATACGATCACGCCGCTCGAAGCCTTGGCGCAACCCCTTCTCAAGTGCTCCGTCGCATCCACCTTCCTTTGATGCGCCGCGCCCTTTTCACCGCGGGACTCCTGGTCTTCGTGGATACGATGAGAGAGCTGCCCGCGACGCTCATCCTTCGTCCGTTCATTTTCGAGACTCTGGCGACCCGCGTGTATCGCCTCGCGGCCGACGAGCGACTGAGCGAGGCGTCGACGGCGGCGCTCAGAATCGTGCTGATCGGGCTCGTGCCGGTACTCCTCCTCAACCGCCAGGTGGGACGGCGTTCCT
>JBCBRU010000757.1:0-4055 GCA_039819565.1 Myxococcota bacterium | reverse complement strand
CGCCCCCAAAGTCATGACCGCTTCCGGGCCGGACGGCGTCGGCTTGGACCTCTCGGATCAAGGTTTGCCGGTCAAAGAGATAGTTGCCCATGGATGCGAGCGCCCACCCTGGGCGGTTGGGCATCTCGGGGGGGTGCTCGGGCTTCTCGACGAAACCGGTCATCCGTCCGTCCTCGTCGACCGAGATGCACCCGAATCGCTTGGCTTCGGCGATCGGAATAGGGATGGCGGCCACCGTCGCCATCGCCCCTTTCTGTTCGTGGAACGCCACCATCTGCCGAACGTCCATTTTATAGATGTGGTCGGCCCCGAAGACGGCCACGAGGTCCGGGGACTCATTCTTGATGATGTCGAGATTCTGGTAGACGGCATCTACGCTGCCTGCGTACCAGCTGCGCGACACGTTCTGTTGAGGGGGGAGGGCTTCGATGTATCCGCCGAAGCCGGCATATCGACCCCAGTTGCGGCTGAGGTGCTGGAGCAGACTCCCGGACTTGTACTGGGTCAGGAGCTTGATGTGCTGAATGCCGGAGTTGACGAAGTTCGAAAGTACGAAGTCGACGATCCTGTAGCGTCCGCCGAAGGGCACCGCGGGCTTCGCACGCTCCGCGGTCAACGGCTGCAGCCGCTTCCCCTCGCCTCCCGCGAGAATCATCCCGTAGACCTTCATGGCCCGGGATATGTACGCCCCGACTTCGACGAGCAAGGGGCGATCATCGACGGGGCACGAAAGACCGACCGAGGGCGATCCTCCCGTCTGCTCACGAAGGCAGGGTGCCCCTCCTGACTATTTGGAATCGCTGGGCTTCTGGGCGAGAACGGACACCGCGTGAACCACGAAGGATACGCCCAGGGCCACGCCCGTAGCACACAGCCCGGCCGCCATCGCAGCGGCGAGGAGGCTGTCCCTTGGGCTCTGAGCCAGCCGTCGGACGGGGCGGTAGAAGGCAAGAGTCAGCCCGGCTGAAAGGCCGAGGGCCAGCACCCAAAATGTGAGTTGCGCAACCGTCACGGAGGCCATCATTCAGGAGACACGGGGGTTGGGCAACGTCGCTGCGCGGCGCAGTCGATCCATGATCGCCACGCCCAAACCCTCCTCGGGCACGGGCTCCGCCACGAGCCGCGTCAAACCCGCCCGGTCCAGCCGGCGAAGGGCAGCGAAGAGCCGCTGAGCGGCCTCCGGGAGGCGGCCCGTCGGCGAAAGCACCTCCACCGCCCCGTAGCCCGGGGGAGGCGGCGTCGAAAAAGCGAGATATCCTACATCTGCACGGGGCTCGAGAACCCCTGGTGCATCGAGCAGTCTCAGGGGGGTGGCGGGCGCGTAGTGGCGCTCGAGTCGGCCGGGCGAGGCCGAGGGGAAGGCTCGCGGCGGCGGGACCTCGATCGCGCCCACCTCGGCCTCGAGGGCCTCTCGGGCCAACCCTCCCGGGCGGAGAAGCGTGATCGGCTTCCCGGGGAGGCACGCCACGATGGTGGACTCGACACCTACGCGACATGGACCGCCGTCGAGAACGTAAGCGCCGAGGCGGGCGTCGATGTGGTCCGCCTGGGTCGGGCTGACCGCGCCGAAGAGGTTCGCGCTCGGGGCTGCGATCGGGCCTCCAAAGGCCTCCAGCAGGGCTCCCGCGATCGGGTGGTGAGGAATACGGACCCCCACCGTCGGCTCCCCAGCGGTCACGAGGTCGGGTACCGCCGGCTGTTTGGGGAGGATCAACGTGAGAGGTCCTGGCCAGAATCGAGAGGCCAGCCGACCGGCAGCCTCCGTGACCTCGCGGGCCAGCTTCGGAAGCTCGTCGGCCCGAGCTATATGGCAGATCAGGGGGTCGAAGGTGGGGCGTCCTTTGGCGCTAAAGATCTTGGCCACCGACTCAGGGTTGAGGGCGTCGCCTCCGAGCCCGTAGACCGTCTCCGTCGGGAAGGCTACGAGGCGCCCCGCGCGCAGCTCCGCCGCGGCTGCTTCTACGGCCTCGAGGTCCATCTCGGGCTCTCTACCTCTCCTGACCGGCGCGAGCTAGCGCACCGGACGGGTTGATCTCTGCCTCTCAGGCTCGCCTGCGAAGCGCCTGCTTGCCCGATGGCCTGCGGCCACCCTCTCGGGTCGGCTCAGGCAGATACCCACGGTGCCTCCGGGGGTCGCTCAACCCGATCGGTCCTCTCCCAACCCGTTGATCTGGAGCTGCACGGCGCTGTCGGCCGGTGTTTCCGTGAAACGCTCCGACCGGCTTTGCTCTCCTCGGTCGCGTAAACCCGATACGCTCACCTCGTCGTCGAATCGTTTCACGAAGAGCCTGCCTCGACATCGCCACACACCTCCGAATCAACGGGCTCCTAGACGGCACCGGCGGTTCCCGTCATGCTGGTCCGAAAGGGTGGGGGACTAATATAGTGCATACTTTCGCAGATCCGCTGGAGCGCGCCATTCAGGTTGCGCCTAATAAAATCGCGATTCGGTCCGGCCCCCGGAGCTTCACCTATCGAGAGCTTCACGCGCGCTGTGGGCGCTTCCCCGCGATGCTCTCGGCGCGGGCCGTCGAGCGCGGAGATCGCGTCGCGGTCTTGGCCAAGAACGGGCCGGAGTATCTGGAGGCTTACGTGGGCATCCCGGCCGCGGGCAGGGTCATCGTGCCTCTCAATACGCGGCACGCTGAGCCGGAGCTCGCTTACGCGCTCAAGGATTCGGGTACCAAGCTGCTCATCACGGACCGTGAACCTGGTGGGCTCCGTGGGGCGGTGAGCGATGTGCTGCAGCTTGGCGAAGCCTATGAACAGGCTCTGGCGGCGGTGGAGACGCCGGTGTCTCACCTCGGTGAAGGGGTGACCGAGGACAGTCTGGCCGGGCTCTTCTATACGGGCGGTACGACCGGGGCGTCGAAGGGAGTGATGCTCACCCACCGAAACCTCATCGCGAACACGATCAGCTGGGGAATGACGGTGCCGCAGACGCCCGACGATAACTATCTCGTCATGGCGCCGCTGTTTCATGCCGCGGGCTCGAATGGCGTTCTCGCCACGATGTGGACCGCCGGTACTTTCGTCCCGCTTCCCGCGTTTGATCCGGCGACCGCTCTGGACCTCATCGAGGAGCACCAAGTCACTCAGACTCTGGCCGTCCCCGCGATGCTCGCTGCCGTCACGGAGCTGCAGCTGACCCAACCTCGCAACGTCGAGTCCTTGAAGGTGATCGCCCACGGCGGATCCCCGATCGCCACCGAGGTCCTTCGACGGGCGCACCGCGCCTTTCCGACGGCTCAGCTCGTCGAGTTGTATGGCGCCACCGAGACGTCACCGCTCTCGGTGGCGCTTCCCGGGGAAGAGAAGCTTCTCGATAGCGATAAGCTCCGGGCCACCGGGCTGCCCATCGTCGGCTGTCAGCTCCGCATCGTGGACCCTCAGGGGCATGAGGTCCCCCGCAACACCGTGGGCGAAGTGCTCGTCAAAGGGAACAACGTCATGCGTGGCTACTGGAACAAGCCGGAGCAAACGGCGGCGGTGCTCTCCGAGGCCGGCTATCGCAGCGGTGATCTTGGATATATGGACGAAGAGGGATACATCTATCTGGTAGACCGCGCCAAGGACATGATCGTCAGCGGCGGCGAGAACGTGTACTGCACCGAGGTCGAGGAGGCTCTCTACAAGCACGAGGCTGTCCTCGAGGCGGCTGTGTTCGGGGTTCCCGACGACAAGTGGGGGGAGGCCGTGTGGGCCACGGTGGTCCTCCGCGAGGAGCATGGGGGGACGGAGGCGTCGAGCCTCATCGAATTCTGTCGTGAACGCATCGCTGGATACAAGGTTCCCAAGGGCATCGACTTTCGGACCGAGCCGCTTCCCAAGTCGGGCCCGGGAAAGGTGCTGAAGCGTCAGCTTCGGGCGCCGTATTGGGAGGGACGGGAGCGAGCCGTCAACTAGCGGCGGCCCCAGCCGTATCGGCGGCTCGATCAAAGGAGCATGCTTGGGGCCGCCGGCTCCTCCAGAGATGTTCGAGTCGAGCGAAGCAAGAGGTCAGTCGTATGCGTATCGAGACCGCGGCGCTGGTGGGCGCCGGATGGGGGCGGGTG
>JBCBRU010000756.1:0-4057 GCA_039819565.1 Myxococcota bacterium | reverse complement strand
GTCGGGGGCGAGCTCGTTGTAGGCCTCGTCGACCAGCACCGTCACCTTGGGGCTCACTTTGCGCACGAACTCGTGCAGCGCTCCGCTTTCGATGAGTCGACCGGTGAACTCCGGCGCCAACTAGGGACACTCCAGGCCGTGAATTCAATTTCGAGAGCTGCTGCGGCGGGCGTCCTCACGGTCACCGTGTGGGTCGCCCCCAGCGATGCAGAAGCCATTCCCGACTACACGGCGCTGATCCCGAACGGGGCCACGTTCGTATGCTCGGCCTGCCACGTCAACCCGGCCGGAGGGGGCGAGCGCAACCCCTTTGGCGCAGACGTGGGGAGCCGAACCGCCAACATGACCTTCGCCTGGTCCGAGCTGGTCGATCTGGACTCCGACAACGACGGCCAGACCAACGGACAAGAGCTGGGCGACCCCTGCGGCACTTGGACGCCCGGAGCCGCCGCTCCCCGCGCCATCGAGATCTCGCGACCTGGCGACAACGCATCCACCACCGTCGATCCGAACACCCCCATGTGCGCCGTGGTCCCCGACGCGGGCGTGCCCGACGTCGGCGCCCCGGACCTGGGCCCTCCCGACGCGGGCACCTCTACGGTGCCGCGCGGGCAGGTCATGTCTGCGACCGAGACGCTCGACGACGCGGTCGCAGGGGTAGGTTGCCGTGGGTTTGGGTCCGAGGCTCCGCAGGGCGCGCTCGGCTCCTTTGTGATGCTCTTGGTGGTCGGCGCCTGGCTCCGGCGCCGCACCTAACGTCAGAACGCGACGACAACCCCGGCCATCACATCGACGCCTTCGATGGTGATGCTCGCATCCGCGATGGTCGGGTCCTCTACGAACTCCGTCCGTGTCGAGGGGCCGCTCAAACCAATCCGGCGATACTCGTAGCGCCCCATCAGCTCCAGCCCTACTGGAGCGAGGATCCACCATCGCACACGCAGACGACTCGTGATGCGGAACCCGTCCTGGGGATCCCCGGTCGTCACCTGACCCTCGGTAAAATCCAGGATCCAGCCCGCATCCCCTTGCAGCTCGAAGGCCACGGTGTCGAAGGCGTCCGCCGTCACCCGGAGTCCTCCCCCAAGGGCGATGGTCGAGAACTCATTGACGATGGTGTCGGGCTCCTGGAGCTCGACCAGCGTGGACGAGTAGTCGAAGCCCACGAACGGCGTGAGCCTCAGGTTCGAGAGAAGATCGAATCGCCAACCTGCATTGCCGCCTGCGCCGAAGAGCTGGCCACCCGGGTTCGAGGGGTTCGTCTCTGGGATGGTCGCGACTCCGAAGGTGACGGGCATGAACAGAAACTGAGCCTGCACCTCTAGCGCCGTTGAGGGCACGATGAAGGCCACGTTGGCGGCAGCCGCGAAGACGGGATCCAGGTTGTAGCTGAGCGTGGTGGCCACGTTTCCGACCCGGACCACGTACGAGCCGAAGGCTCGCGAGCCCGCGCTCAGGCCAAAGCGCAAGGTGCGCTTCTCCCACTCCTCAGCGGTGGATGCGTATCCCTCGCGGGAGGAGCGCCGGTTGGAGGGTGCGAAGAGCCCCGCGTCCGCTCGGTCCACCTTGATGTCGGTCGAACGCTTCTCGGGCGCCGCGGGAGGCTCGGGGGGCTCATCTATGGGCTCGATGACCATCTCGGGTGCCGGCTCGCCCTCGTCTCCTACATCCTCGAGAAGCGCCTCCAAGAGCTCCCGACCTAGGGTCCGGCCGGTCCTGGTGGCGCGCTTCTTGGATGCATACTTGCGCTGCACGGTCTGCAGGACCTCGCCGTCCTCGACCCGCAGGAGAGTTCCGACCGCCTTGAAGCGCCCCTTCTTACCCGAGAGGCGAACCGTGATCAGATAGTCGCAACCCACGGAGAGGGCTACGTCGGGGTCGTACACGGTGGTCCCGAGCTCACTAGCGGCGTCGCGGAGGTCCTGACCTCGGACCACCTCGATCCCCGCCTCGGTGAGCTCAGCCGTAACCCCCTCCGCAGTGGGGCCGCGCCCTGCCGGTTTAGGGCCTTTGACGCGGGGAAAGGCCACGGTTTGGGCCTGGGCCGCCGGCGCAAAGGCCAGGGCGAGCAAGGTCGCCGCAACCGCGATGAGAGGTCCTCGATGCATGGGGTTCATGAAACAGATCTCGCGGTGGCGAAGCACCCGTCGTCTTTCGCAGGACCCGCCTCTCCTCGCGAGAGGCTTCTGGACCCTCAGACCAGATACTCGGACACCTGCGTGACATTAGAAGGATAGGCCCAGTCTCGAGAAGTCTCGATCGGCAGCTTCTGCCCATCCTCGGTTCGCCGCAGGAGATGCGGGGCTCGGGTGTAAGATTCGTCCGACTCGGGCCTCTAAGTCGGTGCGCGTCAGGACCTGACGGGCTCGACCTTCAGCGAAGGCGCCCACGCCGATCACCCACTCGGGCTGAAGCAGCTCGAAGACTCGTGCCAAAGCTTCGTCACAGGCTTCGAAGAGAGGGTCCCGTTCGCTCACGGGGAGCTTGTCCGGGGTACGGTTGCGTCCTGTGTCCTCCATGAAGACGAGCGGACAGTAGTTGGCGACGAAGAAGCGGGAGAAGAACGCCTCGGCCGTGCCGAAGCGCGCCTCCGCCCACCCCCAGAGACGACGACCGCTGACCTCACTCTTGGCGCACTCGAAACCGTCGATAGGGCGCTTGGGATGCTCTGGATCCGGCTTGTTCACCGGCGCCTCGATGCCCATCCAGCGGCGAACGTGGTCAATCTCCCCAAAGGGAACGCCGGTTTGGGCCATACCCCAGGGACCGGGGTTCATCCCGAGGAGCACCGCCTCTTTCGACCCCTGACCGAAGCGGTCGAGGTACATCTCATGGCTCGTCCGAGCGTAGCGAAGAGGGTCGTAGACGTGGGTGACCGGGGCCCCAAACTCGAGGGGGCGAAGCCGATCCGACAGGGCTCGCGAAGCTTCGACGAGAGGACTCAAGGCCCCCATGACGCGATCTCCTCACATCGCTGGGCTTGCTCCTCGAGGTCCCTCAGTTCCCGGTCCCAGTACACCTCCTCCTCGAAGTGAGGAAAGGCGCGAGGAAAAGCCGGATCGTTCCAGCGCCGCGCAATCCAGGCTGCATAGTGGATGTAGCGAAGACCGCGGAGCGGCTCGACCAGCCGGAGCCACCGGGTCTCGAAGGGACGAAACTGGCGATAGGCGTCGACGAAGATGTTCCGCTGCTCATCGGCTTGAGCGTCTCGTCCCGGCACCAAGAGCCAGACATCTTGCACCGCGGGGCCGTGGCGAAAGTCGTCGAAATCGAGAAAGAACCATCCGTCGCGACCGTTGAGGAGGTTTCCGTGGTGGCAGTCGGCGTGAATGCGGTGAAGCGGAACCCCTTCCGCCAGCTCCTCGTAGACATCGACGATACGCTCCACGGCGTCGCGGTACCTCTCCGTGTGCTGCGGTGGGAGGAGACCGCGCTCCTCGATCACCTCGAGCGCCACCATGCCGTAACTCTCGCCATCGAGAGTGGGGCGTTGCTCCACGGGCCGGAGCGCACCAACGTTGTGGATGCGCCCCACCAGGCGCCCGAGGATGGCGACCTGCTCGTCGTCGAGCTCCTCTGGAGAGCGACCGCCGGTCCGAGGCCACACCGCGTAGTGGATCCCTTCGACGGTATGAACGGTCTGGCCATCCGCAAAGGCGAGAGGCGCGCACACTGGGATTTCCGCTTCCCGCAGATCCGAGAGGAAGGCGTGCTCTTCCCGAATCGCGGTCTCGCTCCACCGACCGGGCCGGTAGAATTTCGTGACGATGTGGCTCCCGTCCTCGAGCTTGAGGTCGTAAACTCGGTTTTCGAGGCAATGCAGGGCCATCACGTGACCGGTAGGCTCGAAGCCGCCGGCTTCGACCGCCTTGAGGACCCAGTCCGGAGTGAGATCGAGGAAAAGGTCGGTCCGGTCGTCCGGAACGCCGGGTGGGCTCAATGGAGAACGTCTCCGCCCAGAGTGGCGAAGGGAGTCTTGAGCATGAAGGGCGAGATCATGACGTCGAAACGTGAACCGTCGTCTCGCTTCATTTGGTAGGTGCCCCGCATCGTGCCG
>JBCBRU010000755.1:0-4065 GCA_039819565.1 Myxococcota bacterium | reverse complement strand
CTCGCCGGCGAGGCCGAGGGCTTGGTGCACACCTCATTTCCTGGACTCCGCTTTTTTCGAACCACGGAGCTGGGCTCGCTGACGAGAGCAGTGAGGCGACGCTCGAGGCGAGACATAGACACGCCTCTCGATTGCCAGAGCGGCGAAAGCCCGTCACCTCCGCCGTCCCTGCATCGCAGAATCGGGTCGGACGATCGCAGGATCGAGCAAGCGGACGACCGCAGGATCCGGCAAGGGAACCACGGTCTCGGAGATGGCTCCCCTCGCGCATTCCCGCCACAGTGCCGAGGTGACCGACACCAATCGCCCGCTGGGCAGTACGGACCTCTCGCTATTTCCGATCGGCCTGGGCTGCATGGGGATGAGCGACTTCTACGGGCCCACCCACGGCGAAGCGAACAGCATCGCCGTAATCCATCGAGCCTTGGACGAGGGGGCGAGCTTTCTCGACACCGCGGACATGTACGGCACGGGGGCCAACGAAGAGTTGGTGGGCAAGGCGATACGCCAAAGCTCGAAGACCGCGGTGATCGCCACCAAGTTTGCCATCATCCGCGGCGAAGACGGGTCCTTCCAGGGGGTCTCGGGTCGCCCCGAATACGTCAAGAAAGCTTGCGAAGCCAGCCTCCGCCGGCTCGCCGTGGAGACCATCGACCTGTACTACCAGCACCGCGTAGATCCCAACGTACCCATCGAGGACACCGTGGGGGCGATGGCCGAACTCGTCACCGCGGGAAAGGTGAGGTTTCTCGGCCTCTCTGAGGCGAGCGTGAGCACCATCGAGCGCGCCGCGAAGATCCACCCCATTGCCGCCGTGCAGAGTGAACTCTCGCTCTGGTCGCGAGACTATGAGAACGACGTGGTCCCCCTCTGCGAACGACTCGGTATCTCTTTCGTGTCCTACAGCCCCCTGGGGCGCGGCTTCCTCACCGGCCAGATCAAATCCCTCGACGATCTCGCTCCCGACGACTGGCGACGCAACAATCCTCGGTTTCAGCCCGAGCAGATGAAGAAGAACCTCGAGGCGGTTCGGAAGCTGGAGGCTTGGTCTGCCGACCTCGGAGTGAGCGCCGCTCAGCTTGCGCTGGCCTGGGTTCTGTCCCGAGGCTCGAGAGTCCACACCATCCCCGGCACGCGGAGCGTGGCTCGTCTCGAGCAGAACCTCCAGGCCGCCCGCATCGCGCTGAGCGCAGATCAGCTCGGCGAGCTCGACGCTCTCCTTCCCGCCGAGAGCTTCGCCGGGTCTCGGTACCCCGAGACCTCGAGCTCCCTGCTCAACGCGTAATTTAGTCCCGCGCAGCGCACGCACTCGCTTTGTCGCAACCTCGGCGCGGGGGAGAGTCCCGGCGCCATGGTTCGCGCGTTTGCCATCCTCCTTGGATTTCAGTGGGTCGGCGAAGTTCTCGTCCGACTCCTCGAGCTACCGGTGCCCGGTCCCGTGCTCGGCTTCGTGGGCTTGCTCGGATTCCTCGCCGTGCGGGGTGGGCCCCCTGAGGACCTTCGCCAAACCTCCGAGGGTCTCCTTAAGCATCTGTCGCTCCTCTTCGTACCGGCCGGGGTGGGGGTGGTCGCGCACCTCGAGCGACTCGAGACGGCCGGTCTTCCGCTCGTCGTTGCGCTCGTGATCGGCACCCCCGCGGGTCTACTCGTGACGGCGTGGATGACTTCGGCCCTCGCCCCGGAGGAAGGATGAGCGACGAGCTCTTCGAGCTGTGGACCTATCTCGCGAGCCGTCCTCTGACGGGACTCACGGTGACCCTCCTCGCCTATGGGTTAGGCCAGCGTATCCAGACCGCCGCCGGCGGAAAGGGCTGGGTCAACCCGGTGGTCATCGCGGTGGTCTTCATCGGCAGCCTCCTGATGGTGACCGGAGTGCCCTATGCAACCTATTTCGAAGGGGCTCAGTTCGTTCACTTCCTTCTTGGGCCGGCTACGGTCGCCCTCGCCCTTCCGCTACATCAAAACCTCCGCCAGGTCCGCCGTGCCCTCCCTGCCGTTCTGGTCGGGGTGGGCGCCGGGAGCGTGGTCTCCAGCGGAGTGGCGCTGGGCTTAGCCTGGGCGTTGGGCGCGGAACCCATCGTGCTGCGATCCCTGGCTCCTAAGTCGGTCACGACTCCGGTAGCCATGGCCCTCTCCGAGGGTGCGGGAGGTCTTCCGTCGCTCACGGCGGTGCTCGTGATCCTGACCGGCATCGTGGGTGTGGTCTTGGGGAGCGCAACCCTGGATCTCGGAAGAGTTCGTCATCCGGCGGCGCGTGGCCTCGGGTTTGGGGTCGCCGCCCACGGTCTGGGGACCGCCCGCGCCTTTGGGGAGAGCCCTCGCGTCGGCGCCTTCGCGAGTCTGGGGATGGGCCTCAACGCCCTCTTCACTTCGCTGTGGATCCCTCTACTGCTCACGGCGCTCGAGTGAGACCGAAAGTGCACCTTCATTGGCCTCGCTACCCCAGGAGCACTTCAGGCGCTCCGACGCGGGCAGTTCGCAGTAAAGATCGTCGGGGGCGTACACGCCCTCCAGATCCGGGCCCGACACGTGCTGGGGATCTCCACCGCGGAGAGCCAGACGCGAGCCGTTCACCTCGACCTGGAGGGTCTGCCGAATCAGGCGCTTGCCGGCGAGCTCGCCCGTCGTCCAATAGGTCACATCCATGACCCCAGCCTCCGAAGACTGAAGCCGCACCCGAAACACGTAGGTCTCGTCGAGAGTGTCTCTTTTGAGCCGCACCGGCGAACTCTGCCAGACGCCGTCGAGCCGCGAGCTCTCCGCCTTCATGCAGGCGATAAGGGACATCATCAGAACCAAGATCACCGTCCGTTTCATCTAAGCCTCTCAATCGCCCAGCTCATCTCGAACGGCTCGGAGCTCCGCCTCGACCACCGCCGCCGAGGCAGGGCGGTCAAGGGGGTCGATGGCCAACAGCTTCCGGTGGAGGTCGACGAGCGTCGCCGGAAAAGACCCGTGCGAATCGAGCTTGGGTCGTGCCCCGTGAAGGTGCAGGGACAGGGTTTCGATGATGCTCACGGCTCGGAAGGCACGCTTCCCGGTCAGGAGCTCATGGAGGAGACAGCCGAGCGCGTAGAGGTCGGAGGCGGGCCCCACCGCTTCGCCCCGTACCTGCTCTGGGCTCATCGTCACCGGCGTCCCCACGATGTCTCCAGTACGGGTCAGACGGGCGTCTTCGAAGCCCGAGACCGAGCGCGCCACCCCGAAATCGAGGACGGTGACCTCAGGCTCGCCGTCGGTGTCCCGCAACATCACATTTTCGGGCTTGAGGTCGCGGTGCACGATCGAGGCTCGGTGGGCCGCATCCAACGCGCTGGCAATCTGGATAGCGATGGACAGGGCTCTCGAGCGCGGCATGCGTCCGTCCTTGAGGTGACTGCGGAGGGTGCGGCCTTCGGCGAGGCCCATGACCAGAAAGGGCGTTTGCGTCGACGTCTCGATGCCGAAGTCATGGATGGGCACCACGTTCGGATGCACGACGCGACTGGCGAGCGCGGCCTCTCGCTTGAAGCGCTCGAGCCCGTTCGCGCCGAGCTGCTCCGGCGAGGCGAACATCCACTTTAGAGCTACGGAGCGCCCAATTGAAAGCTGAGTTGCGCGATACACCCGACCGATGGCCCCCTCCCCCAGGATCTGTTCGATGCGAAAGCGACCGTTCACGACGAATCCAGGCTCGACCGTGGTGGCTACGGGCCGTTTTCGCTCCGAGGAGACGATCGTCTCCTCCATGGACTCGGGAGGAGGCGGACTGGCGTCGAGACGCCCCTCGATGCGGGCCATGAGCTCGTTGAGCTCGATGGGCTTCTTGAGAAAGTCCGACGCCCCGAGCTTGATGCCCTTGTACAGGGATGTGGGGTCCGAGCGCGCGGTGAGGAAGAGGAAGGGCACCGCGCGGAAGCGGTCCATATCGCGGACGCGGCGACACAGCTCGAACCCATCCATCCGGGGCATAGACACGTCCGCGATGATCATATCCGGGGTCAGGCCGCCTACGATCTCCAGAGCTTGGACGCCGTCCTCTGCCTCCAAGACGTCGTGACCGGCCTGCCGCAGGTTATGAGCGAT
>JBCBRU010000754.1:0-4071 GCA_039819565.1 Myxococcota bacterium | reverse complement strand
GGTTGTCTTCCGCCACCAGGATTCGGCACGGGGGCCCTTCCCCCGCTTTGATGGGCAGGTCGGGTGGAGGCAAGGGGGCGTCCGGCGGAACCGAACCCAAGGCTCGGGATAGTTCGGCCCGAAGCACCGGCATGCGCACCGGCTTGGTCAGGATCCCGTCGGTCTCAATCCCTTCGAACGCCGACACGGTTTCCCGTCGGTCGACCGAGGATAAAATGAGGACGGGGAGCTCCCGCCGGGGGAAGTCCTCGGAGATCCTCCGCGCCAGCTCCGCGCCATCCATCTGTGGCATCTGAAAGTCCAGAAGCGCCACATCGAACGAAGACCCGCGGCCGTCGGTTTCGGCGAGGAGGTCGAGAGCTTCGGCGGCGCTCGACACCGAGGTGACTTCCATCCCCCACGAGCCGAGCTGCTCTTCGAGAATCGTACGGTTGACTTGCATATCGTCGACCACGAGGGCCTGCCGACCGGCGAGCGGGGCCAACGCCGCTACGTCTTTGTCTTCGTCTTCGAGGGGGGTGAGAGGGAGTTGTATCCAGAACGTCGAGCCCCGGCCGTGCACCGAGTCCACGCCGATGCGGCCCCCCATCAGCTCGATGAGACGCTTGCTGATCGAAAGGCCGAGGCCGGTTCCGCCGAAGCGGCGCGTCGTCGAGCTCTCGGCCTGCGTGAATTGCTCGAACACCGCGCCCAGCTTGCCGGCCGGGATACCTATGCCGGTATCCTCCACCGAAATCCTCAGGCTCACTCGGCCCCCATCGACCTCGCCGGAGACATCGATCAACACGTGGCCGTCGTGGGTGAATTTGAGGGCGTTACCGACCAGATTGGTGAGGACCTGGCGAAGACGTCCCCCGTCCCCCAGGAATCGGCGGGGCAAGTCAGGTTGGAAGCGAGTGACGAGCTCCAGGCCCTTCTCTTGGGCCTTGACGACCAGCAGGGCCGCGACGTCCTCGGTCACCGTATCGAGCGCGAAAGGCGCTGCATCCAGTTCCATCTTGCCCGCTTCGATCTTCGAGAAGTCGAGGACGTCGTTGATCACGGTGAGAAGGGCCGAGCCTGAGTTGTGGATCGTCTCGACGAAACTCCGCTGCCGTGCGTCCACCGGGGTGTCGAGGAGGAGCTCCGCCATGCCGAGCACCCCGTTCATGGGAGTGCGGATCTCGTGGCTCATGTTCGCGAGGAACTCCGACTTGGCCTTGCTGGCGCGGATGGCCTCGTTTCGGGCCTGGTGGAGGCGTCGGGACACCTGAACGAGACGGAAAGCGAAAAGAACCGCCCCGAGGAGGATGATCGCGCCCAGGACCACGGTCGTTCTCTGTCGGTTGATGACCTCTTCCTGCAGACGAGCCTGCTGGCTGAGGAGCTGCGCACGCTCCTCGTATCGACGGTCTTTGGCGTCCGCGAGCTTGCGGAGCTCGCGGGTGGCGTCCTCCAGCTCGTCTCGCTGCTTCTCGACAACGTCCTCGAAGTAAGACTCCAGCCCCCGAAAGGCGGGTTTGTACCGTCCTTCGGCATGGTCCAACTCCGCTTGCACTCGCTTGGCCTCAGACTTCTCCCGAGGGCCACGCTCGAAGTCGGGATGGGCCCGGGCGAGCTCCAGATGCCGCTTGGCGAGACGGACCTTGGCCGTGCGTAGCCCGGCCTGGGCGATGCGGAGGTGCAAGATGACCTCCCGGTCGGGGGCCGCTTTCACCAACGGCAGGGCTCGACGAAAGCAGGAGAGCGCGAGCCCATGGTCCTCGCGAGCCTTGGCGAGGGTTCCGCAGAGCATTTTTGCGTAGAAGCGATCGACATCCCCGGTGTGCTCTGCGAGGCGCTGGAATACCTTGCTCGCCTCCAGGGCGGCCTCTTGGTGGCCTTCGCGGCTCATGAGAAAGGCGAGGTTGTATACCGATTGCTGTCCGGAGAAGGGCTCCCCCGCCCTCTCGTAGTGATCCAACATCAGTCTCAGCTTGGCGACGAAGCCTGTGTAGTCGCGGAGCTGAGCAAGGGCGAAGCCGTGCACGTCCAAGACCCGAGCCTTGACGACGATGTCCTCCGGAATGGCTTCCGCAGCCTCGAGGCCCTGCGAGATCGCTGCCACGGAGTCGTCGAAGCGGTTGCCCAGAGCCAGCAGGAAAGCCTTCAGGACATTGGCGTGGGCTATCTGGCGCGTGTCGAGACGGCCCGAGTCGAGCAGGCTGTCGAAGCGCCCGATGGCGGCGTCGAGGTCCTTGTCCCGGAAGTAGGGGAGGACCGCGTCGAGCATCTCGAGGGTGCACTGCGCCCGGGCGTCTCGGGTCTCTGCCACGGCCTTACGAAATGGTTCGAGGAGCTCCACGAGACCGCCGATGTCGGTCATCATCATGAGGCGCCAGAGGAGCTTCTCGAGCCGAGCGACCCGTTCGGGGCCCACCGCTCCGAACGCCTCCCGGCGCCGATCGGACCGCTCCGCCTCGGTCAGAATCAGCTGCCTCTTCTCGATCGTGCGCGAAATCTCGAGCCCCTCGTCGACCCACGCGGGTCTCGAGGGCCCGGAAGCTTCGGACGTCTCTGGGGCCGCGACCGCGGCGATGGGCGAGGCCGCAAACAGGCCCCCTACGAAGAGAATCCTCGCCAGCATCCATCGGCTCTTTCGGACATCTCGGTGATCTTCGACCGCAGAACGCGGCGTCTGGTTCCTGAAGGTCTCAAAAGGATCCGTGAGGCAAAAACTCTGACCCTCAGAACCTGAGGGTCACGACCACCTGCCGTGGTCCCACGGCAGCCCCCCATGTGGGGCTCGCCGAGGCGTGGCGTCCGCGAAGCGCGTCGCTGGCGGCGCGAGGCGAGCTGAGGATCCGCATCTCGCTGATGGCGGCGCCGATGCCCAGCTGCAGCGCTGCGGCCACCGGCTCATCCTCGACGAAGAGCAGGTAGCTCGCGGCGGCGGCGTTCACGCCGATACCGAGGACGTGCTGCAGCCACGAGCGCCGCGCCTGTTCAGCATGAGCGTATCGTTCGAGCCGGTGGTAGCGCTCCCTATAGCTCTCTGCTGGGCTCACGCCGCCAAAGACGCCGGGGAGAGGCTGAAGCAGCTGCGAGATCAGTCCCGCCGCCGTGGGAAGGGCTGAGATCCACTGCAGGTCACGTTGCTGCGGATCATCGAGTCCCAAGGCGAGGCCCGCTCGAACCCCGACCGTGGTCCCGAAGATGCCCACCCAGCTCCAGTGCCAAAGGCGAGCGGTGTCTTCGGCGTCATGCAGCGCCGCGTTGAGGCTTTGGTCCGACATTTGGACCTGGTTCGAAGGAGCCCTCGGCGCCGACGCAGCAAGGAGTCCCGACAGGAGCGAAGCGGTGACCAGCAATTGCACGATGGGAGGGTCCCTGCCTTTCGGCCCGTGCGTATCGACCGAAGTCGCCTACGATCGTGCAGAGCTCGCCATCGGTTGACGCTTTGAACCCGGCTTCCGAGAAATCACCCATGGTCCCCCAAGCGGCGGAGGCGGGAGGCTACGGGGGTTTGCACCCGGCATCGACGCTCAAGGGCGTCATCGACACCATGGTCAGCCTCGGCCTGGAACGTCCGCGCCTGCTCCGGGCGGCGGAGCTCGACGCGGGCACCCTAGATCGCCCCCAAGGAAGCGTCGATCCGCGTCAGGTGGCCGCGGTGTGGTCGGCCGCGCGCACCCAAAGCGGCCTGTCCGCCCTCCCGACTCGGGTCGGCTTGCGTCTCCCCTTCGGGAGCTTCGGGCTCGTCGACTATATGGTCGCCAGCGCCGAGTCCGTGTTGCCCGGGTTGGAAACGCTGGTGGCTCGCTTCAGTGGCGTCGCCGGCCTCTTCACCTTCGAAGTCGATCTCGCGGCCTCGACGGTGCGCGTAGTGGGCGAGCCAGTGGTGCGCGAAGATGGCGTGGAGTTCGCGCTGGCGGTCATGGTCAATCGGCTGCGTGACCTGACCTCCGGGCATGTGCGGTTTCAACGAATGGAGCTCAATCGGGGGCTCGAGAAGGGCAGGCCGCAGGAGGAGTTGCTCGACATGTCCGTGACCTACGGCGCCCCGCAGGGCGCCGTGGTGCTCGAACCAGCCTCTTTTCGGCTGCCTTCTCG
>JBCBRU010000753.1:0-4080 GCA_039819565.1 Myxococcota bacterium | reverse complement strand
GGGTAACCCAGGCGAGCTGGAGGACGTCCTCGTTTTGGAGGAGGCCCGAGAAGCGAAGCCGGGTTACCCGATACGTAGACGAGTTCTTCGTATCCTGGGAGTCGGCCGGCGATCCTCGTTTCAAAGCTACGGTCGACGCCCAGGTCCCGAGCAGCGCCAACCTCGGCTACCGCTTTGAGCTCCTCGACCAGGAGGTAGCTGCATCCTTCGACGTCCAGAACATCACGGACGAAGATCTCTTCGACTTCTTCGGCGTCCAGCGACCTGGGCGCGCCTTCTACGTCAGGCTGGGTATCACCGCCCGGCCGTAGACTCTTCGCGAAAGGTTGATCTCATGAAAGCAATCCGAACTGCCCTTCTGGTCATTCCACTGGCTCTTTGGAGCTGCGGCGATGACGAACCCACGAGCACCCCCGACCTGGGTACCACCCCAGTGGTCACCGATATGGGCGTCAAGCCCGACGGCGGAGCGGAGGACCCCGACGGCGGTGCTCCTCAGATCGTGACCAAGTATTTGATCTCCGCCAGCGTCACCACGCCCAACGACGGCTTCTCGAACTTCCTCACCGTCACTGACGACATCCCAAATGGAGCCTTGGGGCTCGACAACGCGATAGAGTTCGTCAACGGCGCGGCCGTGGGGTCTTTCGGCGAAAACGTCTACATTTTTAGCGGGCAAGACTTCAGGATCACGAGCTACACCCTCGATGGCTCGAGCCTCGTCCCCGGCCAGAGCATTAACCTCTCCGACCGTGGCTTTACTTTCACCAGCGAGATGTTCTTCTTGAGCGCAACCCGCGCGTTCGTATTGAATCCCGGCCAGCGCAAGGTTCTCGAGTGGAACCCGACCGACATGACGATCACCGGAGAGATCGACCTGGCGTCCGTCGTGCAGCGTGATGACTTCGACCTCGAGTTCAGAGGGGCATTCATGAGAGCCTCGGATGCGACGCTCTTCAGCTACATCACCTACACGAACATGCGGCAGACGTTCCTAAATGAGTTCAAGCTGGTGGTCATCGACCTCAACAGCGGCGACGTGAAGGTCGAGACGAAGGCTGACTGCCCCTCGACAGCTGGTTTTGGGGGCTTCTTCGACGACGCTGGCGACCTATATATGATCGCCGACTCCTTCGGGACCTTCACAAGTCTTCAAGACCAATCGGACGTCAAGGATAACTGCGTCCTCAGGGTGCGAGCGGATAGCCGGGTCATCGACGACAGCTATCTCTTCAAGCCGAAGACGGTGCTGGGCGGGTCTCTCGAGATGTGGGGCATGTACCGTACCAGCGATGATACCTTCTATACCTCCGCGATCGATACCTCGCGACTCGGCGACTTCATGACCCCCTTCGAGTTCATCTTCGCGCCTATCCACGAGGGCTATCTCATCAACTTCCGCGACCAGACCGCCTCCAAGGTGGGGAGCTTCCCTCCGGACGGGGTCAGTTTCCGCGAGCCGATCAACGTCGACGGCGAGCTCTTTCTGGCTCGGACCACCGGCATGGTGACGATCATGGACATCGAGAACGTGGAGACGTCGGTGTGGGCCTTCGATACCGCTCAAAACTCGGCCAGCGTCCGCTTCACGATGGGCGGCTACCTCGGAGACGTTGTCCGGGTCGACATGACCGAGTGAGACTCTTTCGCGGGGGCGACGGAGGACGAGGCTGCTCCGTTGCCCCCCGCGTTGTACTCGCCTGTCGGCACCGACCGGCGGGCCGGAGGTGCTATGGCAGAGACAGGTCTTCCTACCGTCAAATACACTCTTCTCAGTTTGTTCGCCGCCTTCGTGGCCTCCATCGTGATCGTAGCGGGGGCCACCAAGTGGCTCCCTCCCGGGGCCGCAGGTGTAGATCACATCGTCCTTCCCATCATCTTTTTCCCCGTGGTTTGGATTGTTGCCGGGCTGGGCGTGTACGCCACTCGTCGCCGTCGCCGGGCCTGGTCGGTGCTCGGCGCCCTGACCGGGGTTAATCTCGTCGTCATCATTTGGGGTTTCGTGAGTAAGGCATGAGTACCGAAGCACCGCAGAAACGAAAGCATTACCAGCTCCACCGGTGGGTTGGGATCATCTCCGGTTTTCTCGGAGTATTAGTCTTTGGAAGCGGCGCGGTCGCGACCTTCCACCACGAGCTCGACGCGTGGGCTCATCGCGGGGAGCCCATGCCGGCGGTGCTCTCCCTTGGCGGCTTCTCCCTGGACAAAGCTTTCGCCACCGCGGGGGCCAACGTCGATCCGAAGTTCAAGCACGCCGTCAACATCTTCCAGCGCGGGCCTCATCCGCTGGGCTTCTTCTTTCACGAGCACGAGGAGGGCTCGGGAGGTCAGGTCACAGAAGTCGGTGTCTACACTGAGGTGCATCCAAAGACGGGAGAAGTCGTTTATCGCAAGGAAGGCACCGCCGAAGAGGTGTTCAAGCCCAAGCCGCTGGCCGCCCTCAGCGACTTCTTCCTGCAGCTCCACATCTTACTCCTGATGCCGCGAACGATGGGATTGGTGGCGACGGGACTGATTGGTTTCTCGCTTTTGGTCCTCGTTGCGACGGGATACTTGGTGCACCGTCCGAGCCCGGCCCGAACCCACGGATTTCCCTCCGATGAGGGGAGGCGCCCCTTCTACGGAAAGCTGCACACTTGGGTGGGCTCATGGACGCTTCCCTACACCGTGGTGTTGGCAATGACGGGTACCTTCTTCTCCTTCGCGGGGGCGGTGCTCATTCCCGTGATGGCCCTCGTGGCCTTTGACGGGGACATGGAGACCCTCATTCGCACCGTGGTGGGCAAGGTCGAGGTCTCCAAGTCAGAGGAGGTGGCCTCGCTGGATCCGATTCTTGCCGACGCTCGCGAGCGCTATCCGCACGCCGATTTCGAGACTCTGGCGCTCGACGAGTGGGGTAAAGAGGACGCCAACGCGACAGTGTTCTTGGTGGAGCACGGCGCATTGGGCGAGAGCCGGGTTCAACTGGTGTACGACGGTCACTCCGGTGACTTCATCATGGAGAAGCCGCAGCTCGGGACGGAGCCTTCCGTTGGGAACTCGCTGCTCTTACTTATGGGCTACCTACACTTCGGGACGCTTCTAGGGATCGTGACGAAGGTGTTGTGGGGTTTGCTCGGTCTGGCCACCTGCGCCATCGCAGCCAGCGGACTGGTCATCTTTGGCCTCCGACAAGAGAAGCTAGGGACCCGCTGGGTGGGCGCCGTACGCATCGGAATCGTTGCTCTCGTGGGTGGTCTTCCGGCGGCATTCGCGGGGACGGCTTTGGCCTGGGCGATCGGCGTCGGGGTGGGCGTGAATCCTGCGGCAGCCATGCCTTGGGTCTTCGCTCTCCTCACCGCCGCGGTGGCAGCTTCGACGGCGCGACTGCCGTCGTTACGAACGGCGATCGCCAGCGGCTGGGGTGCCGCGGCTCTTTTCCTGCTCTTCCTGCCCTTTGCCAATCTCGCAGCCACGGGTTCGAGCCCGGGCGCCCTCTGGAGTCAGCCGGACTTGAGAGCCACGCTGGCCGTGGATGTTGTCCTGATCATCTCGGCCGCCCTCGCCATGGCCGCCACCCTTCGTTTGCTCGGCGGAGCCCGTTCGGAGAAGGACTCGATCGAAGGGCAGAGCGCGGCCTCCGCTTCCGTGGCGCTATAGACCTCACCGGCTAGCTCCAGAGAGCGAGCCCACTGGGCGCCACAGCCGGCGAAAGGCGAGCGCTTCGTTCGCCCGATCGCTCACCCTCCGCGCACGTTCTGCCCACCTGCGATGCGCGCAGTTATGAAATTGATTTCCATTCTCATTTTGCTCACAGCCGAGTAGAGACAGGTATGTCAGTCGTTGACGACCTCCTGGATGACGAACGCCTTGATGAGCTGACCCAAGCCGAGCCCAAGACGCCCATCCTGGGGGTGGGCAAGATGGCCCAGCAGCTCGGCATGAAGCCGGGCCAGCGGTGGGGCAAATGGTGCTCTCAGTGCCAAGGTCTGTGGTTCGGCTTGGGTCAGCTCATCAAGGCGTTCGTCATCCAGGAGGTCGTCAACGACTGACATACCTGTCTCTACTCGGCTGTGAGCAAAATGAGAATGGAAATCAATT
>JBCBRU010000752.1:0-4082 GCA_039819565.1 Myxococcota bacterium | reverse complement strand
CTTCGCCCGTATCGACGCCGAGGCGTGGGAGCGATCCGGAGAAAACCCGGTGGCGCTCTTGGGGGCGGTGGGGCAGGAGCAGCTCCTCGGCGCGACCCAGATGAGAGAGGAAGCCCACATCGGCCGACAGCTCGCGGAGCCGCTCCTGCCCCACCGCCCCCAAGAGCGCCACCGGGTTTTCTCCGGATCGCTCCCACGCCTCGGCGTCGATACGGGCGAAGAGGCGCACGATGTCGGGGACCCAATCCCAATAGATGTTGGTCGCGAGCCGGCGAAGCGGCTCGAGCGCAGGAGGGAGAACCGGCGCCACCTGGACGGTGCGAAGCTTGGGCCGCATCGTCGTGAAGCGTTCCTCCGCTCCGTCCGTTGGTCAATCCAAGCTCGCGGACTTGGCTCGCCCCCGGGAGATTCGAGTACTGTCGCCGGCCGTGAGCTCCCGTGTCTCTCCCGAGGATCGCGACGGCGAGGTCGAGCGCCTGGCCGAAGCCGTCCGGCACCACCGCCGCCTCTACTACAACGACGAGCCGGAGCTCAGTGACGAAGCCTTCGATGCTCTCGAGGACCGCCTTCGCACGCTTTCCCCGGATCATCCGGTCCTGGCCGAGGTCGGGGCGGCGCCGCCCCCAGCCTCTCCCGCGGCCGCCCCCGGGCGCGCGCTCGACGCGGACCGGGTCGAGGAGACGGCACGCGCGCTCCTCGAGGCTACGGAAGCCGCCTATGCGGGGCAGCCCGCGGATCCCAAGGCGTACAAGCAGCGATACCTCGATCTCGCCACCTCCGCCCCGGACCACGCGGCCTTTGCGCAAGCGGTCCCAGCCCGAGGGTTGGAGTGGGCGAAAGTCGCTCATGAGATCACCATGGGCTCCCTCAACAAGGTCAACACCGAGGAGGAGCTCCGAGACTGGGCGACCCGCTGCGACGAGCTCGCGGAGGCGGCCGAACGGCCGCCGATCTCGCCGGACCTCAACCTGACGGAGAAGCTCGATGGCATCTCGATCGAGCTGCTCTACGACGGTGGCGCCCTCGAGGCCGCCATCACTCGAGGAGACGGAGTGATCGGCGAGCGGATCACCCCCAACGTGGCCCGAATGCGAGGCGTGCCCCGCGCCCTCGCCCATCGGGGTCGGATCTCGGTCCGGGGCGAGATCATTCTCCGCAAATCGGACGTGCCCGCCTACGAGAAGCTCAAGAAGAAGGCGGACCCCAAGTTCGACCGGGTAAAGAGTCTCCGCAACACGGCCTCGGGGGTCGCGCGAACCAAGCTTCATGAGCTGCTCCCCGCCACCCGGCTGCTCTCCGCCCTCTTCTACGACGTCGAGGGCGTCGAAGGCCTCGAGACCGAGTCGGACAAGCTCGCTTTCCTGGGGGAGCAGGGCTTCGAGCGGCCGTTCTTCGAAGTCGGCCCGCTCGAAGCCATCCTCTCCACCTACGAGCGTTACGCTCGCGAAGCCCGCAAGGCTCTGGACTACGAGATCGACGGGCTGGTGGTGAGGGCCGAGAGCATCCGCACCGGCGACCTCCTCGGAGAGCTCAACAACCGCCCTCGTGCCGCCGTCGCTTTCAAGTTTGGCAACGAGATGGAGGTCTCGCGGGTGCGGGCCATCGATTGGAACACTGGCGACACCGGCCGCATCACTCCCGTCGCCCGCGTCGATCCCGTGCTCTTGGCGGGGGCTGAGGTCAAGCAGGCCTCCCTTCACAACCTCGGCCTGGTGCGGGAGCTCGGCATCGCCGTGGGGGACGAGGTGCTCGTGTCTCGGCGAAACGACGTCATCCCTTACGTGGAGCGGGTCGTCGTGCGCGGCGGCGGACGAGAAGAGGCGCCGCAGACCTGTAACGTATGCGGGCACGCCGTCGAGATCGACGGCGAGTACCTCATCTGCCCCAACGAGGAGTGCCCCGCCCGTACCCGCGGGAGGGTACGGACCTGGATCAAACACCTCGGCCTTCTGGAGTGGGGCGAAAAGACCCTCGAGCGCTTCTTCGATGAGGGCTTGGTCAAGGAGCCGGCGGATCTCTACCGCCTCAGCGTCGAGGACATCAGCGCCCTCCATGGGTACGGCGAGGACACCGCGAACAAGCTCGTAGGGCCCCTCCGGGCCAAGATGGAGATCCCCTTTCCGGTCTTCGTGGCGGCCCTCGGCATCCCCGCGGTGTCGAAGGAGACCGGCAAGCTCCTCGCCGGCGCCGGCCTGTCCACGGTGGACGAGGTGCTCGAGCGAGGACCGGAGGCTCTGGCCGAGATCGACGGGCTCGGGGCCATCAAGGCGGACAAGATCATCTCGGGTCTAAAGGGCCGCCTCGAAGAGATCCGGCGCCTGGAAGAGGTCGGAGTTCAGCCCGTCCGGCCGGACGACGGCGGGCCCCTCGCGGGGCTGAGCTTCTGCTTCAGCGGGAGCCACGGACGCCCGCGAAAGGTCCTCGCTCAGATCGTGGAGACGCAGGGGGGCACGGTGGCCTCAGGCGTCAAAAAAGGCCTCTCCTACCTGGTCCTCGCCGACGCGAGCAGCACCTCCAGCAAGGCGCAGAAGGCCCGAAAGCTCGGGGTCGAGATCGTCGACGAAGCCGGCTTCGAAGCGGCGGTTCGAGAACGCGGCGGCGAGGTCCCCTAGTCCCCTGTCACGTGAATTGTGAGCCGCCCCGCCGGGCGATGGATCTCGCCGCGTGGTCGTTCGACGAAGCCGCCGGCTCCTCCCGAGATGTTCGAGTCGAGCGAAGCAAGAGGTCAGCCTCACGATACCCGCGTCCACGGGGGCGGGACGAAGTGTCTCCGGGCGGCCGCCAAGAGGGCCTGCACCCGGGCCGGCCGCCCCAGCCGCGTGGGGGTCACGATGGAGACGGCGCTCTCCTCGGTCGAGGTGTAGGGCTCGAGCACCGAGACCAGCTCCCCGGCGCGCAGCGAGGGCCCGGTCAGCCAGTCAGCCAGGAACGCGAAGCCGATGCCCGCCCGCGCTCCCTCGAGCAGGAAGTCTCCGAGGTTCGTGTTCATCCGTCCGTTCACCCGGACCTCCTCGCCGCCTCGAAAGAGCCACCGCTCCCGCCCCCCGATGGTAAGGCAAGACATCTTGCTAAGCTCCTCGGGCCGCGAAGGGATCCCCTCTCGGGCGAGGAGCGCGGGGGCGGCCACCACCCGCCGGCGGTCCGTGGAAAGCCGCACCGCGGATAGGGACGAGTCGTTCAGGGGGCCGATGCGGATCCCAGCGTCGAGTCCCGCCTCCACGAGATCCACGACCTGATCCGTGAGGAGGAGCTCGAGCTCGAGCTCGGGATGTTGAGCTCGAAGCTCCGCCACCACCGGGGCCAAGTAGAGACGCGCGAACGTCGCGGACACCGTGAGGCGCAAAGTACCTTGCACCCGCTGGGCCGACTGGCCGAGGTCCGCCTCGGCTCGGGCGAGAGCGGTGCGCAGAGCCTCCGCGTGGGGCACGAAGCGTCGCCCTTCGTCGGTCAGGGCGACCGAGCGCGTCGAACGATGAAAGAGCCGGGCCCCGAGCTCCGACTCGAGCCGCTCCAGGGCGCGGGTGACGGCGCTGGGGGATCGGCGAAGCTCGCGGGCGGCGGCGCTCAAGGAGCCGGCGCGGTGCACCGCCGCGAAGACCTCGAGGTCATCGAACCGGGCGTCCATTTCATCGGAAATCGACGAAGTGCTCCCCTAAATCCACCCATTTCCATCGGAGTGAGCCGCCGTAGCTTAGGCTCGAAAGGAGTCACTTCGATGACCACCGCCGCTGTCCCCGACACCTTGGCCCCACCCGCACCCCGGAGCATCTATCGGAACACCACCGGAGCCCTCGAGTTCATCGTCCCCCCGATCTCCGGCGAAAAGCCCCGCTTCGAGAGCGCGGCCCTGACGGGGGGCGCTCCGAGAGTCCTTTTCGCGACGGAGCGTAAGGGGGTGACCATCGAGAATGCTCGCGCCTGGCCCTCGCCGCCGCGCCTCGACCGGAACGGCTTCGAGCTCGTGACCTCTCCCACCTCGGTCAACGACCTCGATGACGACCGCGCCATGCTCGCGTTTCGACGCGAGACGGAGGGGCTGGTGGCTCGGATCCTCGGGGCTAAGCAAGTCGTGGCCTTCGATG
>JBCBRU010000751.1:0-4093 GCA_039819565.1 Myxococcota bacterium | reverse complement strand
GTGAGCGTGCGGGAGGAGCTCGACTTCGTGGGTCGATACATCGCCCTTCAGAAGCTGCGATTTGGCGACCGGTTTCACGTCGATCTGGACGTTGAATCCTCGACACACTCCAGCGAATGCCCCCCTTTTGTGCTTCAGGCTCTGATCGAGAACGTCTTCACTCATGAGGTGAGCCTGACGCCGGGCGCGGTCTCGATCGAGGTCCGAGTCAAACGCGAACGCAACCAGCTACGCTTCGAGGTGAGCAACACCCGGTCTGCGAATGGAGCGCGGCCCGCGGGACTGGGTATCGCGCTCGGAGACCTCGAGCGTCGCCTCGAGCTCCTCTATGGAGGCGACGCGGAGCTTCACTGCGGCGCTTCCGATGAGCGATACACAGCGTGGGTACGACTCCCGGACGAAGGGCCTGAAGCATGAGAACTTTCGCTGCACTCGTCGTCGATGACGAGGCCATCGCGCGGAGAAACCTGCGCTCGGCCCTCGAACAACAGCCACGGTGGTCGGTGGCCGCCGAGGCAGACTCCGGCGAGGCGGCCCTCGAGGCCGCCCGAAACCTGACCGTCGACGTGGTGTTCCTGGACGTTCAGATGCCCGGGATGCTCGGACTGAGAGCGGCGCGGGAGATGGCGAAGCTGAGCCAAAGCCCGCTGGTCGTGTTCGTGACCGCGTATGACCAATACGCCGTCGCGGCCTTCGATCTGTGCGCGGTCGACTATCTCCTCAAGCCCTTCGACGACGAGCGTCTGGGACGCACGCTGCAACGGGTCGAGCAGCTCCTGACCGTCCAAGACCGGGACACTACGGATGCGGTTGGGGAAGCCCTCGACTATCTCGAAAACCCTCGCCGACCGCTCCATCGGCTGCTGCTACGCTCGGTGGGATCCATACGCGTTCTGCCGATCGAGGAGGTGCTTTGGCTGTCCTCGGCGGGTAACTATGTCGAGGTCCACCATCGAGAAGGTACCGACCTCCATCGGATTCAGCTCGTAGCCCTCGAAGCGCGCCTGCCGAGGCGAGACTTCGTCCGTGTCCACCGGTCGGCCATTCTCCGGGTCAGCGCGGTTCGGGAGATCCGCACCGTCGAACGAGGCTGGACCACCGCGGTGATGACGGATGGTCGGGAGGTTCGGGTCAGCGCTCGCTATCGCGACGCCCTCATCGAGGCCCTGGAGACTTGAGTCGAAAGCTCCGGCGAGGATGCCCATATATCGAGACCAGGCGGAGCCTGTCGAGGTCACACTCATTCCGGCGAGGCCACGCTCCGGATATTCTTCTTCTGGGTACAGATAGGGAGGTGTCGTGAATATCCTCCGATCGTCCGATCTATTCGCTCGATAGGTCGAGGGTCCAGGCCCCAGGCCTAGGGGGCTTGGGTCACCATCTTTTGCGCCGCTGGTGAGATTTCTCAGGAGTCTCCGTCAGGGATCAGAATTTGCTCCGCTCTGGGGCCATGGCCACTGCCCTTCAACCGATTAGGGAGCCGCGTCTGCGGACCCTCGGAGCGACGTCGTTCGTCATCTGGGCCGTCAGCGTGGGGGGGTGCTCGAGTCGCGTCGAGTTCACCCGCCCGCTCGTTGCGGCGAGCGCCGATGCCGGGACTCCGAGTCAAAGTCCGGATGCCGGAGCCTCGATGATGAGACCTGAGGGACCCGATGGCGGCACGACGGCTCCGGAGCTCCCCACCACTACGAAGGTCGTCGACACCCTCGGGCAGGTATGCACGGGCGACGACAACCCCATGCCCGACCTTCGGCGCCTCACGAACCTCTCCTACCGACAGGCGGTGGAGCGATTCACGGGATACCGGGTCTCAAGAGAAGATCTGCGACAGGGCCTTCCCGCCCTTCTCCGGGACAAGACGATCACGAACGTGGACTTTGGTCTTCGAACCGGTCGGGTCTTCACCCTCCGCCTGATCGAGTTCGCCGCCAAGATTGCACAGGACATGAACTTCCAGGCTTTCTTCGAAGACCTCAGCAACGGGTGCGAGGAAGCCACGGCGGAGTGCCGCAGCGGCTTCGTAACCCGGGCCCTCAGCCGAGCCCTCGGGCGCGCCCCCTCGTCCGAGGAGATCGCGATCTACGTGCAGGTCTACGAAGAGGCCGCGGGGTTGGGGATGAACCCCTTGGAGGGGGCGCGCACCGTGACCGAGGCCATCCTGGCCTCCCCCCTCTTCATCATGGTGGCCAGTGACGGCAGCGGAGACGTCGGCCGTGAGCGAGCGCAGCGGATTTCCCTCCTCCTCTTCAATGAGCCCAACCATCCCGCGGTGCTCGGCGCCGCTCAGGCCGGCGAGCTCGACACTCGAGCCGGAGTCGAAAGGTTCGTGCGGGGGCAGCTACGAGACGGCAAGGTTTCCCTCGGACTCGAGGAGTTTTACTACGACTGGCTCAACCTGGATCGGCTGGACTCCACCATCGATCTCACGAGCGAGGGCTACCCAGAGTACACACTGGCCACGAACGACGCTTTGCGAGAAGACGTTGAGATCTATCTACGGACCCTAGTCTTCGAGGAGGAGCAACCGTTCGTGCGTGCGTTTCTGGACCGGCGCGCCTTCGTGCGCCCCGAGACGGCTTGGATCTACGGCGAGCCCCGGCTGACGCCGGCAGCCGGCGGAGCCATGATGGACCTCAGCTCGGTCGCCAAACGCACGGGCCTCCTCACCACCCCGGCGCTGGCCGCACTCACCCTGAAGATCGAGTCGAAGTCGATCGTGGACCGCGGCGTCTTCGTCAACGAGCACGTCCTCTGTAGAGATATTCCCATCCCCGCGGCGGTGACGCCGATCGACCAAGCCAAGTTTCCCGAAGACGCGAGCCAGCGGGAACGCCTCGCGGACCACGAGCAGGGACCGTGCGCAGGATGCCATGTCATGCTCGACGCGCCAGGCTACGCCCTTGAGATGTTCGGTCCTATCGGGGAGCTCAAGACCGAGGACGAGTGGGGCAACGTCCTGCGGGACGACGGAACATTCGGCGTCGACGGCCAAGAGTTCCCTTTCGAGGACGTCTACGCCTTTAGCGATCTGCTCGCTCGCAGCGACGAGTTGGTTCGATGCATCGTGCAACGACGCTTGTCTCACGCCCTGGCCCGGGTGGCGCTAGCCACCGACGCCGCACATCAGTGCGAGCTCTCCCGCCTAGAGTCTATCTTCCGGGAAAGCCAGTTCGACATCCGTGAGCTGACCGTGGGCATCGCCACGAGCCGCTACTTCACGCCCTAGGCCTACGTGCCCACGAAAGAGATACGCATGCTGCAACGGAATCCCTCAACGCGTCGCGCCTTCCTGCGAGGAGCCGGCGCTACCATCATCGGCCTCCCTCTCTGCGAGGAACTCATGGGCACCCAGGCCTTCGCTCAGAACGCCGGGCAACTCTACAACTACATCACCTGCTTCTTCGGCCTGGGTTGTCCGACGGAACTCCAAGATCTGAGCGTGCCCGAGATGGCCCCCCTCAGGACCTACCAGGAGAACGGTCGACTCACTCACTTCATGGCTTCCTACCCGGACTATGTCGGTGAGGGAGGCGGAAACCACGAGCGAATGCTCCCCCACCTCACGATTGCGCAACGCCCCTTTCGGGCCGATCGGATCGCCGGGGGCCCTTCCCTGGACTACTTCCTATACTCGCAGACCGATGCCAAACCGGACCTCGATATCTTCTCCTGCGGGAACACGGTGCTGAACATCAACGATCAGGTCGAGTTCAACCGCTCCTACCGAGGATCCAACCGCTCTGTGACCCCCACTCGGAACCCGATGGATTTCTATCGAGAGCTATTCGGGGCCAACCCATCCCAAGGGGCCGAAACCAAGACCAAGAACGATCTCGTGGTGGATAGCGTGGTCGAGAGCTACCGCTACCTGATGAGCCCTTCCGCGGGGCTTTCAGGCCAAGCCCGGAGCGTAGTCTCGGATACGTTGGACGAAGTCGCCCAGCTTCAGCGGCGAATCGAGGCGACCATCCAGGAGTTCCCGGACTTCTACTCGAGCCTCGACAAGACCGGTGAAGCTGGGCGACTTCGTCCAACGTATCCGAGACTACGCTCCGGGCTTGGCCTGAAAGCCCCGCGGAAGGGCTCATCAGGT
>JBCBRU010000750.1:0-4108 GCA_039819565.1 Myxococcota bacterium | reverse complement strand
TGCCGTGTTTGACGAAGCCGAGGCTGATGTAGAGTTCCTCGAGGGGCTTTCCCGGGAGCAGGGACCGAACGAAACCCACGAGCTCCATGGGTCGCTCGATATCTGCGAGGAAGTAGGAGCGGGTAAAGCTGAAGACGGTGCGCTACCGCGGACTCTATCGTCATCTCGAGCAGTCCACAGAGCGATTCGAGGTCGCGCCGGGAGCCAAAGGCATGGTGATGGCGGTGTTTCTGCTTCCCTCCTACCACCTGGTCTTCAAGGTCATTCGCGATAAGTTCGCAGCTCCCAAGACCACCACCCGAGAGCGCGTCCGCCAGACCTATAAGCTGGTGCACGATCACGACCGGGCCGGTCGCCTGGTGGACGCGCAGGAGTATGAGCGCATGCGCTTTCCCCGCAAGCGCTTCTCCGAGGCGGTGCTCAAGGAGCTCCTCGAGGAGTGCGCGATGGTGGTGCGGGAAGAGGGGGACGAGATCATCATCGAGCATCTCTACATCGAGCGACGGGTGGCGCCCCTGAATCTGTACGTGCACGAGGTCGAGGACGAACTCGCCTTCGAGGCGGTCATCGACCACGGGCACTCGATCAAGGACCTCGCCGCGGTGGGCCTGTTCCCGGGCGATCTCCTCGTCAAGAACTTCGGCGTCACCCGACGGGGCCGGGTCGTCTTCTATGACTACGACGAGATCGTGCCCCTGTCGGAGTGTCGCTTCAAAGCCATGCCCCAAGGGGACGGCTTCGGCGCCGAACCGTCGGTGGTGGCCGACGAGAGAGATATCTTCCCCGAGGAGCTGCGGTACTTTCTGTGGGGGACGCCCAAGCTCCGCAAGGTCTTCGAAGACCACCACTCGGACCTATTCACGGTGGCGTGGTGGCGGAAGATGCAGAAGCGGCTGGCCGCCGGAGAGATTCCCGACATCTACCCCTACCCCCAGACCCGTCGGCTCGCCTCGCCCGTCAAGGCTTCGCGCCCCGCGGTTCACTCGACGGGGAGCTCTTCGCGAGCCGACCAGTCCCACCAAGAACCGTCGTAGTTCTTGGCGGTCTCGCCGAGATGGGTCAGTACCGCAACTACGAATGCGGACCGAACCCCGCCCGTACAGTAGACGGCCACGGAGTCTTCGAGCTCTCCGAGCACGAGACGCAGGTCACCCTCCGAACGGAGCCGGCCGTCCTCAGCAAGGAGGTCTTTCCAGTGGAGGTTGCGAGCGCCCGGGATATGGCCGCCTCGCGGGGATAAAAAGGGAGTAGCTCCCCCGAATTCATCCGGAGTGCGCGCGTCGAGCAGCGTCCGAGACTCCGAAGCTTCGACGAGCTCGGCGTGCTCGGTTCGGAGGTCGGCCCGAAGGGCGAGAGCCGGGAAGCGCCCCGGAAGTGGACCTGAGGCCGTCTGCGCGGTGCGTCCCCCGGCTTGGACCCACGCCTTCACCCCGCCGTTGAGGATGAAGACCTGCGGATGGCCGAGATACCGAAGGTCCCACCAGATGCGTCCTTCCTCTCCCCAACCCTCGTCGGCTCCCCCGTACACGAGGACGGGGCGTTCGATGTCGACCCCCCGCCCTGCGTAGTGCTCGCGAGCTTCCTCAGGACGCCCCAAGCGTCCCACGCGAAGCAGGCCTGCCCGAACATCGGTCCAGCTCGTGGGCACCGCACCCGGCAGGAAGGGCGCCCGGGCTTTCCCGCCCCGCGCGTCGAGCACCCGAGCGCCCTCCGCAAGGAGCCCTTGCGCGGCCGAGACGTCCACGAAAACGGGGGTTGGAGGCGTCGCGGCGGTCATGACGGTCAGAAGCGCAGCTGTCCCGGGAGACATCGTACCCAAGGTGAGGGGGGACGCCGAGGGCGTCAATGCCGCCGAGCTTTCGCGTGAACGGCCATCCTTTCCGCTCTTGCGACGAAATATCGTGGCGACGCGGAAACGACCAGGTCGCTCATCCCCCCGCTCCCTACGAACGGACCTGAGGTAGTGTCCCCGCACGTGCACGAGGCGAGCAGTCTATTGAGTGAGGCGGGGCCTCTGCTGACCCTGGCCATCGTGCTCATCGCCGGCACCGTGGGGGGAAGCCTGGCCAAACGGGTGGGACTTCCCAGCATTACCGGGCAGGTGCTGGTGGGGGTCTTTGTCGGCCGGAGTGGTCTCGAGGTGGTGGGTCGGGAGGACCTGCACGGCCTCGACCCTCTCACCGATTTCGCGCTCGGTCTTATCGCGGTCACGGTCGGCGCGCATCTCAACCTTCAGCGGCTTCGCAACGCAGGTCGTCGTCTCGTGGTGCTCCTTCTCGCCGAAGTCACGTTGACGCCGCTCTTGGTGGGGCTCTCGATCTGGCTCATCGGCTACCGTTCCGGGGCCGAGGCCGTACTCTTCGCCACCGTGGCCATCGCCACCGCTCCCGCCACCATCGTGGCCCTGGTGCGGGAGACCCGGGCTCGAGGGGTCTTCGTCAAGACCCTCATCGCCGCCGTCGCCCTCAACAACCTCGCTTGCATCTTCCTCTTCGAGGTGGCCCACGCCTTCGCGGTCGCCGACATCTCGGGGGTCGCGCGAATCGAGCAGCCGATCATCAAGATCGTGGTGGCGGTGTTGATCGGAGCCGCCTTGGCGGTGGGGATGTGGTTGGCCATGCGCCTCATTCGCAACCGAGAGCAGCTGACCACGGCCGCGGTGCTCGCCCTCCTGTTGTCGGTAGGGCTGTCGATGCGCCTCGGGGTCAGCCCCCTCCTGAGCTGCCTCGCGCTCGGCGTGGTGCAAGCCAATCTGACGCCGGAGCGCTCGGATCTCATCGACGCCTTTTTCGAAGACTTCGTACCGGTCATCCTGACCGTCTTTTTTACGCTCGCGGGGATGCACCTGGAGCTGGAGTCCGTGGAGCTCGTGGGGGCGCTGGCCGCCCTGTTCTTCGCGGCGCGGGTGTTGGGAAAGATCCTCGCGGCTCGCTCCGCCATGGCTTTGGTGGGGGCGACGCGTAACGTTCAGCGCAATCTGGGCCTAGCTCTGGTGCCCCAAGCGGGGGTGGCGATCGGCCTCGTGCTGCTCGTGCAGGACGAGCCCGCCTTCGCGAGCTTTCAGTCGCTCTTCTCCGCGGCGGTCCTCACCGCCGTCACCGCCAACGAGCTCGTGGGTCCTCTCTTGACCCGTCACGCTCTGGCCCGTTCCGGCGAGGCAGGGATGGACCGCCAGCGTCTCCTCGATTTTCTCCAAGAGGAGAACATCACGACCGGTTTCGAGGCGGGCAGCAAGGAGGAGGCGATCCGCAAGTTGGTGGACCTTCTCGTTCGTTCCAATCACCTGAGCGTGAGCCGAGAAGAGCTTGCGCAATCCGTTCTGCATCGCGAAGAGGAGATCTCGACCTGTCTTGGGGGAGGCCTCGCCATTCCCCACGGCGAGCTTCCGGACATGAAGCGGATGTATGGCGTCATGGCCATCAGTCACGAAGGTCTCGGCTTTGACACTCCGGACGGGCGCCCCGTGCATTGCATGGTGCTTCTGGCCACGCCTCCCGGACAGCGACAGAGGCACTTGGAGGTCCTCGCGACCTTGGCGCGCACCGTGGGCATGGACACCGACGTCAGCGCTCGCCTCTTCGAGGCGCGGTCCGCCGCGCATGCCTACGACATCCTTCATGAAGAGGAGGCTGTTCACTTCAACTATTTCCTCGACGAGCCCGCATGATAGGGACCCGCTAGATGGATGGAGGAGATCCCCTTCGGCGGCACGTCAAGCCCCTCGGGCTAAGAGTGCTGGTGCGTATCGAAAAGAGCGAGGACCGCACCACTGGCGGCCTGTTCCTTCCTGCGGGCGCCAAGGACGCCATCGCCGAGGCCGACTACGGCGAGGTCATCGAAGTGGCCCGAGCGGAAGCGGACGATGAAGAAGGATTTGGGGCCAACGTCTCGGGCATTCCTGAAGGGGCGAAGGTCCTCTTTCCAAAGGGAAAGGGCCTCACCGTTCCCTGGGACGACCAGCTACGGGTCGTCAACGTCGAGCACATCAGCGCCATCGTCGACGAGATCGAGAGCGACGACGTTCATTGAGCCCCGAGAGCGCTGAGCGAGCGCTCTCGGGAGGCGAGCCGGTCTCGGGTGCCACTCGGACCTCGAGAGCAGGCCCAGA
>JBCBRU010000749.1:0-4120 GCA_039819565.1 Myxococcota bacterium | reverse complement strand
TGAACGCTACGGGCGCGTGGGCGGCGGCCCAAGTCCTGGCTCCACCCCCCGCGCCGGAGCGCGCGGCCGAGGGCTTGGCTCGGCTTGGGGACATCGGAGGTCGCTTCTCGGTCCGGGACATCCGAGGGGTGACGGTCATCGACGATAGTTACAACGCGAACCCGGCTTCGTTCGCGGCGTCCGCCGAGACAGCTCGGGCGTGGGCGGGACCACGGCGCCTCGTCGTGGCCGCGGGAGAGATGCACGAGCTCGGTCAGCACTCCGAGAGCGGTCACGCAGAGGCAGGCCAGGCCCTGGCTCGAGCGGGAGCGGTGGTGGTGGCCGGTTTCGGATCCGGAGCTTCGCCGCTGGTGGCGGCGTCCGGGGCCCAGGAGCGTCGCCACGAGGCAGAGGACTTCGATGCCCTCGCGCATTGGCTGGTGGAAAGAATCCGCCCTGGAGACGTCGTTTTGGTGAAGGGCTCCAGAGGCAGTCGTATGGAACGCATCATCGCTCACATCGAGGGAGGTGACTGATGCTTTATTGGTTCCTCTACGAGGTCTTGGGGGTGAACGTCTTCCGCTATCCCTCATCGCGAATGCTTCTCTCCGCGCTGTTTAGCTTGCTTCTCTCCATTTGGCTCGGACCTACCTTCATTCGTTGGCTGCGCCGTATCAAGGTCGGCCAGGAGGTCCGGGAGGACGGTCCTGCCACCCACGAGAAGAAACAGGGAACTCCCACCATGGGCGGCACGCTCATTCTTTTCTGCGCCGTCGTTCCTACCCTCCTGTGGGCGAACCTCGGAAACGCCTATCTCTGGTTCGTTCTCATCGTGCTTCTTGGCTACGGTCTCGTAGGCTTCGTCGACGACTATCGTAAGGTTGCCTTGAAGAACACGAAGGGACTCCCGGGGAAGTACAAGCTCCTCGCTCAGGCGGCCTTCGGGGCCTTGGCTCTGGGGTACCTGTTTTGGGCGACGCCGTACGACGCGAGCTTGGCTCTGCCTTTCGTGAAGCCTACGGTTTTTAGCCCCAACATAGGCGTTCTCTATCTTCCTTTTGGCCTTCTCGTGCTGATGGGTACCAGCAACGCTGTCAACCTTACGGACGGCCTGGACGGTCTCGCCATCGTCCCCACCGTGATCAGCTCGGGGGTCTTCTTGGTCTTGGCCTACGCGAGCGGTTCGGTCCTCTCCGGCTTCAACCTGGCGGACTATCTCGGAATCCCCTTCACCCCGGGAGCGGCCGAGATCGCTGTGTTCTGCGCCGCGCTGTGCGGAGCCGGGCTCGGCTTTCTCTGGTACAACGCCCATCCCGCGGAGGTGTTTATGGGCGACGTGGGGTCTCTCGCGCTCGGGGGCGCTCTGGGCGCTCTCGCCGTCGTCACCAAGAACGAGCTCGTTAGCATGATCGTTCACGGCATCTTCCTCGCCGAGGCGGTGTCGGTCATCCTGCAGGTGGGCTCGTATAAGCTCCGCAAGAAGCGCATCTTTCGGATGGCGCCCCTTCACCACCATTTCGAGCTGGCCGGCTGGCCGGAGCCCAAGGTGATCGTACGATTTTGGATCGTTGCGGTGCTCTTGGCTTTGGCGGGCTTGGCCACGCTGAAGCTTCGCTAGCCGGATGACGCCGCCTCGCGCCCAAGCACGGGCCCTTTTTCGGGCCGAGACCTCTTTCGAGGCGGTGGTCGTGGGCGCAGGGCGGAGCGGTCGCTCGGCCGCAGCTCTTCTTGCGGGGCGAGGAGCGCGTGTACGGCTCGTCGACGATCGGGCCCGCGACGGTCTCGAACCCGGTCCGGACGGACGGCCCGTCGCTTTATTTCGGCAGGAGGTCATTGATGCCGCCGAGCTCGTGGTGCTCAGCCCCGGGGTTCCGCGCGTCCGTCGGGAACTCTCTCGCGCGGCGCTGGAGGACCGTCTGGTCGGTGAGGTCGAGCTGGCCAGTTGGTGCATCGACATTCCCCTCTTAGGCATCACCGGCACGAACGGGAAGTCGACGACCACCGCCCTTGCTGGGGAGATGCTCCGCGCCTCGGGAAAGCGCCCTTTCGTAGGAGGCAACTTTGGCACCCCGCTGTCGGAGCTGGCCCGGCAGCCCGGTGATGCGGACGTGGGGGTGGTCGAGCTCAGCTCCTATCAGCTGGAGTCCATCGTAGACGCGAGCTTTCAGGTCGGAGTGTGGCTGAACATCCAGCCAGATCACCTAGATCGCTATTCGGATCTCGAAGCGTACGCCCGCGCGAAGGCTCGCCTTCACGAGCGGGTCCCTTCTGCAGGCACCGTCATTGCGAACGCCGCGGATCCCGTGGTGGCGCGGTGGACGGAGAAGCTGTCGTCGACGGCGAAGAAGCGATGGTTCGGACGGGACCTCGGGGCCGGTCAGGCGGGGACACGCATCGAAGAGCAGCACCTCCGATACGAGGGTCGAACCATCGAGGTGAGTGCGCCAGGGCTGCTCGGACCCCACAACTTGGAGAACGCCGCGGCTGCCCTGGAGGCGGCGACAAGCCTTGGGGCTACCCTCGACGGGGTGCAAACGGTCCTGTCGAGCTTCGCAGGGTTGCCGCACCGCCTTCAGCTGGTTCACGAGGCGGGTGGAGTCCGCTGGTATGACGACTCGAAGGCCACTAACGTGGCCTCCGCGATCACTGCGGTCTTGGCTATGCCTGCGTCGACCCTTCTCATCGCCGGCGGGAAAGACAAGGGCGGGGCTTGGGGCCCGCTCGTGGAAGCCTGTCGGGGTCGGGTGACGCGCGTACTCTCGATCGGCGAGGCCGCTCCCATCGTAGGCAAGGCCTTCGCGGGCGTCGTGCCGGTCCAGGAATGCAAGACGCTCGAGCGCGCGATCGCGTGGGCTCGGGCGGAGGCACGCCAAGGTCAATGTGTCCTCCTCGCACCGGCCTGTGCGTCCTTCGATCAGTTTCGAAGCTATGTCGACCGAGGAGAGCGTTTCGCGCGGCTCGCGCGAGAGGAGTGGGTAGAGAGATGAGAGGCGTAGAAGACGCTCCAACCATGATGCCGCAGCCGGAGGGGTTGTCGCCGGCAGAGCTCGGCCAGAGGGTTGATCCATGGCTCGCGGGGAGTGTGGCTTTCCTTCTCGCGGTGGGGGTGGCAGCCGTGTACAGCGGCAGCGCGGTGCTCGCGGCTGAGCGCTTTGGTGACCCGAGTCTGTTCTTGCTGCGCCATCTCCAAGCCATTGGGGTGAGTCTCGTCGTCATCTATGTCGTGGGACGCGTTCCCCTCGAACGGTGGAGCGCCGCCGCGTATCCCCTCCTGGCGGTGGCCTTCGTGCTTCTTTTCCTCACTGTGGCTAGCCCTCTGGGGCGGTCTGCGAATGGGGCCACCCGATGGCTCCTGGTGGGGCCGATCCGAATGCAACCGGCGGAGATCGCCAAGCTCGCCGTGGTCGTGTACTTGGCCCACTCCCTGGCCAAGAAGAGAGAGCGCGCTTCGACCTTTTCGGTAGGCTTTGTGCCTCACGTTCTCGTCGTTAGCCTGCTCGTCCTGCTTCTGTTCAAGCAGCCAGATCTGGGGACCAGCGCGGTGGTGTACGCCACCCTGGGGGCGATGCTCTTCGTTGCCGGGACTCGGAGCGCCTATCTCGTCATGGCGGTGCTCGCGGTGGTGCCCTTCGTGATGTTCTATCTCGAGCGGTACCCCCACGCGCGCCGCCGATTCCAGGTCTTTCTGGCCCCAGAGTCGGATCCCACGGGTGCCGGCTATCACATCTACCAGTCGCTCTTGGCGTTTGGGTCTGGTCAGGTGTTCGGAACGGGCCTCGGACAGGGGAGTCAGAAGCTCTTCTTTCTTCCCGAACCTCATACCGACTTCGTGTTCGCGACCATCGGCCAGGAGCTCGGTTTCCTGGGCGCGACGGCGGTGCTCGGGGCCTTTACGGTCCTCGTGGGCCGCAGCTTGTGGGTGGCGACCCGGCTCCCCTGTCGGTTTCCGATGTTTCTGACCTTCGGGGTGGCCATCTGGCTTGGAACCCAGGCTGCGATCAACATGGGAGTGGCGGTCGCTCTGTTGCCGACCAAGGGACTCACCCTCCCTCTCGTCAGCTACGGGCGCACGTCCATGATTGTCGCAGCCTGGGTTCCAAGCCAGATGGCCACCCCGAAGGTCAGAAACATCGGAAACCGA
>JBCBRU010000748.1:0-4139 GCA_039819565.1 Myxococcota bacterium | reverse complement strand
CGAGTCCATAGCAGGCCCCCGGGAGCGCGAGGTCGCCGCGGTGGAGGAGGGAGGTCGCGATGACGATGGCCAAGGTTCCGTTCTGAATGCCGGACTCGATGGTAATGGAGATGGCTTCGCGAAGGTTGAGCCCACCGAGCCGGGACATCGAAAAGCCCAGGAGCATCGTGGATACGTTGAGGAGCATCAAGACCCCGAGCATCCGCGGCAGGTGAGTGCGGAGGAGATCGATATTGGCGGCGATGATACCCACGACTATCAGCACGAAGAGGGCCGTGGACGCCGTCCGCACCGGGCCCTCCATGACCTGAGCGAACCCGGGGGCGCGGGCCCGAAGCAGCATGCCGATCGACACGGGCAGAATGGTGATGCCGAAGATCTTGGCCACCGTCTCGATGATAGGGAGCTGGATCGAACCCCCACTCATGAAGGTCGCGAGGGCGAGGCTCACGATCAGCGGGATGGAGAACACGGTGATGAAGCTATTCACGGCGGTGAGGCTGATGGACAGAGCGGTGTCCCCACGCGCCACGTGGGTGATGAGGTTCGAAGTGACGCCCCCAGGACAGGCCGCGATGAGGATCAGTCCCACCGCGAAAGCAGGCTCGAGCCCGAGGCCTAGCGCGATCCCAAAGCCTAGAATGGGAAGAAGCAAGATCTGGTTGAGGGTCCCGATGAGGAAGGCCTTGGGACGTCGAAACACGCGAGCGAAGTCGTCCGTCACCAGAGAAAGGCCCATCCCCAGCATGATGACGAAGAGGCTGAGCGGAAGAATGACCGACGTGAGGATGCTGTCTTTCATAGAGAGGGGACGCCCGCCTACGCACCGTTAGCAGTGGACGGCCGCGAGCGCTAGCCGTCGGAGGGGGCCCGTCCCGTCTCGAGAGGCAGGCAGCCTGGGTTGACGATAGGGTCAACGCCTAGCCAGCGCCTCACCAGGTCGCGGTCGGGCTTCGATGACGCTCTTTGGTTCGGGTATCCTCCGAGAATGCAAGCCGCGTCGCGCGAGGCGCTTCACGAAGCCGGTCACGCGGTGCTCGCGGTGCTCCTGGGACGAAAGGTAGAGCGGGTCTCCGTGCGGCCGCGGCCGCAGACCCGCATCGTCGCGGCCCCGAAGCTCCCCCGGGGCCGTCCCCGCACCGACGCTCAGCGCGCTCGTCTCGAGAGCGAGATCATGCTCGCCGTGGCGGGCCTGGCCGCCGAGCGCGCTTTGGATCTCGACGACCGCCGGAGTCTTCTCGCGGCGGGGGCGGATCTCCATCGCGCCACCGATCTCGCTCTGCAGCTCGCGGGGCGGGCTCGTGCCGAGCCAACCCTGCTCCACTTTCTGTCGGTGGCCCAGCGTATGCTCCGCTCTCGTCAGGATGTCTTGCTCGATCTGGCTCAGGCCCTAGAAGAAGCGGGCGAACTCGACGGTGCAGATGTGCATGCGCGGGTGCCCCGCCGCTGATCAGCGGAGGACCAAGCGGCTCTCGACCTCTCGCGGGATGGGCGACGATGAGGACGGGGGCGAAGCTTTTTCGGTGGGGCAAGTATCCGTCTGAAGCAGCGAAAGGGCGGCCGCGAGGGAAGCCTCGCTCGGGTCGCCGAGATCGCGAGACGTGTCATCCGCCGCGGTGCGGTCGGGCGCGAGGCCATCGAAGTACCGCCCCTCCACGTCGTCGTGGCTTCGGCTGCGATGGGGAGAATTCCGTATCGGAAGGCGCGAGCCATGCGTTCCTCGGCTTCGTGACGCGCACGCGCGCGCCGGCCGAGGAGCAAAATCGCCGCGGTCTGTACGCGCTGAGAACGACCGTGCTACGACGCGAGCTATGCCGGTCGCCACCGCTGATCTCGACTTTCGGGACGCATTCGAGGCCGGGCAAGTTGTCCCCGCTGATTTCGACCACCGGGCACATCTTCGCCTTGCCTACGTTTACCTCTCCACTCTCCAAGACGAGGATGAGGCTTTCCAGCGTATGCAGGACGCATTGCTCTCCTTCCTCGAGCGGAACGGCGTCGACGCAGCGAAGTTTCATGTCACCATGACGAAGGCCTGGTTGCGTGCGGTGCGGCTCTTCATGGCTCGGGCCGGAGCCACCCCCGACGCAGCCGCGTTCTTGGACCAGAGCGCTCCGCTGCTCGATGCCAACGTGATGCTCACGCACTATTCCAAGGAGCGACTCGCTTCGGAGGCGGCCCGCACCGGGTGGACGCCCCCCGATCTCGAGCCTATCCCCGATCCGCCCCTCCACCTGTGAGTCACGGGGGTCGTGCCGTCTCGCTACGAGCAGGCCCTCTCTCCGGCCTCGAAGCCGCGCTTGGGCTGCCAGAGGGATATCAAGGTCAGAAGACTCGCCGGCGTGCGAGGCCATGGTGGGGCCGACACAGATCCGGCCTCCAAGCTCTTCTTTTCGAACGTGTCGGGATACTAGATAGAACGAAGCTTTCGGTCGGCTTGGCGGAGCCGGGGTCGCGGGCACGAATCTGCTCGGAGGGTCGAGATCCCGAGATGGTCCCTTCGCGCGCGACGGGCGTGGACGCATTGACTGGACGAGATCCACGCGACAGCCTGTCCGGGCCGGTCCGGTCGACGTCACCGATGTGGTTCTTGTTGCTTCGCCAGGGTCAGCCGGTTGGCTACCGCAAGAGGGTGGGATCGCTCGAAATGTTCTCGAGCGACGGGTACGCCTTTCAGGGCACCCGTATCCCCTACGACCAAGCGTTTGAGGAGACGCCGCTCCGCACGCTGGCCGGGGAGAGGGTCTTCGATGGCGATGTCGTCGAGCTTCGTCCCCGCCCCGATGCGGAGTTCGAGCAGCGCGTGGTCGTAATCCGGGACGGCAAGTTGGTGGCGGCCCCTCCCAAGTCGGCCCAGTGGGAAGAACTGCAACCGCAGTGGACGGAGCTTCGGAGCGTCCCGGTGCGGGCTCGGGTGGGCTCGATTCACGCCGGCTCGTTCTATGCGCGTCTCTTCGAGCCCGCCCTCGGGGCGCTGTCCGAGCGCGGTCTTCACCACTGGGGTCCCGCCTTGCGCTGGGCCCTCGCCGTGCTGGCGGGGGGAGCCGCGGGCGCAACCTCTCAGTACGCTCTGCTCGGCGCGGTCGGGCCTCTCGGAGTGTGTTTCGGCGCCGGGCTCGGGGTGTTTGCCGCGGCTCTCTACGAGTCGCGGGGACGGGGTCGCCGACTGCGTCCCGCCTTTCTCTCCCGCGTCGGCCTACGCGCCGCGTCCGTCAATGCAGCTCTGCTTGCGCTGCTCTATCTCTCGGCCAGCGGTACCGGCGTCCTCCGGGTGGGCCCGGAGGCGCGCGGGGTGGGCATCCTCGCGGCGGCCGCCCTCGGCTGGCTCACGACCTTCGCCCTGGCTCTCACGGTGGGGAGCGCCCTCGATCACTACCTCCCCGGTGAAGATGAGGGCGAGCCCAGAGCCTAAGTTCGAGGCCGAATGGGCAGAGCGAGGAGGGTCGTCGCCACCCCGCTCCCCACCATCAGTAGCCAGACCCGATTGAATCCCAACATAGCTTCGGTGGGCGAGGCCGCGTCCCCTACGAAGGCGATGGCCAAGGCTACCCCAAAGGTGCCGGCGAACTGACGAATCGCCTGATTCGTGGCCGTCCCCACCCCGAGGTGGCTGGAAGGAATAGACTGAGCGATCGAGGAAGAAAGTTGGGGGATAGTGAGGGCGATACCGAGGCTCGAGAGGAGCATCGAGGGCAGATAGTCGATGAGATAGTCGGGCTCGAGATCGAGAAAGACGTAGCGGTGGAGCCCGCTCGCCGCGAAGACGAGACCCCCTAGCAATATCATCGGTTTCTGTCCGGTGCGGCGCGCCAAACTCCCCAACCGGGGAGCGACGAAAGCTACGAGGGTGGGGCCGGGCGACACCCCGAGCCCCGCGGCCAGGGTCGACCACCCCCAAACCTGAGTGAGAAAGAGGATCGAACCCAAAAACATGGCCGTAAAGGCCAGCCCGAGAGCCACCGAAGCTACGTTGGCCCAGACGAAGGTCGGGTGCCGAAACAGACCGGGGTCCACCACCGGAGCCGAGGACGTCCGCTGGAGAAAGGAGAAGACCACGAGCAGCGCGGCCCCGAGGGTGAGGCTGCCGACGGTGCGCGGATCTGACCAGCCCCAGGCTTCGCTCTGAACGAAGCCCAGGG